>JBEKUR010000144.1:0-15456 GCA_049514855.1 Terriglobia bacterium
GGGTACTGGAACAGTTTGCCGTGCATATGCCCTTTAAACCTTGGCAGCGGCCCTCGGTGGCCACGCTGGCCTTGCACGCGCTGGCGCGGCGCCTGCGGGAGCTGGTGGAGATGCAGACGGCGGAGAAGAATCGTCAGCATGCGGCCGGGCTGTCCAAGGCGGTTCCGGCGGTGGTGCGGCGTGATTTGGCGCGCAGCCTGCGGGCCCAGGAACGGGCCATGGAGCGCTTGACCCGCCAGGCGCGCAAGCTGATCGCGCAGGATCCCCAACTGACCGAGTGCTTTGAACTGCTCGACAGCGTCCCCGGGATCGGCGAAACCAGCGCCGTGCAGCTCTTGGGGGAGTTGGGCGTGCTGGTGCCCGATCTGGAGGCTCGCCAGTGGGTGGCCTACGCCGGGCTCGACCCGCGCCAGTACACCTCGGGAACCTCCGTGCATAAGAAGCCGCGCATCAGCAAGGTCGGCAATAAACATCTCCGCCACGCTCTGTTCATGCCCGCCTTGGTCGCCATCCAGCACGACCCGCACTTGCGCGCCTTCTATCAGCATCTGCTCGCCCAGGGCAAATTCAAAATGCAAGCCTTGGTCGCCGTCATGCGCAAACTCCTGCACGCTCTCCACGCTATGTTCAAAACCCATCAGCCCTACGACGGCTCCAAGCTCTTTCGGCTTAATGCTGCCCCTGCCCAGGAGGTGACCCATGCTCTCGTGGCTTCCTGACGTTCAAAAAGAAAGAGGTTTCCCGCACCCTTCTAGAAAGAAAAAAGTCTTGAAATTTAAGAGAGAATTGGCAGCCGGTAGCCTCGGCCAAAGGTGGCTAAGGGGGAAACGGCGTTAACGTAAAGACCCCTTAAAAACCTAACGTGGTGTGTTCGGGTAGTTGCAACAGTTGCGGTAATCCTTCGAGCGGTGGAGAGAAGTTTTGGGGCAGTTATGGAGCACCTACCGCGCACGCCCCTGCCACCGTAATGCCCGAACGTAAGTTCGGTGGTGAGTGCAGGCAGGTGATACTACGGCGGCAGAGATTTCCCGTTAATGCGGCTGCCGTCAGCTTTCGCCTCCCCGTAGCAGCTGAGGAAGCGCCGACCTATCGGCAGGAAATGTGGCCCGAATGGCCAGCCGGCAGGTTGTGTAGTGGGACCAAATCGCACAGGAAGTGCGAGTCCCCTCCTATAATCCCCGAACCGTTTCTTGGAACTTTTCATAGGTCGAGTTTTATGAACCTGATGGACGGAAACCGACATTCAAATTGGCCCTGCGCAATGGGGGGGGAATCCATGAGGTCTTTCGCTTTGAGCGTGGACGAAGAAAAGGCGAGACCGTCCGAGTGGGCGGTTTCGGACCGCCTGTTCAGAGGAGGTGATTTATGGCTCTTATTCGGAAGAAACTGACTAACCCGCTTTTGGTCGCGAATCGAGCAAACAGCCGGGAGTCGACCGGGCCCCAAAGCGAGTTGGGCAAAAGACATTCGAGCCAAAACGCCGGCAAACACTTGGTTTATGCCAGGGTATCTGCTGCCAGCATGAAGGAACTCGGCGAGAATCCCGCTGACTTTGAGGAGCTTCGTAACTTTCTGCGCAGAGCTTTGGCTCCCCGCGATGAGTTCGAGCAGATGTTGGTAGAGGACATGGCAGAGCTTCGCTGGCGCCGACGGCGGCTCCTCCGAGCCGAGGCTGGGATCGTTGCCTCGCAGAAGCGGAGGTTTGAACTTGATCACGAGTGGGGCCTTGCCAGCAGAGGAAAAGGAACCTGGGGGGCATTGGAATGGGCGATGACTAAACAGGTCGGTTATATGGGGCTAGGAGACTCCCCTGAGAAATACTCCCTGATTCTGGATTCGTTGAAGCACTTGCGAGCACTGGTCGAAACGGAAGGCTTTGTGGCGTCGGGGCTCGTGTTTCTCGTTGGGGTGTACGGGAAAACGCCGGGTCTGGAGGGGGCTTTGCTCCGAAAGAAATTCGAGGAATTCCAGAAAGAGCAGGAGGCCGGAGACGGTGCCCTCCAAAAGGGCCACCGAGCGTGGTTTGTAAAGGAACTCGACCCGGAAATCGAATCTTTTGAAAGGCTCGCTCAGCTAAACCAAGAAAGGGACGAACGGCTGACTGAGCCGATGAAGGACGCACAGTTGCTCCCTGGCCAGCAGGATTTGGAGAAGATCATGCGGTACGAAGCGGCTCTGGAGCGGCAGTTCGAGCGCAAGCTGCAGCAAATTGTTTCTTGGCGCAGGGAGAAACGAGAAGGCGGCGAGCGGGAGGCACCTCAGGGTCCGGCAGGGGGCCAGCAGGGTAATGGCTCCCTTCAGCACCTCGTGACCCTGCGCCTGTTGCCACATGGCTGAGCACGGGCAGCTTTTCTATTCAGTCCCAGCGGTCAGAGTGTGCAGCAAGCCCAAACCGCGCAGGAAGTGAAGATTCTGCCTGCCGTAATTTCGGGAGCTGACAATCTGCGGTCGCCTGCCAGCGAGTAGCATCGCCACGGTTCTGACCAGCAGGGTACACTGCCCACGCCCCTATTCTGGTCATCTGTGCTAACCCCCACCTGCCACGATCCGCCTCGTCCGCTCCCAGGCTTCATCGACTTTCCACGAGAGTAGCTCAGAGAGCGACCAGGTGGGTTTCTTGCCCTGCTTAATCCTGCCTGTTCTTGTTCAGAGTCGTATCCTTGGCTCTGTCCGTTGCCATGCCTCGGCGCATGCCCACGGCCCGTGGCTCATCGTGTTCGGACTTTATGTTGGCCGGATAGGGTTCCCCAATCGACTCGCCTGTGCGGGCCTCGGCGCTTTTCTGGCGGCCTGACCCAAAAACCCTGTCCAAAATTCAAATCTGCTAGGTATGTTATGGGCATGGGGCACCTGCGTGAGGGCGCTTGAATAAATGCCAACACAGGCCAGCGGCCGGTCATCGACGGGCACGCCGACTGGGCCCAGCGCCCCGGCAACCCAGAACCTATGCCGCCGATGACAAGCTCCCGGTCTGTGCCCCGCTGCATGACGCCATTTCTGCGGCCGCACCTGCCGAAAAGGAGAAGGAAGCGGGTGATAGTCTCCGTTCCTGCATGCGGCGTGCTTCAATCACCGTGACCTCGACAGATACCTCGGTTGGCGTCGAGGTTCCGGTTGAGGTCAATGTCATCCGCTACCCCGACGGTTATGTGCCCGATAAGAAACCGGAAACCATCGAAAAGTGGAAAGTGATGCTGAATGCCCTGGAGAAGATTGAGGCCAATTAGGCCATGGCGAGCGCCATTCTCTGGCGAAACACTGGAATCTTGATGGACAGGAACCCGCTCAATCCTGCTATAATCGCTGTGGGAAAAGCCCTCCGAATCTGGATCGGAGGGAAAATGCGCAGACGCTACCAGACGGGGCATATTTTTCCCCGTGGCAAGCGATGCAAGGTTTGGGTGGCTCGATACTTGGAACCTGTCTTGGAGAACGGCAAAGTACGGACAGTACTCCGCTCAAGGGTCATCGGGGCTTGCAAGAGCATAAGCAAGAGCGATGCACGCACGATACTGGGAGGTTGGTTGAGGTCGCTTAATGAGGGCACATTCACTCCGGTTGAGACCACGATCTTCCAGGAGTTTTACGAAAAGTGGGAGAGTGATTTGCTTCCCACTTACAGGGAGTCCACACGCCACTTCTACCAGAGTACCGCACGTCGGTGGATACGACCCTACTTCACTGATTGGCGCATAGCTGACATCCGCCCAGCGGACATACAACAATTTGTGAACTTGTTCGGCGGAAAGTACAGTATCTCAGTCCTGAAGCACATCAGGGCGACCCTCAATTGCCTGTTCCAAGCGGCGGTTGACTAGCGATACCTGAAGGAGAGCCCAGCCTCCAGCCTCCGCCTGCCGGAAGGATTGCCGGTGGCAAGGGCATCGGTCCTCCGCCCCGAGCAGATGAGCATGGTCATTGACCAGCTTTCCGACCCATACAGGACTATGGTCATGATCTCAGCCACGACGGGGCTGCGGGAGTCGGAACTCTTTGCGCTCAAGGGCGAGGATTTCGACCTGGACAGCGGGGTCGTGACCATCCAGCGTCGCCTTTACCGGGGCAAGCTGGGTGAAGTCAAGACGAAGAAGAGCCACCGGGGGCTTCCACTCTGCCCGGAGGTAGTGGAGGCTGTGCGGAACCTGAGTCACGAGGGTCCATTCCTATTCCTGGAACCGGATGGCTCGGGGGGATCCTCGCTGGAGCACAGAACACGGGATGAGTTCACCAAAGTGGCTAAGGCACTCGGCATCCCGCATTTCACCTGGCGAAGCTTCCGGCGTTCGGCGGAATCTGCTATGCACAGCCATGGAGTCTCGCTCAAAGCGCAGCAGGCTGTGCTGAGTCATAGCAACCCGAACATGACTCTTGTGTATGCCGAGACTGACGAGGCTGCAAAGCGTCAGGCAGTAGAAGAATTGGGAAAGCTTATCTTTCCCAAGTTTTCCCAAATTGCAACTGCTGTTGCAACTGGGATTGTTAACTGACTGAAAAGAAAAGGGCTGGAGTGGCGGAATTGGCAGACGCAGCAGACTCAAAATCTGCCGCCGGTCACCCGGCATGGGGGTTCAACTCCCCCCTCCAGCACCAACACACTAAAAGACTTACTGTACATATCCGCGTGAAATAGGTTGCTCTTGAAAATGGCCGGTGTCAGTTTTGGTGTCAGTTCGGACCGGCGAAACCGCTCTTTCGGCGGCTTCCCGCAGATAATCGGGGGCAAGGTGCGCGTAGCGGTCCGTCATGGTGATTGTTTTGTGGCCCGCCAGATCCTTGACCGTTCTAATGTCAAGACCCTTCATGATCGCTCTGCTGATGTAAGTATGCCGCAAGCTGTGCCAGATCACATCCAGTAATCCCGCCTTCTCGACACACTCGAAAAACCAGCGGTCACGATAGCCACCGCGCGTCATCCCCCCAGGGCAGACGGGAGAATCATCTCCCTTGCGGAATCGCACAAGGGCTTGAAGGGCAGACTTCGCTAGAGAGCTGATGCGAACGTAACGGACTTCGCCGTGCTTCGATCGCGGAATGGTAATCAGGCCGGTGGTGAAGTCCACGTTGTGCCAGAGCAGCCCGTATTGCTCGGAGCGGCGCATCCCGGTGTAGAGGGCGAGGTCAAACTCCGGCTCATGCGAGGGGCAGTAGTCACGAATGGTTTTCCTTAGCTTGGCTTCTTCGGCTTCGGACAGGTAGCGCAGTCGCGCGTTATTTTCCTTTTTGTGGCCTACTATACGGGCCGGATTCACTTCCAAGAGGCTGTCCTTGAGGGCAAGTCGGTACGCCAGACTCAGCGTGGCTTTGTAGCGGTTGAATGTAGCGGGTGTCTTGGCGTGTTCGTTGAGCTTGGCTTCGATTTCAGACGGCTTGAGGGAATCGGCGGCCCGCTCATCCCACCAGCTTTCGAGCTTGCTTATCTCTTGGCGGAGGATGGCGCGGTAGCGGTCCGAATAATCCGCGTCCCTGGCGTGTTCGCGGACCTTCTCGGCCAGGTCCCCGAACGTGAGGACATTCTTCCGCAGGCACTCAGGGAGTTTCTTTCCTTGCAGGACTTCAGTTTTGCGCTTGCGGTAGAGGATGCCAGCGGTTTCCCGCGTCCCGGCTTTTTCCCGGTGGATTTTTCCCCCGCTGTCCGCCCACCGCACCCACCAGACGCCGGAGCCTTGCACTTTCTCGAAAATCCCCCGGACCTTCTTCAATAGTGGCCTAGCCATTACGCACCCTTCCCTTTCTTCGGCGGGCGCCCGCCGAGCTTTGCCCACTTTCTCAGCAGGGACTTGGGATATTTTGCGGCTCGCGCCTTGCCCCCTTTGCGGGCAAATTCGCGGGCATACTCCTTGATCGGGACGGTCTTTGTCTTCGCCATGCTGAGAAAATAATACTTGCTTGTAAGTTTGTCAAGTGATAATCTAGGGGCCTGTTGCTGCGGCATTGCGCCGGCGGCAGATAACCATGCACACGAACGAGCAGAACACACACTCCCTGGATCTGTTGACGAACGAGTTCTTAGACCGTGTGTTGAATATCGCTCCGAAGGTCCTTGGCAAAGAGGCAAATGAGTTGACCAAGGATGATGTGCGAGATTTCATGTGGGATCTGCTGATCGCGATTCTATTCATGCGTAACGTCCCGGACGTCCTTGAACTCTTCGCGAAGATACTGCGGGTCGCGGATCCTCGCCTCGGCGACCCAGAGCGCCAGCGCAACGTGATCGAGGCCCGCCGAATTTTTAAGAACATGTACAAAAAAACTCTCGCACCCGACCTAAGCATGAAAGGGCGCACACCAAAGCACTACGCCCGCGACAAAGAAATCTGCAGGTTGAGGCTGACTGGGCTCTCCTTCGGCCAGATCGGAAAGAAGCTCGGCATATCTGACAAGGTGGCCCAGAGTGCGTATAAACGCCAGGTTCAGCAGAGTGCTCCCAACCAACAGATACTCTCCCGCCTCAACGCAATTCTCAAGGAACTAGAAGCGTGCGCTGCCTCGGAAGAAGAGCTTCCCGCCGAAGCGCTCCCCGCCAACTCCACGAAATAGCTGCCAATTTCGCGGGGAAATTTAATAGAAACCAATTAAATTGCGATGCGGACGCCTGCGCGTGTGCGCGATACTGTGCGCGAGTGAAGGAGGATCTATGGCAGAGAAACTACTTTTCACGCGAGCGGAGGCGGCGGCCATGCTGTCCATCTCCTTGCGGACGCTCGATAACTTACAAGCTCGCAAGGAAATTTCGGTGAGGCGGATCGGTAGGAAAGTGCTCATTCCGGCCACTGAGCTCGAGCGCTTCGCCCGGCGTGACCATGTGGGCCGGATGGTGACGCCCGTTGAGGCGGCATGTGCCAATGACTAAGAGCGCGGACTTCGAGACGCAACTCAGAGCGGAGCCATCACTCGCAAACAGTATCCTAAGCGAGCTCTCTCCTGATACTGCAGCGCGAGCCAAGATGCGATGCTTCTCGAGCGTGAAACCTGAGCTTCTTCGGTGGCTCTGGCCCGCGAGAATTCCGCTCGGAAAGTTGACGCTGTTAGTGGGAGACCCCGGCTTGGGGAAAAGTCTGGTGACTCTCGACATTGCTGCACGCGTATCAACAGGCAGGAAATTCCCGGATGGGGCAGAGTGCCACCCAGGATGCGCCATTCTTTTAAGCGCGGAAGACGATGCAGCAGACACAATCCGCCCCCGGTTGGACGCGGCAAAAGCGGAGGTTTCCAGAGTGCATCTGCTGGAGGCTGCTTATCGATATACCGAAGACGGCATGCGTATTGAGGCTTCTTTCAGTCTCGAGCAAGACATTCCGGCTCTCGAGGACGCGATCGAAAGAACCGGAGCACGTCTCGTAATCATTGACCCCATATCTGCGTATCTGGGCAACGTTGATTCACACCTCAACGCCGAAGTGCGAGGACTGCTCTCGCCACTGGCGGCCCTCGCCACCAGACGCGAAACCGCAGTAATCGGAGTTACACACTTACGCAAGTCTCCAGGTGCGGCAATCTATCGGGCCATCGGAAGCCTGGCTTTCGCGGCAGCTGCACGCTCCGTCTGGGGTGTATCGGCAGATCCTAATGATAAGACCCGTAGGTTGATCGTGCCCGTAAAGCAGAATCTCGGTCCAGATGTTGGAGGATTAGCCTACCGAATCGAGGCACCGACACCGCCGGGGATTGCCCTTGTCGCTTGGGAAGGTGGCGCAGTCACCCTCGACGCAGAGAGTCTAATGTCCGGCGCCGAGTCGGAGGACGACCGTTCCGAGTTGCGCGACGCGGAAGAATGGATCAAGGACTTCCTGAGTGAAGGTCCGCAACTGGTACCAGAGATAAGACGCCAGGCTACACAGGCAGCACTCTCTTGGACAACGGTTCGTAGGGCCTTTAAGGGAGTCCGAGGAGTCACCCAAAAAACCGGTGGTCGCGGCGCGCCTTGGCAATGGTCCCTTTCCCATGATGCCGCCAAAGATGCTCAAAGTAGTGCCGTCAAAGATGCTCACACTAACACATCGAAATTGAGCACCTTTGACGAAAAACCTGAAAACAAAGGGGATAAGCCGCCAGAGGATTCAAAGATGCTCAACATTTCATGTATGAGCACCTTTGAAGAAAAAAAGCCTTTCGAAGAGGGAGAGATTTGAGTGCCTTGACCAGTCCGATTGACCGGCTTCGCGAGCTTGGCGGTGAAATATTCTGGGACGGCGAACGGGTGCGGTACCGCATACCCGCAAACAACCCAGAGGCCCGCGAGTTGGTCGCAGACCTTCGGCAAAATCGGGACGCTGTAGCTGGCATGCTCAGGGATCAGCAGAGTCAGGCACCGTCTCTGGATGAGGTGAACGCGAGTCTGCCCCCCGGAGTGCGCCTGATTGATTACCACCCCAAAGAAACGCCCTTCGCTGTGGCTCCAGTAAGTGTCGTGGTAGATGCGGGAAAATTCTACCGGGCCTACCTCCAAGAGTTACGGTGGCGGCTTCAACACCCGCACACTCGTGCCGCGCCACCACTCGCTGACATTCTCAGCAAATTGGCTGAGGCGGGGTTGTCGTTAGACGTGGGAGACACAACGTGAGCGCAGGACACCAAGCGGACTTTGCGAGCTTGCTCGAATTGGCAGGGGCCGTCCCACCAGGCCGAGGCAAAGGAAAATGGACTTGCCCCGCATGCAAGCGGCCGACCTTGAGTGTCAATCTTGAGAAAGAGGTTTTTCACTGCTTCCACGCGGGCTGTAACTTTCAAGGCGGAATCCGCACCCTCCGCACGCGCCTTGGCCTTCGGCGCGAATGGCTACCCCGCGCTGAGTACATCCGCCTTCGGCGGGAGCAGAAGCAAGCACAAGAAGCAGCGAAGCGCCTTTATCAAATGGTGCGGAAGCGCCGGGCCGAGCTGCTGGAAGAATTGCGGGCGCTGGGCCGTGCTGAGTTACAGGCTCACGGTGCCGGACCCGAGGACGCGGGGGCATGGGAAGCACTATCCCGAATTTACGCGCAGCGCCCCCCGATTGAAGCCGACCTGACGGCTCTTGAAGAAGGTAACGCAGCGAAAGCGTTCCAGTTAATGGAAGGAGCAGCAAGGTGAGCACGGACCAGACGGTCACTCCTGAAGTAGCGGAGACGCCCGCTTTTGAACGCGAGAGAGAGTCTATCAAGGTTGAAACAGAGCGATTCGCCAGTCGCGTCTGCCAGAGACATCCAGGGGCATTCACTCAGCCCAATGCGACGGCCACAAAGAAAGCAGTAATTCGGCAGATCAAAATTAGCCTGCCGCCCCACCCAGGCCGACCCCGCAAGGCGCGTGTGACCCGCGCTTGCGAATTGAAGCGCCAGGGCATACCGTGGCGCGAGATTTACCGCCAATGTATCCCAGGCTATGCTACTCTCAAGCGGACCGACCGCCACAAGGAAATCCTCCGGCTCCGTAACGCCGCCCGCGCCCGACCTGACTTCCGACGTAGGCCACAAAGGAAAAATTCATCGCTAATTTCTAGCAATAAAAAAAAAGACGGGCCTTTATTTGCGCCCATCTCTCTACCTATCCTGACCAAGTAAGGTGTGATTATGAAGACACTCACCCGGCAGCAGCTCGAACAGCGAAAGGAAAAGGCCGTCAGATTCACCCGTGACGTTCGGGAGGATCCGGAGCGGGCGGCCGAGATCGCGGACGAAAGTGTCGAAGAGTATGCCGAGCGAAAGCATATCCAAATTCAAAATCCACGGAGGATGTTGCATATGGCTTCCAAGAGAGAGTTAGAGGAAAGAGTCGACGAATTGGAGCAGGAAAACGAGGACCTGAACCAGCTACTCGATGATGTCCAGGACCTTGTCGCCCCCGAAGAGGAAGCGGACCAGGACGAGGAAGAAGACTCGCGCCCAAACCACCGAAGGTAGTCGCGGGCGCTTGTGGCCGTCATTGGCGCAAGCCCGCGGAGTCCATCAGTGATCGCGCCCATCGGTACAGAGCACAGCAGTGTGTTCCAGGCCCGCGACGCTGTGAGTTGTGTGGCTCGACTCGTTTCCTGGTGGTGGACCATCGAGACGCGGATGAGTCGAATGATGCGCCGTCGAATCTTCGCTACCTTTGCAAGAGCTGCAACACGCGGCTCGGCCTTCGCGCCAAACGCTTGGGCGTGGGGCGTCCGACACGTCAGTTTAATCCGGGAGCTGAAACCCTCCGGGAGTATGTGCAGGCTGCGATATCACATCGGCGTGGCGAGCACGATGAAGGCGGATGCATCATCCACGAGACGCCGAAGGAGCGGCGCTCAGAATTCGCCCAGGAAATTTGGCGCCGGCGACGGCGCCACTGACCATTCACCACTACGAGAGTAGTTTGCGAGCTGGCCTGCGAAACGTCATGCGCACACAAGGAAGAAGGATTCCGACCTAACTGCGCAAAATACCCGTGGGAGGGCCAGCATCCCCTCAGCACGCCTCGCTAGCACGCGCCGAAGCCACAGGACACGGATCGGCGTATCTTTTGCTTCGCGTGGTGTCGCCTTTAGTACTGTAACTGGACTCTACTGTACTGTGGAACAGAGCCGAAACACCCCCGAACACCGAACACACACCGTCCGTATACCGCCAGAAAACCGACACGGCACCGCGCGGGGCCTACAAATCGCCAAATCTGGCGCTTGCTCCGCTCCGGCAATACGATCCCCTTGTCTGAGCGTTCAGAAACTATCCTGAGCTTTTTTGAACGGCATTACAAGGTCATCTAAAGTTGGACTTTGCAGTCATCCACTGCATGTGGTAGAGTCCTCACCAGTTCTCAGACACTTTCAAAGGGAGGTTCAATGATGACCGGTTTTGCCTCCGTAATGCTTGCGCTCCTACTCTTCGCTGGGACTGCTGGGGTCTCCGGCGGAGGCAGCCTTGGGAAGCACCGCGCGCGCCGTGAAGAGAAACCCCGGCCAAGACCGTGCTTGACCTCGGGCTGCACCAAGCTAACCATCGCGTACGACCTTAGTTCGGCGGCGACGGGCATATACAACGCCACGCAGGGCCGACAGGTGCATGATTTTCACGACCAGTCGGCAACGGTTGCCTCTCACGCGGACCCCACCGGGTACTTTCTGATGTCCGGCCAGGGAAACTTTCTCAACGGCGGCGGGATGCAAGGATGTTACGACCCTAGTCAGGAACCAGCACCAGACCAACTCAGGCTTCTGGCAGAGATCGTCAGCCAGCTCAAGCAAAACTATTATTGGATTCCCAACTTTTTCTGGACTGTCATCTACACAGCCCCGAGCGCGAATTGCCTAAACTCTAGCTCACGTCCTGACCTGCGGACGGTGTTTTTTTATACGTCCATCGGCAACGCCTTACGCTGGGACCGGGACGCCATCGCGGCTATCATGGCACACGAAGTTGGGCACCTGACCGATCAATACTGTGGGGTGCTTGGACAGAATATCGTTGCCACAGCCGGGCAAACTGTGCTCCAACAAGTCTGCGAAAAACACGCGGACAATATCGGCATCCAGTACGTCGTCGGAGCCGGATTCAACCCCAACGGGTTTGTCAACACGTTCCAAACGCTTCAGCAGTTTGCTCCCACAAGCGTCTCGATGCGTTACTCCGCGAACCATCCCATCAATACTGATCGGGTTAGGAACGTGCGCCTTGCACTGGAGGAGCTTTGCAGTCGCAGCATTCCTGGGGCGTGCCAATACGTCGATGCCGCCACGCCAGATTCGTAACCACGTCTGGGAAGGGCAGCAAGCGAAGTCCTGGGGCTAGACAAAAAAGGCAATAGCCTACAGGCTACATTTTGGTGTCAGTTTTGGTGTCAGTTTGGATTGGGACTTGGTGCGTTTGGGTGCGCTTTGGCGCAAAATGCACAGCTTGTAATGCATTGAAATAAAAGCATTTTACGCTTGGGTGCGATTAGGTGCGCAACCGTACAACTGGCGAAAACCTGACTCAAAATCTGCCGCCGGTCACCCGGCATGGGGGTTCAACTCCCCCCTCCAGCACCAACTTTCTATTGGACTTGTACGGATTCCTGCCTCTCGACCGGACCTACCACAAAAACCTCGGTGCTAGGATCGGCAGCGTGCGATGACCAGTGTGATGTCATCTGCCTGTTCGCCATCACTAAACCCTTGCACTGTTGCCACGATTGTTTCGAGCAGAGTGGAGACAGGCAGGTGGCGCTGGACGCGCAGAATCTCAACAAGGCGGCTCTCGCCAAACTCTTCCCCTTCGGCGGTCGCTGCCTCCGTGACCCCGTCGGAGTAGACCACCAGCATGTCACCCGGAGTTAAGGTAACTTCATCGACGGAGCACTGCCACTTGTCGAACAGTCCCAGCACCGTCGCCGTGGCGGTGAGACGTTCTACCGTGTCATTGCTTCGCAACAGGATCGGTGGACAATGACCGCAATTGACATAGCGCAGCCGGCGACCCGAGTCTTCGTAGTCTGCGAAAAAGAGGGTGGCGTAACTGGCTTCGGCGGTATTCTCGTAGAGAAGATGGTTCACAGACCTGAGCAGTCCCGGCAGGTCACTCAAAGCCACCGCGTATTGGCTGCGCAAGTTGGCCTGCAGGTTGGCCATGAGCATTGCGCCGGAGATGCCCTTGCCGGCAATGTCCGCCAGGACGATGCCGACTCGTCCCGCACCCAGGTCGAGGAAGTCGAAATAGTCGCCCCCAACTTCCCGCGCCTGTGTGCACTTGCCGCTATATTCCAGGGTCGCGAGCGCTGGCAGCTTTTGTGGGAACAGCCTGGCCTGAACCTGCCGGGCAAACTCCATTTCTTGCGCAGCGCGCCGCTCAGCCTCGATTCGCTCGGCGATCTTCTCACCCAGGCGAATGCTCTCCAGTGCGACGCCCGCCTGGCTGGCCACCGAAGCCAGCAAGTATTTGTCTTCTCTCGAATAGGGCTCCTCCGAGAGGCGGGGGCCCAGTACCAGTAAACCTACGAGCCGGCTATCACGTCCCAACATGGGTACCAGGCAATCGGGCCGAAGGGGCGCCAGTAGAGAAGGTTCTGAGGTACTGCTCAGGCTTTCCGCGGCAACCTCCCAAGGCCGGCCGTATCGCGCCAGACCAGCCAGCATTGGTTGTGTGGCAGAAATGGTTTGCAGTTGAGGCGGGACATCACCGCGCGCGGCGGAAAGTTGATGGTCACTCGTCTCGAGATAGACCGCGAAAGAACTCGGTCGAAGGGCCTTATTCAGATGGTGCTCCAGTAATCCCGCCAGCTCTTTTCGGTCAGTCGCGGTTCGGGTCTTCTCCGCCAAGTCCTGCAGGATCACGCGAGCGTCGTAGGCATTGTGGAAGAAGGCCCGGTCGATCCTCCCGCCCACACCTTTATGCACCCGCGTTCCCGTCCAAAGCAGGAGTGTGCCGAAGCCGGTCCCCAAGGCTATACTTCCCGGTACAGCGGCCCCTGTTAGCGGTTCCAGATAACGAGCAAAAGCGTGAGCGAAAACCAGCGTCACACCGACACTCACGAGAGCCAGCAAAATCGTAAAACCCCTTTGCACGAGCAGGTAACGAGCACTCCTCCTGAGCAAGACCGGGATCTCCAGCACCCGGTGCTTCACGACGGCGTAGGCAAAGGATATGGGAAAAAGAAACAGCAAAATCACGAACGCAACACCGAGCAAGAAGGGCGTGTGAAATCCGAAGAAGTCATCGGCTCCACGTTGCAGCACCACCGGTACGACGCCCACCAGCGTCCCCCAAAGAATCACTCGAATCTTGCGGCGCGCCTCGGCGGTGGTGGTGCTGAAGGCATTCCAGGTAAGCGAGACCAAGCCCAACGCGACAAACCCATAGAGGTCGGACAATCGAATAATGTTGGCGGCGTGTTCCCCCACCAGCCTGACCAGTACCGCGGGAGCGCGCGGATCGCCCGCCCTCAGTCCGGCCAGCGCCATGGATACTCCAGTCGCCAGGCCCACCCATTTCAACCACGAAGCTCGAAGATCGAGCGGCGACCGCGTCGGGAACACCGCGAAGAAGAAGTAGAAGAGCGCCCCGATTAAACTGTCGAAGATCGCCCGGTAGGCCATCGCGAACGGTCGCAAGGATGGCCCCAGGCCGGCGAACCAATCGGGAAAGGAGGCTACTGCGATGAAGCCACCGAACATTAAGGCCAGGAGCCAGGCGTTTGGGTCTTCCAGACGAAGAAACAAGACCGCCAAGCCGACTACTAGGAATGCGACGGGGAACGTGTCGATGATGTCCTGGCCCAGGTGCTGCGTTATCTCTCCCTCCTTCCAGCCGAAGTGACCGGCCCGCCGAAATACAGCCTTGACGACGAATGGGGCAGAGACGCTCGCGCGCTCGATTGTCAGCTCGACAGTATCGCCGGGCCGGCCCCTGCTCCAGACATCACTGAGCGAGTAAGCGTTCTCGATCTGCCGCCCGTCGATCCTCAGAATCCGATCTCCCGGCCTTAACCCAGCTCTTTCTGCCGGGCTGTCACGCATGACGCTTCTGACAAGCTCGCAGTGTTCGGATGCAACGTACTCGTTATCAAAACCCAATTCCACGCCGCTCTGCCAGTGGGTGGCGGTGCCGTACATCCAAAGGCCGCTGTACAGGATTGTGGCGGCGGCAAAAAGCGTCGCCAATGTCGCCAGCAGAAGTTTCGGGAGTTTGGGGGACCTACGCATGGTCTTGAGGGTCAGCGCCAAGGAGCCTATCCTGGCGAAGACCCGGACGAAGCTTAACCTGAGTCCTGCGTCATGAGCAACTTGAGAACAGCACAAGACGTTGCGGAAAGCGTCCGGAGCAGCTATTTTGGCGTTTACATTGAAACCGCACTAAGAGTGAGGTTTGGGTGTAATGCCCCGATGACCACTGAAGCCGCGTTTTCCGAGCCCAAAGAATCGAGTCCGTGCTTTCTTCACGCATGATTCAGGTTAAGCCTGGTTCTAGATACCGTCAAGAACCGATGAGATGACAGAACTGATGATGGACGGACCCGGCCTGCGCCGACTTTGGAGGAGAAGGTACGGCGGTCAGTAGAAGCTCACTTCCTGCACCTTGACTCCTGGATCATGGCTCCGGAATCCTCCTCTTGCCTCACCTAGCACCTGTCACCCAACGCCAACCTGGAGCTAACATCCTTTGTTTTCAATAACATTCCTGCATTTTGTGCGTAACTAGGTTTGTTTTCTACAACATTCGCGCTTGGTCCTTGATTGTCCAAACCCGATCCTTTGTTTTCAATGACATTCCCGCGTCGGTCGTTCATTTTTAAGTTCTCGACCGCCTCAACGCCCTGCGAGTTATCGGACGCAATGTCGCTGTCGAAGGTGTCCTCCATGTTGCCCACCCTCGGGCCATCGTCCTGATCAGGTGGAGCGACCGGAAGGTTGGCAGATTCCTTCCGCAGCCTCAGCAGTATCCTCACTTTGCGGTCAATGGAGCGGTCCAGGGCGGCTTCCTGGCGCAGCATCATCCTCCACGTCTCCCCCTCCGGAGCAAGGCAGGCGTCCCGTTCTATCGC
>JBEKUR010000145.1:0-15356 GCA_049514855.1 Terriglobia bacterium
TTTTCGCCGGCGTCCCCACGTCGTAAAAGACAATGGGGAGGTTTGACTCGATGAGCTCCTGCATGAGGGTTGGCTCCATTTCGGAGACAATGACCGCCAGCCCCGCCACACGACGGCCCATCATCAAGTGCACGCTGTTTACCAGCCGACGTGGGTTGTAGTCGGTGTTGGCCACCACAACCTCGTAAGCATGGCGACGCGCTTCCGATTCCAGACTCCGGAAAATGTCCAGGAAAAACGGGTTCTCCAGATTGGAGACGATCATACCCAACGTGCGGCTTCTGCCGCCTGCTAAGGTTCGAGCGTGGATATTGGGATGATACTTGAGATCTTGAACCACTTTCAGGACACGCGCTTTGGTAGTGTTCCTAACCGGACCGACTTCGTTAAGGACGCGAGAAACCGTGGCAATGGAAACCTTGGCTCGCTTGGCGACATCTTCCAGTTTCATGTGGGATTCGGACCTCGCAACGTGGGATGATCATAGGCGAAAAGTGAAAGCGCTTCGCTAGAACTAAACGTCTGCGTAAGATTAACATATAAGCCTGGCGCAAAGCTATTCCCCGCGTAAAGTCAATAGGACAACGCGCAATAGGACTATCCAGGACAGTTCAAGTAGCGGAACGGTTTCCAGGAGTGCTGTCGGCAATAACACCTCGCCGTGCTGGATCAACCGTGAAGTGGTCCCGGCTGCAGACCAAGATTTCCCCAAGGGCTCCTGTGCGCATCATGGGTGCTGGGCGCAACCACTTGGCCGTCGGCCTGCTGGAAACGTGATCCCGTCCCTGCTTTCGTTGGAGCGACCCGGAAGAGTCCAGTCCCGCACTCCGATTTTTGGCCAGGATCGAGCCCTCCTGGCAGTAGGTCCCTCAACGAACCGATCCCGGATTGCAACTCTCGCGCATTGTCGGCCAGCGTACATGCAAGCGTTGGCGCCAACTCAACACCCTTGACATGGCCCCTTGAACACATCGTCCGCAACCCTACCGACCGCCCCAATACCCTCCATTATGGGAGATCCACCACAACTATATTTGCTGTGTTTCCAATAAGATACAATCTAAAAGCGAACAATAGACGAAAGTGCGGAAGCTGACTTCTCGAAACTCCCTATACTAACCAGGGGTGCAAGACAGAAGTTCAGCTTTCCCAGCTTCAGGGCCGGTAGTCGGTAGCTGCCGGCCTCCCCTCTACCGAGGGCAGAGAAACTGGGAAACACGGGAAGGTTGAATGCACACCCCAGTTCGATCCCATCGACAACTGACCGCATCTGGATCTTTCCCTGTGTCGGATTGTACGGCGATAGTGTCGTGCCCAGTGGGAGCTCATTGCCTCGGGCTCACAAGCTCCCAAGCAAGGCAGTAACGATGAAGCTGATCAAGAAGCAGCTCTCCGCCAGTTACGTGACGCAAGCAACGGCCTCTGGACCACCGTCCATCGGCGACGTAGCCAACCATGGGAATTCCCGATTGGATCGCTGTCCCATGGCTAGCCCTCAAGGCAAGGTAGAGCTTCCCGCACACGTCAGCTTCGGCAAGACCTCTCGGGAAAGGGTACGGAGTCCGTATCACGGCCTAGAGAAGCACAGCCAGCTTAGAGAGCGGCACCCGAGTTGTAAGGTTGAAGAAGGTCCCCAATCGGTGAAGTTCCGGGACACCTGTTACGTAGATGACAAGGCGCGGGAACAATGGCGGCGAAGCGACGGCGGACACCTCAGGTGAGTCACCGGGCTCGGAGCTGACGCTCCGAGCTGATGATGCTTCGGTAAGTGCGAGTAGGTTTACTTCTTCCTGTCAGGGGAGGGTTCTGGCGGACCCTGGTCAGCCCCCTGACGGGGGGAAGTTATTACCGAAGGAAGCACTCACTCGCAGTGTGCGTTTCCTAGGCTCGTCACGCTTTGATAGCCCGGTTGCTTGCGCTGGCTGTCCCGGGCGATGAGATGAGATCCGGGCTGAGCGAGCCCCAAGCGAGCGAAGCCATTCCACGGATGCCCACGATCAAACCCAGACACAGCGAAGGCGAGTCCGCCCCCGGCGGCGAGCCGAGCGGCCCTGAGAGACAAGAGCTACAATCACCACCCGATGCCTGCTAAGTTCGAACGTTAGCAGACAGAGGAGCAGTGTGTTTTCTGATATTGTCGCCCCACCTCCATCTTCTCCCCTCTCTACCTCCTCCTCGTTCCCCCTACAACAACGTCCGCCTGAACAGTGCGGTCGGCTACATCACCCCGAAGGACATGCTCGCTGGGCGCCAGCAGGAGATCCACGCGGAGCGAGACCGGAAGTTGGAGGCGGCCCGGAAGCAACGGCAGATTCGTCGCCAGCAAGCCGCTTGACGTACAGATATAGCGCCCGTTGCGCGTCCTTCTGCTGGTGATGGATCCCGTGCAATCCCACTTGGCCGCAGGGGTGTGGAGGCTGAAAATGGAATGGGAGTTGAAACAAAGAAAAGGTCTGAGACTATGCCATGGGATGTAGAATGAATGGCGGCCGAGAAGCCAAAAAGGAAATTGTGGATTAGTTCATGGAAGGGGCTACCGTCATGGAGCTGGTCAACCAAAAGGCATCACCAGCTGTGCTCTTCGTCAGTTGGCAGGGCGGTCTCGGGCACATCATGCGCGACATCGCCATTGCGAGAGAGCTGCGGGCCGTGAGGCCGAACGTCCGCATCGACTGGCTCGCTCACCCCTTGGGGGACGGATTCTCCTAGAGGAGGGCGAAACGCTCATGCCCGAGTCCGCCTGCAGCGCCGACTACAACGAGATCGGCGCCGCGAAGGCACTCGACGGCTTTCGGCTCAGTCTTGCCAAGTACGTCTATCACGGGCGGAAGGCGTGGCACGCCAACGCCCTGCTGTTCGAGGAGGTGACCAAGAACCACTCCTTCGACCTTATTGTCGGCGACGAGATTTACGAGGTGAGGGATGCCATCGCCGCCGGAGTGGTCAAGGTGCGGGCACCGACCGTCATGATCCACGATTTCTTTGGATCGCTGGCGATGTCGCGCAATCCGCTCGAGCTCCTGTTTGTCCACCTGCGGAACAGGCGGGCTGTGGGCGTCTACGAGCGGGGGCCGGCGTCAGCGCTCACCCACTTCTTTGTGGGCGAGTTGGAAGACATTCCAGACGAAAGCTTCGGGTTTCTGCTTCCGAACAAAAGGAAGCTGGCCGAGAAGCTCATGACCTTTCTGGGATACATCGTTCGCTTCAACCCGGCGGAGTATGAGGACGTCGCAGCCATGAAGGCCCGCATGGGCTTGGGATCGGAGCCGCTCGTCGTGTGCGCGACCGGGGGTACCTCCGCCGGGTTCGAGCTGCTCGAACTCTGCGCAAAGGCATACGAGATAATGAAGGCGTCGATCCCGAATCTGCGCATGATCTCCGTGCACGGGGAGCTGTTTGGAAGATCGTTGCCGGCGCTTCCTTGCGGTGTTGAGGTGCGCAAATACGTGCCGAAGATCTACGAGCTCTACGCCGCTTCCGATCTGGCAATCGTTGTCGGAGGCGGTACGACAACGCTCGAGCTGACGGCGCTCCGCCGTCCGTTCGTGTATTTTCCCCTCGAAGGCCAGTTCGACCAGTGCGTCTACATTTCCGAGCGCCTCGCCCGGCAACAGGCAGGGATAAGGATGCTCTACTCGAGAACCACCCCTTCGTTGCTCGCAGACGTGGGCCTCGCCAACATCTTCAGGCCCCCGGTGTGGCCGCCAATCCGGTGCGACGGTGCCCGCACCGCAGCGCTCCTGCTCGACCGGATGTTGAGAGCGGTTCCCGATGCCTGTCGGCCGGAGTCTGCCCGCCAAGCCGAGCGGCAGTGATTGCAGTCTCTCCGCCTCTGGCCAGTTACTTCTCGCTGATCTTCCCCGCTTACAACCGCTGCTGACCAGGGTTGCCGTGACGGTTGCGCCCACGACGATAGCGCCGTTGAGCTCGGTCACCATCCCGGTAATTGTGGTTGAAATCTTCCCGAGGCGCCGCGGACTCGTCGTCGGGGCGGCTGACGATGTGGTGCTCACTCCGCACCTCGGTATTCCATGTGAAGTTGAAAAATGAGCAGTCGGATGTGGTAGCCGCCAAACTCGTGGGTTTGCTCGATCCCGAACAACGGGTCATCCGGAAGTTGAAACAGGGCGCGGTCCGCTAGCAACCGTTTTCGGAGAAACTAATGAACCGGCCTGATAGCATGGCACGCCCGCTTGCAGAAATGCCTGACGGCGAGTAGATTCGAGTTCCTTTTCCTAGCCAGTTGGTTTTCGCATCGGAGTATCAGCCACTGTTTCAAGCCCAGCCTACAAGTCGGGCGGCACACAGGTCAAACAGCCCGCCGACCTGTCAGATCAAGGTATGTGCCACCATAAGGAGGATACTGTGTTCGTCGAACTCATGCCACTTCTCGCCGGTCGCACCGTGCTCATCACGGTGGCCAAGGTGGATGACAAAACGCTCCACGATCAGACTATTTCTTTCCGGTTGCCCGGATAAGCCGGGATGTGTCGAATCCCAGGAGTTTGGCTTTCGCCACGAGGTTTAGATAAGTGTCTTCAGCCAAGTTGGGTTGACGACTGAGAATCCAAAGGTATTTCCGGCGCGGTTCCCCCACCATGGCATATTCATAATTTGGGCCAAGATCCAGGATCCAATAATCCCCGGAAAAAGGCCAAAAGAAGGAGACTTTCAGCTTTGCGTTGGTTGACTGATCCACGACACGAGCCGTACCGCTGGCTGTCGACAGTGTCCCATCTTTTTGCCGGCATTGATTCAGAACCCCGATCTTACCATCCGGTCTCAGGGAATAGTCTGCCGTAACATCACTGACGCAATTCCGCTCAAAGAACATTGGCAACCGTGCAATTTCATGCCATTTGCCAATATACCGGTTCAAGTCCACCTTCTCAAATACAGGAAGAGAATCGGCTCCGAATACAGAGAGGGGAAAAAGCGACAGCACGAACACGAGTATTGCTGAACATTGATAGAATGAGTTGTGAACAAAGGTCATAAAGGCACCTCGAAACAATCCAGGGAATTCGGAATTCTCACCGGGTCGGCATCCTGAGGCCAGCCCCCCCCTCGGGATTTAACGTTTTGATACCAATCCCGAGGAAAAATGTCCATTGTCCGCTCGCGTTAATTCTCAGCATTTGCCAACGTTAGTCGTTCTGGGTGGCTGGCCAACCCGTTCGGATGAGCTTCCTACCCTTCCAACGCGACCGACTAGGAAGCCTAAAAAGCCAAAATCATAATTGATCATAACATGTTGCCCAAGCGGTCAAACACACATGGCCCATGCGCCATAAAGGAGGCACTATGTTCGTCGAACTCATGCCGCTTCTTGCCGGTCGCACTGTGCTCATCACGGTGGCCAAGGTGGATGACAAGACAATCTTGCCAACCCGCAGCAGTGTCATTTGCGGGCTTGAATCTCGCCCATGGGCAGTGGGTGGCACGGACACTGACACACCTTTATTTGCACACCCGTGGTGAATCACAGGAGGATCCCTGCATGTCTGAAACTCAAGGCCCACTTAAGGGTATTCGTGGATTCCTCTGGCTGGCTGTCGGCTTCTTGCTCGTAGCGGCTGCCATAGGAAGCGCAATCTATATCGTTGCTCACCTTCTCAAATACTTGTGAGCCGCACAGCACAGTAAGCAAGAGTTGATGGGTCGGATCTTGGAGCTTGAGAAGTAACTCGGGTGAAAGAAGAGTGGAAAAGTTAGGTCCAAGGTTAAGGTGTTATGTAATCGGGTGCGTTCCTTCCGAGTTCGCTGTCCATCCGCCCGCAATCGGCAAGCCCCAGATGGATCTTCCGACTTCCCACAATAGGACAGGGGAATTAGGAAGTTGCACTTCGACGAATAGGGCATTTCCCAGGCAGAATCTAGCCGAACACGCCCGATCATCCGTAATCATACGCCGCGAAAGCCGGACTGATCTGCCCAGTCCGAGGCCAATCCTGCAAATCTCAAAGATTTGCTTTGGCGGCGCCTTGCACGTCACTCGTCACTCGCCACTGGTCACTGCTCTTAACCGGCGCACCGCCGCCGATGCCTGCCGGGAACAGCCGCTTTTGGCAGTGATCCTCCAGGACGATAACGTTGGAAATTAGCGGTTCGGAGGCCGCGCAGCGGATTACGAATCCGCTCCATTTCATTGTTAGGCTGAATGATCGTCGACAATTGCGGAAGCCGCGGCCAGAATACGTTGCTTGTCAAATTTCGTCATACAACGGATAACAGTACCCTAAGGATGACGATGGCAAACCAAAAAAGCAGTCCATAAACCATCCATCTCCAGACTTCTCGACATCTCCTTGTGTAGCCTCTGTTTCTGTAATACTCCCCCACGATGATCTGGGCAATTCCGAAGGCAAGTAGTAACATGAGGATACGCATTGGCCACTGAAGGGGCAGTTCCGCCTTAGCGGTCTCCTCGGCCTTTGTCTTGGCTGCCGTAGCTTCGAGTTCTGAAACCGGCTGCTTATCCAGGTGTCGCCTAGCGATTTCCCGCTTAATAGCCTCAATCGCCTCCGGCTCATAGTCGTCCATGTGGGCCAAGGCATGAAACAACTGCTCATCAGCCTTTTCTGCCCAAATCTTGTCATACTGAGAATGGTTGCTCATTTTCTCTCCTTCTCTCACGGCTGCCCAGGGAACAGCCCCAACGCTGATCGACGATCGGGTGAGGAGTTATTCATGACGCCTAGCCTCCCAAGGATCCTCGGGCTAGCGAAAGGGTGACCAAATTAGGGCGACACCGTTTCTCTTGACATTCCGGGCGTGCGAGACTAGTTTATGGTCCGATAGTTTCAGCCAACACAATTGAACGACGAACCGTTTGAGGCTGCTGCTGCGTATGGGACGCGTGTTGTGTTCGCCGTTGCGTGAGGCGGCCATGAAAGTGCAAGGCTCCTCTCCTCTTTTTCTCTCTTCATCCCTATTCGTTTCCTTGCGCACACCAAGGAGGGCCCTCGGAGAGTGTCTACGTGGCGGTCTGTTGACGAACTGACCGCCAACCCGGATCTCTTTGTTTGTTTCATTTCCACCGAAGTGATTGGAGGTCAGTCATGACCAACAAAAGAAGTTTCTGGAGTTTCTTGATTTCTATTATTGTGCCGCTATTATTGCTTGTGTTCCCCGCGCACATCGGCACAGCAGCCAAGCGGGCGAACACGCGTCCGGTGGACGAAGTCAAGCAGCGATCTGCTGCCTCTTATGCCAAGTTGCCGCTGAGTTTCGAGATAAACCAAGGCCAGACCGACCCGCGTGTCAAATTCCTCTCGCGGGGCAGCGGATATACGCTGTTTCTGACTGGAAACGAGGCAGTCCTCTCCTTGCAGAAGGCGACGCGCGTAGCGCCGCCCTTTGGGGCGGCACGTGCCGGGCTAAAACCCGGCGCTACGACATCGGTTGATAAGCCCACAACTGACAACGGAGCACGGACAACGAACGCCGTTCTTCGCACGCGACTGGTGGGTGCAAACGTCAAAGCCGCAGTAACCGGCGCCGAGGAGCTCCCCGGCAAGAGCAATTATTTCATCGGCAACGATCCCCAGAAATGGCGCACGAACGTGCCGAATTACGCCAAGGTGAGATACCAGGGCGTGTATCCCGGCATCGACTTGGTTTATTATGGCAACCACGGCGGACAACTGGAATATGACTTTGTGCTGGCCCCCGGCGCCGACCTGAACCAGATCAAGCTGAGCTTCGTGGGCGCGGACGAAGTGCGCGTCGACGCATCCGGCGGCGACCTGGTGCTGAAACTGGGCGAGGACGAGGTGCGCTTCCACAAGCCGGCAGTGTATCAGGAGCGGTCAGCGCTTGAGACTCAGAAATCCACGACAGCGGACGGTGGTCAATCGCCGAACGCCAATCGAGATTATTTGAATGGTCGCTTTGTTCTCGTTGCATCGAACGACGGGCTAAAGACGCAGGACGCTGCTTACGAGGTTAGCCTTGAGATTCCCGCCCATGATCCGGCCAGACCTTTGGTCATCGACCCGGTGCTAAGTTACTCGTCATTCCTGGGCGGAACCCTTCCCGATATTGGCATCCGCATTGCCGTGGATTCGGGGGCAATGCCTACATCGCCGGGACAACCATGGCGGCGAACTTCCCAACGACGGCGGGGGTTGCCCAGCGCACTTGGCAAAGCGGCGGCACGTGTATTCCCATTGTGGGTGGATGGGTAAATGGGCTGGCGTACATTCAGGGTCCTTACACAGGCAGTGGTCTCCCAGGTGGGCAACTGAGCCTTCCTTGTCCGGACGCCTTCATAACCAAGGTGAAAGCCGATGGGTCAGGGCTCGCGTATTCCACGTTTCTCGGGGGAAGCGAAGGTGACGTTGCAACCGCGATTGCCGTGGACAGTGCGGGCGATGCGTATATCGCTGGTTCAACTGACTCCTTCCCTGCTGGCGCAATATCCACCTCCGCCTGCTCATATTACTTTTATAACGGCCACACCTCCCCCTCCATCCCCTTCCCCACAACGTCCGGTGCTTATAAACAGCAGCCAGCCAGCCCGAATGATATCGATACCTACCAGTCGGGATGTACACTTCCGACGGTAGAGGGGGACGCATTCGTTGCTGAACTCAGCCCGGACGGATCAAAGCTGCTGTTCTCGACACTGCTCGGTGGCTCAGGCAAAGACTTTGCGACGGGAATTGCGCTGGACTCGAACAACCCGCCCAACGTCTATGTGAGCGGGGCAACTCGCTCTAGCGGGGCATATTCCCAGCCCCCCGGCCCCAACTCGGTACCTCTCCCTCCAGACTTTCCTGAACTTGTCAATCCAAGTCTCTCGGCGACCCCGGGAGGCTACATCTCGATCTTGCCCAGCGGCGCTTGGGGCTGGTGCACGGTGCGCATCTCCGGCGGTAATCTTCCCTGCTTGCACGGCTTCGTAGCCGAGGTCAACCAGACCGGTGGCCTAGTCCACTGGAGCTACTTGGCGGGGGCCTCGGGGAGCTCGAACGAAGCAGCCACCGCGATCGCCGTGGATTCGGAAAACAATGTATACGTGACCGGCGCGACGCTTTCGCCCGACTTCCCCACGACGTCGAACGCGTTCCAAACCACGGCAGGCGCGATAATGTACCCCAGTTCGCCCCCTTGCCTCCCGGGAATCAGCTTTGGCGGATATCCGCCCGACTATTCCTTAACTACCCCGCGTCCATGCAGCGATGCATTCGTTACAGAATTGACAGCCGACCTCTCGGAATTGGTGTATTCCTCCTACCTCGGAGGGGAGGCCGATGACATGGGCCTCGGCATCGCGCTTGACTCAAACAGCCTCCCCAACGTTTATGTCACGGGAGCCACCAATTCGACTAAGTTCCCCACCTCCCCCACCTCCGACACCACACGCGTGCTTCAGACGTCTTTGGCCAGCGGGACCTGCTGGAACACCACCCCTGTCGTTTTGTGCCCGGACGCTTTTGTTACGAAAGTGAGCATACCGGTGGGAAATCTAGTCTATTCTACCTATCTCGGGGGCAACAGCTACGATTTCGGCATGGGGATTGCTGTGGACGGTTTGGGTGACGCCTTTGTCGTCGGGATGACGGGTTCGAGCCCGAGCACTTTCCCCTTAGTCAATCCCGTTCAGACAGGTATTGTCAAGACTTGTCATGCCCGAAACCTTTCAAGCGGAATCGGATCTTTCTCCTTCCCTTGCCCCTATGCCTTTGTTACCGAATTGAATCCTTCTGGCTCAGCCCCCATTTATTCCACGTTTCTTGGCGGCAGTAGCTACGACCTCGGCTCTGGCATCGCCCTTGATAGCTTAGGCAACGCTTACATAACTGGATCCACCATCTCGTCGGATTTCCCCACAACAGCAAACGCTTTCCAGCCGACTGCCGGTGGCCTTGGAGACGCGTTTGTGGCGAAGATCTCACCGGTCCCCTCAGTAGGTCTCTCCTCGAGCAGCCTCACTTTCAACAGCCAGCTCGTCGGGACCACCAGCAGTACTCAGTCGGTGACGTTGACGAATACGGGCACCGCCGGGATGGCCATCAGCAGCGTGAGCCTGTCCGGCGCGAACGCCGCGAACTTTGCACTGCCGGGGAACACCTGCCCCATGTTGACGCCCCCAGCGTCCTGTGCCTCGTCCACATGGTTCTTCAACGCGTTCCCCCGTGTCTCCTCCTTTCTCCAGCATATTCTATGTCACTCCTCCCAACACCAACGGCGACCGCTTGGTCGTGGGCTCACCCACAGGTGGAACGAGTGCCTTGTTGTATGCCTTCGACTATGTTCCGCTTCCCAACGCCGGGAATCAGGAGTTCTGCGACTTCGTGCAGCTTGTCACGGGAGTGCAAGCGCTGGCCTACGTGCCCACCGCTGCCGAGCGCAGCGGCGACTTTAGCGCTTTCACGGGTTTGCTCATCGACCCGGCGACTGGCCTGGCTGTTTCGGGTGGAATGCTCCCGCTAACGTCCACGTTCTGGGCATGGCGAGTCCCTGGAAATGCGTTCAGTCCTCCTGCCAGTCTCGCGCCGGGCGCGACTTGCACCATCGATGTGTCGTTCTCACCTCCGACTACGGGCGCGTTCTCGGCACAGGTCACGATTGCCGACAATGCTTGGGGAGCATTCCAAGTTGTCAGCCTCAGCGGCACGGGGACCAGCGAGGGAGTATCAGGCGTGTCTGCCACCACCCTGACCTTCCCGGCCACGGACGTCGGCTACACCACTTCCTCGGAGACGCTGACGTTGACCAATACCGGGACCGGGCCACTGGGGAGCATCAATATCACGACCACTCCCGGCTTCAGTGAAACCAATAATTGCCCCAGCACCCTCGGGGTCGGCGAAAGTTGCACCATCTGGATTACCTCCACGCCGACTGACGCGGGGACTGAGGCAGGTCAGCTCATTATCGCCAGCGACGCGCCCGGCGGTCCGGTGGTTGTGCCGCTCACGGTGAAAGGCACTCTCACGTCGGGCAAGATCGCGACGCTGGCCGGCGGCGGGCGCAACACCACGGTCCCGCTTTCCGCCTACGTCGTGTCACCCAATTCGATAGCGATAGACAAGGCAGGGAACATTTATGTCTCGCTGGAAGAGTTGCAGCAGGTCTATAAGATTACCCCGTCAGGTAGCTTTATCTTAGTGGCGGGCACCAGCGTGGGCGGGTTTAGCGGCGACGGAGGGCCTGCGACCAAGGCGACCTTGAGTGATCCAGGTGCTGTGGCCGTGGACGCTTCCGGCAACGTCTACATTGCTGACCGCTACAACTTGGTCATTCGGAAAGTGTATGCGATCACGGGCATTATCACGACGGTGGCCGGCAACGGTGTGTGGCCCCCCACATACAGCGGCGACGGCGGCCCGGCCACCAGCGCAAGTTTGAATGCCCCATCGGGCCTGGCCATTGACGCGACCGGCAATCTCTTCATTGCCGATTCCGGGAACAAAGTTATTCGTCGGGTGGATGCTACCACGGGCGTCATCACTACCGTGGCCGGCAACGGTGTCGCTGGGTACAACGGCGACGGCGGCTTGGCCACCAGCGCCACCCTCAACATCAGTGGGTACAACTCGCAGCAGATCGCTTTAGATAGTTCCGGCAATTTGTACATCGCCGACACGAACAACTACGTTATTCGTCGGGTGGCTGCTACCACTGGCAAGATCACTACCGTGGCCGGCAACGGTGCCGCTGGATACGGCGGCGACAACGGCTCGGCCACCGGCGCCAGCTTGAATAATCCCGTTGGCGTGGCCGTGGACGCCGCTGGCAACATCTTCTTTGGAGACAACTGGAGCCGCATCCGCGTGGTCAACACGCAAGCGACCGCAATCACAGTCGCAGGCGTGGTGATCCAGGCTGCGAACATAGCCACCGTCGCCGGGACTTTTTACGGGTTTGGCGGCGACGGAGGTCCCGCCACGAGCGCGAGCTTTGCAGTGCCTACTGGCGTAGCGATCGATGCTTCGGGTAACGTGCTGATCGCGGACCAGTACAGCAATCGTGTGCGTATCGTAGCGGCTTCCACCGGAATCGTGACTACCTTGGCGGGAGGCGGGAGCGGCGGTGACGGCGGCCTCGCCACCAGCGCCGTGGTGTCTTCGCCCATTGCGGACGCGGTGGACAACTCGGGCAATCTCTACTTCCTGGAAGCCGACGGCGAGCGCGTCCGCCGCGTGGACGGCTCGAGCGGGATCATCACGACCTTAGCTGGCAACACCACCGGGGGGTTTCAGTGGCGATAACGGTGCCGCCACTAGCGCCAACTTCCACACCCCCTACGGTATGGCGCTAGACAGTTCGGGCAACATCTTCATCGCGGACAGTTGGAATCACCGCATCCGCCGCGTGGAAGCCTCGAGCGGGATCATCACTACGGTCGCTGGCAATGGCACCCAAGGCTTCAGCGGCGACGGATACGCCGCGACCAACGCCAATTTGGCCGTCCCCTCCGGCGTGGCCGTGGACGCCGCTGGCAACCTCTTCATCGCCGACACGTATAACAACCGCATCCGCCTCGTAGACGCTGTCTCCGGCACCATCACCACCGTGGCCGGGAACGGCACTGCGGGGTTTGGTGGCGACGGTGGCCTCGCGACCAGCGCCAGTTTGGACGTCCCCTTCGGCGTGGCCGTGGACGGCTCCGGCAACCTTTTCATCGCCGACATCGGCAATCAACGCATCCGTCGGGTGGATAAAACCACTGGGAAGATCACCACCGTGGCCGGGAACGGCACCGCGGGCTTCAGCGGCGATGGTGGCCCCGCTACCAGCGCCAGCCTCAACTTGAGCATATGGAACTCGGGGATCTCCCTGGATAGTGCCGGAAACCTCTTTATCCCCGACAGCGGTAACGAGCGCATCCGCCGCGTGGGTGCCGCCACCGGCATCATTACGACAGTTGCCGGCGGGGGCCCGTGGCTCCCGAGCCTAGGCGACGGCGGCCCTGCCATCAGTGCCAGTCTAGGTAACCCAGCCGGCGTGGCCGTGGACAGCCTCGGCCATCTCTTCATCGCCGATAACAGCAACAACCGCATTCGCGAAGTCGCCTTGAGTCCTGGTGTCAGTCTCTCAACAACCGCTCTAACCTTCGCCGACCAGTTTGTGGGCGCGGCGAGCCCCTGGCAGACCGTCACGGTCACGAGTACCGGCGGCTTGGCCTTGACCATCACCAGCATTGGGGCGAGCGGGGACTATGTCCAGACCAACACCTGCCCTATTTCCCCTGCGACTCTCAACCCTGGCTCGACTTGCACGATCAGCGTCAGCTTCACGCCGACGGCGACAGGCAGCCGCACCGGCACTGTGACCATCACCGACAACAGCAATGGGGTGGCAGGCAGCACGCAGACGGTCGGCCTGAGCGGCACCGGCGTTTACGCCTCGAACACGGGCCCGGCGGTAAGTCTGGCGCCTCCCAGCCTCAGTTTCCCGGCCACTAGCTCGTCCCTCGTCGTGACACTGACGAATAGCGGGGTCTCGGCATTGACGATTTCGAACATCGCCACCAGCGTCAACTATACGCAGACGAACACGTGTCCTATGTCTCCCGCGACCCTCGCGTCGCTAGCTAATTGCTCCATCACTGTGACGTTCACACCGACGGTTGCCGGCACTGATCCCGGAACGCTTACGATCACCGACAACGCCAGTGATAGCCCGCAGTCTGTCTCGCTCGCAGCCACTTTCACCACGCCGCAGCAGCCGGTCTCCCCGAACGCCTCAACCACTTTCACCAACCCCGCAATAATGAGTGAGACGGTGACGCTTCCTCCCGATGTGATCATGAATGGCACTGTCTCCAAGGCGGTCAGCTTCATACCGGTGTCGCCCGCTGGTTTTAGCCAAACCAGACTCCCTGGCACGCCCCAGTACCCGAACTGGTCCGGCGGCATCACACCCATCCCTGCCGCGACGACCTGCACCGTCATCGCGAATACCGGTGGCAACTGTATAGTCATAAGGGACCTGTGCTACGACTCGGGTGGCAACCGCATTACCTGCGACATAACCGCGCCCACGACTCCTATCCAACTTACCGCTCAGTACGGGACGACGTCGTCACCATCCTGCCCAGGCTATATCATAGCCGACGACAATAAGCCGAACTGGGCGATCATCACGAACGCGTATTCCCCGAGCGATACCACCATCGGGGGAGGGACTAAGACCTTGAACACGGACACGGCCGTTGTCGACCTCGGGGCGGGGTACTGTGTTCCCTTCGGAGCCACTTTCACCACGGCGCAGCAGTCGGTCTCCCCGGGCACCTCAACCACTTTCACCAACCCCACAATAATGAGTGAGACGGTGACGCTTCCTTCCGATGCGATCATGAATGGCACTGTCTCCAAGGCGGTCAGCTTCATACCGGTGTCGCCCGCTGTTTTTAGCTCAACCAGACTCCCTGGCACGCCCCAGAACCCGAACTGGTCCGGCGGCATCACACCTATCCCTGCCGCGACGACCTGCACCGTCATCGCGAATACCGGTGGCAACTGTATAGTCATAAGGGACCTGTGCTTCGACTTGAACGGCAACTCCATTAAGTGCGACATAACCGCGCCCACGACTCCTATCCAACTCACCTCTCACTACGAGACGCCGTCGTCACCATCTTGTCCAGGCTATATCATAGCCGACGATGGTCAGCCGAACTGGGCGAACATCACGAACGCGTATTACCCGGGCGACACCACCATCGGGGGAGGGACTAAGACTTTGAACACGGACACGGCCGTTGTCGACCTCGGGGCGGTGAACTGTGTCACCTCGATCACCGGCCCGGCGGTAAGTCTGGCGCCTCCAAGCCTCAGTTTCCCGGCCCCTAGCTCGCCCCTGGTCGTGACACTGACGAACACCGGAGTCTTGCCATTGACGATTTCAAAACATCGCCATCACCGGCGACTATTGGCAGACGAACACATGCCCTACTCCTCCCGCGACCCTCGCGCGGCAAGCCAATTGCTCCATCACTGTGACGTTCACACGGACGGTTCCCGGCTCTGATCCCGGAACGCTTACGATCACCGACAACGCCAGTGATAGCCCGCAGTCTGTCCCGCTCGCAGCGACTTTCACCACGCCGCAGCAGCCGGTCTCCCCGGGCACCTCAACCACTTTCAACAACGCTACAATAATGAGCGAGACGGTGCTGCTTCCTCCCGACGCGAACATGACGGGTACCGGTACCGTTGCCACTGCCTTCAAGGCGGTCAGCTTCATACCGGTGTCGCCCGCTGTTCTTAGCTGGACCAGACTCCCTGGCACGCCCCAGAACCCGAACTGGTCCGGCGGCATCACACCTATCCCTGCCGCGACGACCTGCACCGTCATCGCGAATACCGGTGGCAACTGTATAGTCATAAGGGACCTGTGCT
>JBEKUR010000146.1:0-15167 GCA_049514855.1 Terriglobia bacterium
GGCCATCCAGGGTGAAGGCTTCAAGACCTTGCAAGAAGGCGACACAGTTGAGTTCGAGATCATTCAGGGGCAAAAGGGACCTCAGGCCGACAAGGTCACGAAGGTCGGGTAACCAGCAGCATCCGTTTGTGCAATTCCTGGCCCAACCCCAGCGGTTGGGCCTTTTTATTTCCCCCGTCCCATGGCTTTCAGCCGTCAGCTTTCAGCTCTCAGCAAGCAGCCCACTGGCTATTCTTTAGCTGACCGCTGACGGCTGAAAGCTGAGAGCCTCATTCCTTTCGCCTGCCAACACGAGCTTGATTTCTGAGCGGCGGAGGGGGAAAATAGCTACTAACTCAACGACCGGTTCGGGGAGAGGGTGAAGGATTTTGCCCGGGAAGCGCTTTTCTAATTCGGATGGGAAAGTGGATCTGGAAGCGCCTTTGCGCAGTGCTTTAACGAGGTGAAACTGAATGGCTAGGGCACTCACGGCAATCACGGTGATAGGTTTTCTCGCGATCACAGCTTGGGCACAGGAAGGTGAGGTACCCGTGGCGCTGCCCCACCGGAGCGGCCTGGGGCCAGCTAGCACCGAATCCTCCATGCATTCGGATAAAGTCACCGTCCCCGCAGAAACCCAAGTCAGTATTCAGATGCTCTCCGGAATCCACACCCAGGTCAACCACCCAAACGACCTCGTCACCGCCCGTCTGCTGCAACCCGTCTTGGTGGACGGGCGCGTCGTGCTGCCTTCCGGCAGCATTCTCGATGGCCGCATCACCATGATTCGCAATTCCGGCCACGTTCACCGTCCCGCGGAGCTTGGACTCCGCTTTGACAAGATCGTTTTGCCCGACGGCCAAGCTGAGCCTATGGCAGGTGTTCTGGCGGTGATGGACAAGTCCAGCAAACTCGATCTGCACATCGACGCGGAAGGCCATTTGACCGGCGGGCGCGCACTTTCCTGGAAGACACTTCTAGGTGGAGTTGGACTGGGAAGCTTCGGTGCCATCAAAGCTGTGGCGTCCGGCGCTACAGCCGTTTCTATGGGTCTCTCCCTCGCGGGCGCCGCGGCGATCGGTTACGAGATCCTGTGGCCGAGAGGGCACGAAGTGAATCTGCCCCCCGAGACTCGTTGCCTGATACGCCTGAACTACCCGCTCACGGTTCGTGTTTCCTGGTAACCTGGCAGCCCCTGGCGCAAGCCGAACCGTCCCAGTTTTAGGGGCGCGGGGATCTCATTAATCAAATTTATGGACAGCTTGATCTTTCATAATGACCGCCTCATTCCCTTGCAAGAAGCGTATCTCTCGCCGGGCCAAATGGGATTGCTGATGGGCTGGGGCGTGTTCACCACTTTACGAATATACGAAGGGAGGCCATTCGCCTTCGACCGCCATTGGTCCCGGATGTCGCATGACGCGGAACGGCTGGGGATGGACCTCACCCACGAGCCGGAGGCCGTTCGCCTGGCCGTCATTAAGCTGGCAGAAGCCAATCATCGGCCTGAAGGCATGGCGCGGGTGTCGTTCGTGAAGAATCACGGAGGACTTTGGGGGCAGGCGGGCGACCGCCCCGAAACGGACCTGCTGATCTTCACGCGGGAAGTAGTTCGGTGGCCGGCGCTACATCGCCTCAAGCTTCAACCGCACGCCATTTACTCTGCGACGCGGCTGGCGGGAGCCAAGATGTTGTCCTGGGTTCAGAACGTGGCGCTGCTTGAACAGGCCCACGCAGAGGGATTTGACGACGTTTTGCTCCTCAACGAGAGCGGCCACATTGCGGAGTGCACGTCGGCAAATGTTTTTCTGGTTCGCGGGGGCAAGGTTCTGACCCCGCCACTTTCTACGGGCTGCCTGCCGGGTGTCACCCGAGATGTTCTGCGTGAGGTTGTGCCGCGGGCCGGTTTCGAGCTCGTCGAGGAGAACCTGACCACGGAGGACCTCTGCTCGGCGGCCGAAGTTTTCATCAGCTCCACCACCCGCGAAGTCGCCGCCGTGGCAAGCATCGACTCGCAGTGGCGCTACCATGCCCCGGGAAAGACAACCGTGACGATCGAACATTCCTTTAAGGATTATGTCAGATCGCATTTGAGAGCCCGTTAAGAAGTGAGATCGCGCCTTCCTTCACAAAGGCAGGTATCGGGTTGAAGCGCGCGTGTCAAGGCCCGCCGGAGACGCGCTGCCGGATGCAGGGGCGGTTCCCCATCGGATCGGGACCGATCACGAACCACCCCGGTGTGAACTGTGGGGCGACCGTCCCATGCGGTGGCTGACTTGAACCGGCTCGTATTCGGTGCGAAGATTGAGCAGGATGCTGAGAACGGTAGGTCGTAGGCGGGTCGGTAGGCGGTAGGTAGTAGATGGTAGGTGGGGAAGAACATCCGTCCCCACCTACCACATGCCACCTACTACCTACCGATTCACTTTGCTTGCGAAATGAGCCAAGCTCATACTGAACACGACGTGTTGAGTGAGATTCCCTCCCCTTCCGCGGGGCTTGGGCTGGGCCTGTGTGTCAGTCTGGCGATTTTCCTTGTTTTCGCCAGTTACACTATTCACGAAATCCGCTGGCTGGAAGATTTTCAGGTAAACGTGGTGCAGAAGAACCGCAAGGCTTCCCTGCAGCTCCTGCGGTTACAGGATGACACCTACGAGCTGGCGGTTTCCCTCCGTGATATGACGCTGCCCGAAAGCCGCTACCCCATCTTTTACTGGAAGGGGGAGTTCACGCGGGTGCGGCAGGACGTGGATGAAGCCCTGCGCCTGGAGGGGCAGTACACTGCGAGCACTCCCGCCGGTGACGAAAAGCGCCGGCAGTTACGCGACGTGTTGGACGACTTCTGGCTCAGCGCCGATGAAGCTTTCCAATTGGCCGACAAGGGCCACGAGGCGACCGCACGATACATGATCCGGTCCCAGACCGAGAATAAGCGGGAGATCATCTCCGGCATCGTCTCCCGTTTGTTGGCGCTCAACGATCAGGCCCAAACCGAGGCAGGCCAGCGAGTCAGCCTGGTCTACGGCAAAGTTAAGAAAGACATTCTGCTGCTCATCGGCATCCTTTTCCTGGTGGCGCTTGGCACGGGGCTCTACACCCTTCAGGCCAATCGCAAGACGTTTGCTCGCTTGCACCACCTCGCCGAAAAACTGCAAACGCAGTCCGAACAACTCCGCATGCTTTCCTGGAAATTGATTGACGTTCAGGAGAAGACCCTCCGGCAAGTGGCGCGCGACCTGCACGACGAATTCGGCCAAATCTTGACGGCCATCGGCGTCACCCTGGGCCGCGCCGCTCAAAAGGCACTGGACAAGGACCCCGTGTTCGTCCAGGATGTAAAGGCGGTCAAGAAAATCGTGGAAGACACCCTGCAGTCGGTGCGCTCGGAATCACAGATTTTCAGGCCGGCGATTCTGGATGATTTCGGACTGGCTCAAACTCTGGAATGGTTTGTCGGACAGTTCTCACAGCAGACCGGCATTCAGGTGCACTACAAGGGTAAGTTCTCGGATGGCTTTTTCCCTTTCGAGGACGCCATTCACCTTTATCGAATTGTCCAGGAGGCTCTGAACAACGTAGCACGCCACTCCGGCGCCAAAGAAGCCTGGGTGACGGCCGAAGAGCAAGGGGGCAGTTTGAACCTCGAAATCCGGGACAACGGTGCGGGCTTCGTCGTAGGCCCCGAAAACAATCGCGTGGCTGGTCAGGGAATAGGATTGATGGGCATGCGGGAACGAGCCGAGCACTTAAAGGGGTCCTTTTCCCTTTGCTCGTCGCCACAGGGGGGAACGGTGGTCAGCGTCCACATTCCCCTCCATCGACCGTCCCTGAACCACACTGTCCAAGAGGTGAGTTGAACTGTGACATCCCCCAGCAAGGAAAAGAAGATTCGGGTCCTGCTTGCAGAAGATCATATTCTGGTCCGCCAGGGATTCCGGCGCATCCTCGAGGATGACCCGGGCATTAGCGTGGTGGGTGAAGCGCGCACCGGCCTTGAGGCCATCGATCAGTGCAAGGAGCTCGAGCCGGATGTGGTGGTGATGGATCTCTCCATGCCGGACCTGGGAGGGCTTGAGGCGACGGCTGAAATTCTCAAGGCCAACCCGCAAATCAAAATCCTGATCCTCAGCATGTATTCGAACGAAGCTTACGTGCGCAAGGCATTCGAGCTGGGCGCCAAGGGTTATATCCTGAAGAACGCCATCGAGGTCGATCTGACGCGAGCCGTCATGGCGCTGGCGGAGGGCCAAGCCTACTTCAGTCCCGGCGTCTCCCATATTGTCCTGGAGAGTATGAAGGCAGGGACCTTCCAAGGTACGAGCCAGGATCCGTATGAAAAGTTAACGCTCCGCGAGAAGGAAGTCCTGCAGCTAATTGCTCAGGGAAAATCTAACAAGGAAATTGCTACGCTACTTAATATCAGCGTCAATACAGTTGCCGTACACCGCGCGCACGTGATGGAAACTCTCAATCTCCACCGCACGGCGGAACTGGTCCTTTTCGCGGTCAAGAAAGGCCTAATCCAGCCGTAATAGGGAACAGGGAACAGGGAATAGGAAACGGATTTCAAAGTCCCTGGTTGTTGTTCCTTATTCTCGAAAAGGGATTTTGCCCTCTCCCCTGGGGAGAGGGTGGACCGCGACGGCGCTTTCACCAGCCGTCGCGGGCCGGGTGAGGGGTCGGTTGCACCAAGAAGGGATCAAACAGCCGGAGGGGACGGCAAGCCGTCCCCCTACACGTTACTGGCCCGAGGATGCTGGTACTTTTTCCGTCCCCGGGATATTCATCGCACGTGTGACCTGTCCGCTCTTGGCTTCAGCTATTTCAATATGGTACTTGTCCAGGACAGTGGCAGTGGCTGTTGCGAACTGGGTTAGCGCCTTGGCGTAGGTCGAGCGCGCCTTAGCTTCATTGCCCGCTGCATTTGACAGATCTCGCTGCGCCTGGATGACGAGAAACGGCGTAGATTCTCCTAAGAGGAACTTCTTCTGTTCTCCCTCCAAGGTTTCCTTTGCAAGCCCCGTTGCCTCCTTGGCCGCGTCGATTTGGACCTGGGCCTGGGTCACAGCGATCACCGCATTGCGCACATCCTGCCCGATCTGGTTTATTTGCTGCTGCAACTTAACGCGCATCTGTCGCTCCTGAATAAGGGCTGTCGCCTCGTCAGCCTGAGCGGCACGGTTGCGAATGGGAATCGACAGGTTGACTCCAAGAGAGTAGTTGGGATACCTGTTGTGGAACACTTGCGAGAGCGCATCCGAAGCCCCTCCCGGTATATAGCCCGTTACTCCCTGGGGACAGGCGGGCTCATAGGCAGGATTGCCTCCGCAGAGGAAATGCCCCGAAAGTCCCGTCGGCGCATAGGTGGCAAAAACGTTCAAGCTGGGCAGCAATCTGTTCCGGACCGCCTGAATTGTGATGTTCTGGTTTCGCATATTCAGGTTGGCCTGTTCGATTTCTGGCCTATTCTTGACTGCCTCGGAGAGAGCCTCTTCCAGCGAAGGAATGTCATTGGGCTTTGGTTCGGGCAGCTTATCAGTGGGCTCGATCCCTACGCCCGCCAAGTCGGCATCGACATGTTTGGCGAGGGCGGTTTTCAAGGTTTCTTCCTGCTGATGGTAACTGGTTTGGGCAACGATCAGGTCCTGCCGCCGGGCTGCGACTTCTGACTTGGCGCGCGTGATCTCGATGGCAGCCATCGCCCCGATTTCCACTTGGCGCGTGTTATCTTTCATGAGTGTCTGCGCATACTTGAGCGCTTCTTCAGCCACCCGGACGCCCTCGCGGTAGTAAAGGAGGTCCGAATACAGGTTCACGACCTGAGCAATGGTGGTAATGACCTGCTGCTTGAATACGCTGTCGGTCAACTGGAGGTCGTTCCTTGCGATGCGCAGGGACGAAGCATTAGCACGGTAGCCAAAGCCACTCAGAAGGTTCTGACTCAAAGTAATAATCATGCCCGAGGGTACCTGCGGGTTGAGCAGCGAAGTCAAGGCGGTGGTGGTGGAGCGATCTCCATACAGTGCGACCACGTAACTGGTCCCCGTCATGAAACCCTGGCCGTAATAGGCCTGGTAACCGGTCTGCTGGTTGGTCAGGGAGGAAACACCCGTGAGGGCGGTTGTTCCAAGTGGGGTGATGTTTTGGTTCCAACCCATGCTGAAACCGGCAAACGGGTCGCAGCACCCAACAGAACCGGCATTCAGCGCACCGCCGCCGGAGAAGCCTGCGCCGCCCGCGCCGCCACTACTTCCACCTCCGCCGCTGGTCGTGCTCGAGCCGATGGCCCCCGCAAACAGCGCCGTCGAGATCGTAGTAACGCCCGTCACCCCGCGCGCCGCCGAACCTGCCTTGGTACGGAGATAATCCGCCTGCGCTAAAGGTATCTGGAACCGTGCTACATCGATATCCAGATTGTTTTCGAGTGTTAGCGCAATGGCATCCTCAAGGGACAGCCATAGCTTCCCCTCGCGAATGAGATCGCGCAACCGCGGAGAGTTCTCCATTCCTGGGTGGGGAACGTAGAGGGGCGAGAAAGAATCGAAAATATTCGGAAATGAGTGGGTTTTGGTATAGTTGAAATCGACCACTTTCGCGGCGCCTCCCGCCGGCCGTGGGTCTGCAGCCTGTTGACCCCAGACCTCGGCAGTTTGGATCAAAGTAGCCAGGACCCCCACCCCCAGGATGAAGGCCAGACTACGGATTGTTAGCAGTTTCATAACGATTTGCGCTCCTTTCAGGCTTTGATTCATTTATACGTGGCCAGCAAGCCATAAGTTTCGTGAGATGATTTCCCAGTATAACGAAAAACGCCCCCTGTAGCCGCGATTCTGCTTCGCAAGCTGTCAGCCGTCAGGTTACAGGGAATAGGGAACAGGGAATAGGGAATAGCGAACAGGACCCCGAAATCTGTTCCCTGTTCCCTATAACCTGACACCTGGCACCCGACACCTGACACCTATTCGTAGCGCAACGCCACCATGGGATCGACCTTCATGGCACGTCGCGCGGGGATGTAGGTCGCGAGCAGCGCCACACCAGCCAGCACGAATGCGAATAGCACAAACGTGATGGGATCCGTAGGACGCACGCCATAGAGGAAGCTCGACAAGAAGCGCGTCAAAGCCATCGCGCCCGCCAGGCCGATCCCAAGGCCAATCCCGGTCAGCAACATCCCCTGCCCTACCACCAGGCGAAGCACATCGAACTGCGCAGCGCCCAGCGCCAAACGAACTCCGACTTCGTGGGTTCGCTGGCTGACAGAGTAGGAAACGACGCCGTAGATGCCGACCGAAGCCAACGCCAAGGCCAGGGCCGCGAACACACCCATAAGCAGGGTGAAGATGCGCGGCTGTGCCACCGAGTCCGCCAGCACCTGCTCCATCGTCCGGATGTTCGAAACCGGCTGGTCCTTGTTAACCGACCACACTTCTTGTTCGACAAGGCCGACCAGCTTCAGCGGGTCGCCTGCCGAGCGAACGATGAGGGTACGGTAAGGCCAGGCGACCGGGTCCTGAAGATAGGAGAGGTAGACCTCCGGGCTGGTTTCCGACGCTTGCCCGAGCTGCCTGACGTTCCCCACTACGCCGACGATAGAGAAGAAGGATTTGCCGTCCATCGTAATCTGCTTGCCGAGCGGATCCTCGTCGGGCCAGAAGCGTCGCACCATCGCCTGATTGATCAGGACAACGCCCGGCGCGGCCTCCGTATCGTGATCGGTAAAATCACGACCGCGCATCAAGGGAATACGCAGCGTCTTGAAGTAGCCCGGGCCGACCACGTTGAAAGAAGCGCTGCGCGGCTTTCCTGGCCCCGGCTCAGGCTGACCCACGATACTGAAGCTATCTTGGTCGGAGTCTCCGCTCAAAGGAAGGCTTGTGGCCCAAGAGGCAGATTTGACCCCGGGCAGGTTACGAACACCCTCGGCCACTTGCTGCAAGAAGTCGGTGCGCACGTGGGACTGGGCATACTTTGACTCGTAGAGCGAGAAGTCGAGCGCCAGGACATTGCGGGTATCCACACCCGTTTCGACGCGGCTGAGGAGCAGAAAGCTCCTGATCATGAGGCCTGCGCCCACCAGAAGCACCAGGGCCAAGGCCACCTCGGAAACCACGAGCAGGCTCCGCAACTGAACCGGCCGCAGGCTCCCAGCCAAACTCCTGCTTCCCTCCTTGAGCGATTCATTCAGCTCCACGCGCGACGCCGCCAGCGCCGGAGCCAAACCGAAGATAATCCCCGTGAGGAGAGAAACCAGGAAGGCAAACCCAAGCACCCAGCCGTCGATGCCAATGTTCTCGAGGCGCGGGATGGGGAGATCCTTTTTCATTAGGGTTACCAGAACATCGACTCCCCAGACGGCCAAGAGCAGGCCGAGGGCTCCACCCAGAAGGCTCAGCAAAGCGCTCTCGGTGAGCAACTGCCGCATCAGCCGCCTCCGGCCAGCGCCCAGCGCGACCCGAACGGCAAGCTCCCTCGCGCGCGCCGTGGTTCGGCCCAGCATGAGGTTTGCGCAGTTGGCGCAAGCGATCAGCAAGACCAGGCCCACCGCGCAAACAAAGACCAGGAAGGCGGGCCGCAGGTTGCCGACAACCCTTTCCTGAAGCGGGAGGAGGTTCACACCTTCCCCTTTGTTTGAGCGCGTGTACTGCTGCTCGAGCCGATGGGAGATCGTATCCATCTCCACCTGCGCTTCCCGCAGGCCGATGCCGGGCCTCAGGCGGCCCACCGCCCAGAGCCATCCGTGGCTCCGATTCGCATCGGGCACCAGCGGTGTGTAAAGCAACGCGCGCTCGTTGGGGGGAAATCCGAAGCGGGGCGGCATGACGCCAATAACGGTGTAGATCTCGTCGTTGAGCTTGAGTGTTCTACCTACCAAGCCAGGATCACTGCCGAAGAGCCGCCGCCACAGCCCATCGCTTACCAGGACCACGTGATTCCTGCCCGGCTGGTACTCCTCGGGCAGAAATGTGCGGCCCAGCGCAGGCTTCTCGTTAAGCAGGGGGAGAAGGTCCTCGGAGACGCGGACGCCGCGAATCCGCTCCGGCTGGGTAACGCCACTCAAGTCATAATACTGGGGGCGGTAGGCGGCCAGGCCGCTGAAGACATGATTCTGCGCCCGCCAGTCCGCGAAGTCCGGGTACGAGGTGACATCAACCTTGATGCCTCGGGCTCGGTTAGTCGCGGCCACGAACACCAATCGGCCCGCGTCTTTGTAGGGCAACGGGCGCAGGAACACTCCGTTCACAAGACTGAAAATGGCGGTGTTGGCCCCGATGCCCAGCGCCAGCGTTAGCGCGGCCGCGGCTGTGAAACCGGGGCTGCGGCGCAACTGGCGAATCCCGTAGCGAACGTCCTGTAACAGTGTACCCATAGATCACCTCAGCGTTTCGCAAGCTCTCAGCCGTCAGCTCTCAGCTATCAGCAAGCAGCCCGCCGGTTTTTCCTTTTTTCGAATGCCGATTGTCGACCAAAAACGAACACGGGGTTCCCGCCGACTCTTCAATCGGGAGTCGTCAATGACGCGTAGCGCAAGCCCAGGAAAGGGCCTGCCATAATCTCTAACCACCCCTCAGATATCCCAACCGCGGGCTGTTCTCAGGCGAATTTGGACGCATGCTTCCTCCGTGCCTGCCATTCCTCGCTGGAGAAAATTCGTGGGCCGACCTGAATGAGGCGCGGCAGCATATTATAGACAGATACGGCCTCCCACTTAGACCCGTTGCGGGTCCGAAGGCCACTACGGTTAAGCTCGTCCGCGATCTTGGAGAAAGGATAGTCCTGAACAATGCAGTCCAGCATCCGAATGAGAACCTGGGTCTCGGCGGGATTCTCGACGAGGTGCGCGCAGTCATCCCCCACGCGCAGGCCGTAGGGCACATCCTCGACGATGCGGCGCGCCTCCTTCTCGTCTGCTTCGACCTCGTGTTCCCACTCCACGGCCACCAATTTCCATCCCGCCTCAGCCCTCTGCTTGACGTACTCCGGCTCCAGCGGCTTGCTCAAAACCTCACGAATTCGCTCTAGCTTAGCCATGATTCCTCCTTCATTCGTGAGCTGTCAGCCGTCAGGTTACAGGGAATAGGGAACAGGACCCCGAAACCTGTTCCCTGTTCCCTGTTCCCTATAACCTGACACCTGGCACCCGACACCTGACACCTATTCATACCGAAGCGCCACCAGGGGATCGACTTTGGTTGCTCGCCACGCGGGGATGTAACAAGCAAGGAGGGCAATTCCCGCCAGCAGCAACGATACTGCCGCAAGCGTTGCCGGGTCCGCTGGTCGGACACCGTACAGCAAGCTCCCCATCAATCGCGTCAGTCCGAGCGCGGCGGTTAAGCCGACCGCGGTTCCGATCGCCGCCAGCACCATCCCTTCCCCTACGACGAGCCTCAGGATTTCGCGGCGTGACGCGCCAAGTGCTAGTCGCACGCCCAGCTCATGCGTGCGCCGGCTTACCGCATAAGACATCACGCCGTAGATTCCCACCGCGGCCAGCACCAGGGCGGTCGAAGCAAAGATGATGAGCAGCAGCATGGTGAAGCGCCGCTCTGCAAGCGAACCCGAAATGATCTGTTCCATCGTCTGGACGCGGGAGATGGGCTGGTCCTCGGTGGGCCCGGCGACCTGCGCCCGCACGGCGGAGAGCACGCTCAAGGGGTCGGGAGCGGTGCGCAAGGCGAGGGTCAAACCCGCCACGGTCTCTGACATAAACTTGTCAGGTATTTGCAGGAAGGGAAAGTAGATTTCGTCCCGGATCTTGGCCGTGTCGTCGGAATCGAGGCCCCAGTGCTTCACGTGGCCGACGACGCCGACGATCTGGACCGGCCCCACCACAATCAAGTTAAACTGCTTGCCGACCGCGTCCTGGCCGGGGAACAGATGCTTGGCCATGACGTCGTCGATCACCACCACCGGGGTTGAGGCGAGCGTGTCCTGAGCCGTGAAAAACCGTCCTTCACGCAGGGGAATGCCCATCACGCGGAGGTAGTCGGAGGTCCCAATGTAAAACAGGGCGGAAGACATCTGGTCTTGTGGGGGCTGGAGCTCTCTTCCCAGCCAGAAGGACATCTCACTGTCGCTGTCGCTGAGGGGGATCAGGGAGGCAATTGAAGCCGACTGGACGCCTGGGATGCTCGCCACGCGATCGAGCAACTGCTGGTAAGCGAGCCGAATGGCTGCCGGGCTGGCCATCACAGTTGGCGAGAGTGCCACCTGCGTCGTCAAGAGGTGGCGTGTATTGAATCCGGGGTCAACCCGCCACAACCGCCAGATGCTTTGAATCATCAGTCCGGCGCCCGCGAGCAGGACGACGGCCAGGCCCACCTCCAGCGCGACGAAAACACCTTCGGCGCGATGACGTCCTCCACCGCTGCCGCGAGCGCCTTCCTTTAAAGACTCTTGCGGGTTCACATTCGAGCTGTGAAAAGCTGGGGCGAGGCCGAACAGGACGCCGGTGAGAACCGAAATCGCCAGTGTGAAGAGGAGCACGTAGGGATCGAGTCCGATCTCCTGGCTGCGGGGCAAGCTGTTGGGCACCGCCGCCAAGACGAGGCGAGTTCCCCAATCCGCGAGCAGCAAACCCAACACGGAGGCGCCCAAAGCGAGCAGTACGCTCTCCGTCAAAAGCTGGCGGACCACGCGTTGGCGGTCGGCGCCGAGCGCCGCACGAATCGCAAACTCGCGGCTTCGAGCCGTCGAGCGCGCCAGCAGCAGATTAGCGACATTGGCGCAAGCGATCAGCAGCACACATCCCACCGCGCCCAGCAACAACAGCAGCGTGGGCCGGATGTATCCCACCATATCGTCCTTCATCTCGACCACCGTCACCCCGTGCCCCGCATTCGCCTTCGGGTACTGCTGGGCAAGCGCGCGCCCAATGGAGGTCATCTCAGCTTGGGCTGCGGCCATGGTTACATCCGGCTTCAGCCGACCCACCACGTTCAGCCCGGGATGATTCTCACGGCTATTGAGCTCGATGGATAAATACTGTGCGAGGGGAACATAGAGTTCGGCCTGCCTACGGAAGCGAAAGTCCGAAGGCAACACACCAATCACTTTGTAATTTCTGGCATTCAGGGTCATGGTATTGCCGAGAATGTTTGGGTCGGCGCCGAATCGACGTTTCCACAAACCATAGGTGAGCATCACTACGCCGCTCGCACCCTGCTGGTCCTCCTGAGGCAAGAAGTTGCGGCCCAGCAACGGATTCACGCCCAGAACGGGCAGGAGGCTGGCGGAGACGAACTCACCCCTGAGATGCTCCGGCTGGCCGGAACCTGTGAAGTTGAAGTCATCCCCTCGGAAGGCAGCTATGTCCGTGAAAGAGTGGTTCTCGCGGCGCCAGTCGAGAAAATTCGGGTAGGCGACAGAGAATTGGCCGAACTCCCGCGACCTTTCGTAGACCGTCATCAGCCGCCCGGGCTCCGCGTAAGGCAGCGGCCGCAACAGCACGCCGTTCACCACGCTGAAGATAGCCGTGTTGGCGCCAATGCCGAGTGCCAGGGTCAGCAGGGCGACGGCGGTGAAGCCCGGATTCTTGGCCAGCGTTCGCAAACCGAATTTAAGGTCTTGGAAAACCGTGCCCATCCTGCACCTCCAACTGCTGCCCATGCGGTCTTAGATTTGGAACCTGTCGCCTACTTAACTGCCAGAACGACGAGCGTTGCATCGTCCTCGAAGCGCCCACCAGTGAATTTGGCCACCTCTGCCAGAATTCTTTCTTGCAATTCTCCAGCGCTGAGGTGGCGGTTTTCCAACAGCACTGTGACCAGACGTTCTTCGCCGAATTCTTCCCCGTCCGGGCTCCTGGCTTCTGTCACTCCATCCGTGAAAAGCACGAGCCGGTCACCGGCAGCAAACTGAACCTCGCCCCTTCCGTAGTTCCAATCGGGGAATAATCCCAGCGGCGGGCCACCCTCGACAAGGCGGAGCCACGAACCATTTCGCCGCGCCAAAATCGGCGCATTGTGCCCCGCATTGGTAAAGACCAGCCGGTTACACGCGCCGTCAAGCAAGCCATAAAAAGCAGTGATGAATTTGCCCGGCGAAACATTGCCGTAAATGATCCGATTGACTTTGGCGCAGAGTTGCTCGGGCTGTACCTGCTCGGACGCCGTGGCCTTGACCGCCGCCTGCAAGTTGGACATCAGGAGCGCGGCGGACATTCCCTTGCCTGAAACGTCGGCGATGGACATCGCGAGTTTGGTTTCGCTGAACGCATAGATATCAAAATAATCGCCACCCACGACGCGCGCGGGCAACCACGCGCCCGAAATCTCGTACCCCGCTAGTTGTGGGATTTCCTTGGGGAGAAATCCGCGCTGAACAGCTTCCACGTCTTCCAGTTCACGCTCCTCGGCCTGCAACTCCCGGCGACGAGATGCTCCATGCTCGATCTGCGTTCGCAGGATTTCGAGAAGCTGCCGGTTGTCCCACGGCTTCAAGACAAAGTCTCCGACCCCCCGGTGCATAGCTTCCACAGCCAACTCAACGCTGCCCCAGGCCGTCATGACGACGACGGGCAGAATGCTGTCCGAGGCCTTGATACGGGAAAGCAGATCCAGGCCCTCTAAGCCCGAGGTGGTGTCTCGGGTGTAATTCAGGTCCAGCAGCAGAACATCGAAATTTTGAGTCGCAACAGCCTGCAAGACCGCTGCCGGGGAGTTCACTCCTTCGGCTTCGTAGCCTTCCCCTTTGAGCAGGAAGCGGAGGGCCTCCACAACATCCGGCTGATCATCCGCAATCAAGATTCGCGCGCTGGCAGAAGTTCGGCTTTTCTTGGGATCTAGCACTGGAGTCTCCATTGGAACACCTCAGCACTTGGCAAGCTCTTAGCCATCAGCTTTCAACACCGCAAGAAGTGGACCAATCGCCGAACATATATACTTCATTCGATATGAAGGAGTTATGGGATCTGCCTAAGCAATTGTCACGTGCGGAGTGTCCGATTTTGGGATTCGACTGTGCCACTTTCGGACAGGCACAGAAGCCCTCGTATTAAAGGGGAGCACGGCCGCAGCCAAAGACCAAGTTTTCACTGCCCCGCCGCGGCGGGCTGATTGAAGATTGGCGACTGGAAAATCCACAATCGTCAATCGAAAATCGTCAATCGGCAATCCTACTTGATAGCGAGGATCTCCCTGCGTGCGAAGCGAGTGAGGAAAGTCTTGACGTTGCCGCTGGGAACCAACCGTTCGATCTCGCGATTGGTGAGCGCGGGGTGCGGGAAGAGAGCCTTACTTTCGACATCGGACCCGAGGACCATGAGGCTGTCGAACCACCAGCGCGTTTCCGCTCCGTTGGCCAGATAGGGTTCACGTAGCAGGCAAAACAGTACCCCTCCCGGCCGAATATAGGACCACAACTTCGCCACCAAACCAGGAAGCGCATCTCGTGGGAGTAAGTCCAGAAGATGCCAGCAAGCAATCGCGGATAAGGCATCGGGAGGAATGGGAGGAAGGTTTTCGAGGAACTCGTCGATCAGAAAAACCGTCCTCTTACCAAGCGGGCGGATAAATTTGGAGTCGGATTGCCGGGCAAGAGTTACCAGGTCGGTGAAATAGAGTTTTGCGCCACGCTTCAGGAGGACATCGAGCGTCGCTTGGTACACGGGGCCACAATCAAGAATATGGGGGCGCCGTACATCGCGTAGATTCTGCCACAACCATTCGAGTGCACGACTGCGTGCTGCTGGGGGATCTGCCGAGGAGTTTTGAGAGTCTTGGTATGTTTTCGCTCCGAACATCGGAACCCATGTGCTTTGCAATGCTCCAGGCTCAGGATGACCCTGCAAGGGGCATGAAATGCGGGGTATAAGCCCTCCCGCTTTCTTCGGACCTTCGCGTTTCACTTGCCCAAATGAACCTAGGCGCTTGTCTCCAAGGCGCTCTGTGGGGATGTGCTTTGGGAACCCTCCTGAGCCACCTCACGGAGGATGTCAATGCTCCCCTTGAAGTAGGCGCCCTCCTCGACGGCGACAGCGCCTGCCTTGAGGTCGCCAACTACATGGCCAGTGCGGCGAATCTCGACCTTTTCCCGCGCCACAACATTGCCCGAGACGGAGCCCAGGATCACCACTTGGCGCGCGCGGACTTCTGCCTTGACCTGCCCATCCGCTCCTACCGTCAGGCAATGGTCTTCAAGAGAGATGGTCCCCTCGAATTGCCCTTCGATGAGCAAATCCTCGT
>JBEKUR010000147.1:0-15146 GCA_049514855.1 Terriglobia bacterium
AGGGAGTAGGCAAAAGTTCGCGGCGGCGCGCCCGTAGCCACTGGTCGCGAGCGTGGGCCTGACACTTGGGGCAGTGTCGATTACGGCACGAGTTGAACGAGTGGGCACGATACCCGCAGCGGGCACACCGATCACGATGCCCGCCTAGGGCGGCGGTGCGGCAGCGCTCGATGGCCGCCAACACTTTGAGATGTTGGCCGCTGATCCAGCGACGACTCGCTTCGATGAATTGCTGTCCCGCCACCCGGATGAGATCGGCCACTTCCAGCGTTGGCCGACTCATTTAGGCGTCTCTGGGCGGCTCGTCTTTCTTCCCCGTAGGTGCCAGCGCCAACGCGTCCAGGGGACTGGCGGTGGCGCTCAGATGGCGGTTGGAAAGGTGCAGGTAAATCGTGGTCTCTTCCAAATCGCGGTGACCGAGCAGCACCTGGATGGTGCGCAGGTCCGCCCCCGCTTCCAGCAGATGCGTGGCAAAACAATGGCGCAGCGTGTGGGGGTGCACCTTCTTTTTAAGGCCTGCCCGCTGCGCTGCAAAGAAGCACGCGTGCCAGACGGTCTTTGTCCCGATCGGTTGCGAGGCCGTATGATGGCGACCTCCCGGGAATAGCCACACCCGGGGCTTGAGGTCGCGCCAGTGCTCCCGCAAGGTCTCCAGCAGGATGGGGCTGAGCATCACATCGCGATCCTTCCGCCCTTTGCCGCCCTGGATGTGCACGACCATCCGCGAGCTATCGATATCCAGGACTTTGAGTCGAGCGACCTCCGCACAGCGCGCGCCGGTCCCGTAGAGGGTCATCAAGATGGTGCGGTAAAAGGAGTTGGGTGCGGAGTTAATGAGCCGGGCGACCTCTTCTGGACTCAAAACCGTGGGCAGGCGGAGCCCCATCTTGGGGTAGGGCGTCTCGGCCGTGCTCCAAGGTTTCTTGAGCGCCTTGACGAAGAAGAAGCGCAGAGCCGCGAGGTGTTGGGTGACGCTGCTCGGAGCCAGTTTTTTCTGGCGGAACAAATGCGCTTGATACTTGCGAATGTGCTCAGGACCCAACTGGTCTGGAGGGCAATGGAAATAGTGGGCGAACTCAGCGACCTCACGCAGGTAACAGCGTGCGGTAGCCTGAGAGTAATTACGACGCTCGAGTTCTTCGAGCATCAGCTTGCGTAGACGGGTCATAGGGAACCTCCTTATGACCCGACAATAGCTTGATTAGGGCAGTCCTGTGGGCAACATGCACGCGCAGCGTCCGCCGCACGGGCGGCTTCGTTCAAGTCGGCTTCCCATCATCTGGTCTCGGCAGACATGGGGCAAACGGGATTCAGGCGCTGAAGGGCGTATCCAGCGAAATACCCGCTCAGCATGGTTTCGGAGTGCGGCGTCACTCGGCCGGAGTTGTGCCCCATGACGGAAAATATGGACGCCGGAAGACGCAATCCTTATCGCACTCGCTTTTTGAACACCAAGATCGGTTCCCACTTATACACATCCGAGCGGTTCAGCCGTTTGTAGGGGAGTTTGGCTAATTGCATCTTCCAAACCTTTTCCAGCACAAACTCGCGCTGGGCTATGTCGAGAGTCGTCGCTGCAATACCTTCCGGTTGTTCGCATACGTTTAGGACCAAATAGCCCCTGGGGCGGAGCAGCCTGGCAGACTCGTTGATCACCCTTCGCAGGAATCGCTCGTTCCACTCCTCGATGGTTGGGTAACGGAGGAAGCTCTGTTCATGCTCAGTGCCGTACTTCTCACGGTCAAAATACGGCGGGCTGGAGAACACTAGGTGGAAACTCTCCGGTCGTAGACGCGGCAGGATAGTTTCGGCTGCACCGCGGCGAATGACTGCTGGAGGGGTGCCGCCAGCTTTTCGGCAGGCGGTGACCATTTTCGATAGTCCCTTCACTTGTCTAGCGCTTGGGTCGATCCCGTAGTACGAGCGGCCAGCTATCTGCGCACCCAAGAGCCTTCCTCCATAGCCAGCGGCAAAGTCAAGCACATGGCCGCCCGGAGGTGTATATCGTTGGATAATAGCTACAGCCACGGTGGGTCGGAAGTTGGACACTCCAACCGTGTTGGAGAATGATTTGAGAATACGCCTCAGAGAACTGCCGTTTGCGCCAAAACGATCCGGCCAGATTGTTAGCGCTCTGCGGATTGCAGCGGCAAGTTTTGCGTTGTTAGAGAAAGTCTCAAAAGGAGATAGATACCGCGTACACCGCACATGCCACATCTGTGGATGAAAGTAGTTGGCAAGGCGGAGTCCTAGATTACACGCGATGATCTCGTCGCCAACGAAGACGCGACTGGCATCGTAGGATTTGAGCCAAGCTAGTTCGCGTCGGATCTCTTCGTCCGTTAGCGCATAGTAGGGGAATCCCTTGCTACGCCAATAGCGGACTGCGTCCTTCAAGAATGCTTCTTGGCGTCCGCGTGGCCAATTCTGCCAGTCCGATCCCTTGGTGGCCTCTATTTCAAATTTCCGCGGCCCGACCCCGCAGCGCCGACGTTCCAAAACAATATCGGCGTCCGAAGCGAGCGGAAGTTCCTTTGCAGAAAGTCCCATGCCTTTTGATCATAGTTTGGATGACTGGGAAACGGACACGAAATAGCAAGTTCTTCAGCATATGCGTGTTCCGCTGGAATGATGTCAACATTGTCTAAGCAGTTTTCCACGTATTTGGACAAACATCGCTCGATCATTCCTACGCTCCGGCCGCTCGAGACACCTATGTAGCGAGATGGGCGATGGCCCAGCCCTCGGATCAACCCAGCCAGGGTCACTCCCGAACCGCAGCTGACGACGACTGTTCCGCCTTGAACTGCTTGGTCCGGTATCTTTGCGGATTCTTTCTGGATCGCGGCAACCGACTCAATGCAGTCCAAACCGAACGGAAGCAGAACCCCGCCACGACTCTCCACTCGTCGGCGTGCCTCCGCAAAAGAGATGCTGATGCGCCCTGCCCGCACAGGCAACACTTCCGCGCCTAACTCGCTCGCGATTCGCAATGGTTCGGGTACCATCGATCCCCGGGTAGCGGGATACGCGACAAGGACCCGCAAACCCGGCAACTCTCTGGCGCAGACGGCAATCCCTTGACCGAGCGCTGATATCCTAGTGTCCCAGCAGCCTACGAGACGAACCCCTTCGCCATAAAGCCTTCGTAGCAGGGTTCTTGCTCCCCTTAACTTTCCAAGAGGCGGCGCTGGCCACCTTGCAAACAGGTCATCACGCTTGACCCACGCTTCTCCCCTCCCGATGCTATGCCGCTCCAGCGGTGTCGATCTCCTGAAGACAACCATCAACTCTTCAAACCATTAAGCCTATTTACCACTTCAAGTACCTTGGCTTTCAATGCGCTCTCTGTCGGGTCACTGTCCTTTAGCTCACCAGCGATCCCCTTCATCAAAATGGCAGTGTCAAGCGCCATATTCCGCGGTGCGTTGAGCTCTACGGCAAGTTCTGCTTGATCGATGGCATCGCGGATTTCCGAATGCTTCTTGGCGGCGTCCGTTTCGAGCTTCGCTTCACAGGTAGAAAAATACGCCCCCAACACCGCTGCCGTCCGGGATTTTTCCGGGTACCGGTTTACCGTGACCGAAGAGACCGCCTTTTGGCCCTTGTCAATCAGTGTGTTCTGAATGGACACTGGAGGATGTGATTTGAGTTGACGCCAGTAAATGATAGCCAAGCGCTCATATTGGTAGTAGTCGCGCGGCACAAATAACTTCGTGCGTTCATAGAGCGCTTCCGCCTCGCTCAGTTGGGCCCCCTCAGGGTCATAATCCGGATCATCCAAGATCATCGCCTCATTCTGTAGCACCTCATAGTTGTTGGGAAGGATCTCGTTCGCCTTGCGCAAATCCGCTAGAGCAACTTGGCAGGCTTCGCGGAATTTATCATTTACTTCCTGAGGAGGTTCACTTGCCTTCAAGGCTTCGCTTCGCTCAAACTGCGCAACGCGAAATTTCGAGTAGCCCCGCGTGTTATAGATCCATCGCTCGACTTCTTTCCGTTCCCGGTCGGATGACCAGATTGCATTTGCTGCCTTGAAAGCGTTCCAAGCCTGCCCAGATGCATTGATTGAGCTTGTCCGTAGGCCGTCCTTCGGCAAACTTGAATTCAGCGTAAACAGTGTGCCGTACGTATATGCCAACTGCGCGTAGGCCATCGGGAGGAGTTGGCGAGCGAACCTCTTCTCTTCGGCGTTACTCTGCTTATTTTCGTCGCTAGAGGCCGATTGAAGTTCCTTGATCAAGGGATCGAGAACTTCTTTCGCGGCTTCCTCCGCGGCCGGGCCCTTATAGCGACGTAGCATCGAGGCCGCCCTTTGAAAGGCTGCGCTCCACTTGAGCCTCTTACTCGCTTGCATTCGCCCCACTTCGGATAGGAGGCCCTCTGCTCTTTCCTCCTGCCGATCCTCGCCTAGAGCCACGGCCAAAAAATAATGGCCCAGTGCATAACCGGGGGCATGCACCGGGATTTGCTGCAGATGTTTGATTGCGCGTTGCAGATCGGCATACTCAAGGCTTTGCTCGTAGGTTTGGAGCGCCTGCAAGCCTAGGGTCAACGCCTCCAGGGCCTGCCAGTTCGGAATCTCATCGTCTCCCTTCGCCCCTGCCCACCAATGCAACTTGGGATTGCGGGGAATGTCATAGATGATCTGGAAGAGAAGGTCATCATACAGGTCATTGAGTGTATCTTGGATTTGGGCGGACTTTGTTCGGCTTACCACCCAACCACCGATCGTATTGCCCTTCCAGAGCAGTTCGGCACGGATTTCGAAGCGGTCCCCGATTTCGGTGACTTGCCCTTCCAACGTGGGCCTAGCAGGGGCAAACACAGATCGGATCGCATTCACCACTGCGTTGACGTCGACATCTTTGACCTTGAGGTTTAAGGCTTCCAGTCGTCTCCGGGCGTCGCTTTGGCGTTCGCTAACTTGGTCCGGGACGGAGGCCAAGATAGGAGTCTGAACCAAGCCAAACCCGCTTGGTTCACGACCTGCAACTCGCTTCAGCCGTTCCAACTTGGACGCGAGAACGGTTCCGACCGTTTTTGTGTCGGTAGGCAGTCCCTGCCCGGCCGTGGTAAACGTGCCGACCACGATCTCACCGCTAGGTCGCACTTGGCTCCACACATATTGAAACAGCGTGATAGAGGCCCACAGGATGGCGGCTGCGAACGCGGAGGCAAGAAGGATCACGTAAAGTAACTGGCTGATATCCATCGGCTTCTTCCTATCCCTTCCCTTCGTCGCGGGCGACATGGGTTGCCCCTTCCGTCGATTCTCAAGCCCGCCCATAAGCATCCCTAGACCTATCTTACCCTGCTCAAAGTGGACCATTGTGGCTCATATTGAGACCGGTCTTCAGCACTGGTCCAATGCTGTATTGCTCGCCTGCAATGTCGGTCTCCTGTCCTTGTGCGCCTTGGATTGCAGAGCACAGACCAGTGAGTTGCCGAGAAACCGGCGGCGGTCCATTTCGATGTTGCCCTCCGTGAAGCCCTTAAGGTATCCCCGTCCGCGTGCAAAAGTCAAACCGTCGGCTGCTCCTTAAAACAGTTCGAACCGCAGTGTCGCTCGGGACCTCTTACCGGCCGCCTTTAGGTCCAGCGTCGAGTGCAGGAGCCAGCGCCCAGACAAAATCGGGAATGGATCGTCGCCGACTCCGGAGCCATTCTCCGGTTGTTCGCGGAGGAATTTACCGCTGGCCTCACTGCAAGTTGCGGCGGTTCAGATAATTCCGGCGCTGTTCAGGATTCGGCCTGAAAAGTCGGCTTCCCATCGACTGGCCCAGCGGTAGGACTGGATTCCAGATTGGAAGGGCGTTTATCGTTCCGAATCCATCATTCCAGGTTTCACGGCCTTCTGAATCATGACCTCAAGCGCGGGGCACCCCCCTTCGGAGAGGCCGTTACGCGTTCGAGTGATCCGGGTGCGCCGCCCCGCCGACTTCCCAGAACCCCGTCAACGATCAGCCCAGCGGACCATAGCTTACTTTCCGATTGCGCGACCATCTGGGAGTTGAGAGGTTCGGTCCCCGACTTGCTTCCAAGACGATCGAGAAAACGCCTTCCAGAGGGGACAAGCCGCGGACGCAAGTGCGGCGTCCGCACTACGTTGCCGGCGTGACCAGAAAGACTTTAGCTCCCGTCGAACGGCACACGTCGATCACGTGCACGACATTCCTGAATGGCAATAGCCCATCTGCATTCAAGAGAACCACTTTCTCACTGTGGTTCTGGCAGAGCTGCCTTAGCCGGCTTTCGAGATTCGCCCAGGGAATATCTTCGTTGCTGATCTTCAGCAGGGGCCATCGCTGCCCCGAGTTGAGCATTTGCACGACGGTTGAGTCCGCGCCAGAGGGTAGCGGAGGACCCACCAGCACTTCCAAACCTTTCGGGGGCACTAGCTTCCCGGGTTCCGGCGTCTCATGTTGGGCGGTCAGCAGGTTTGGCACTGTGACCCCTGCCGTACGCACAGCGTCTAGAACCTTCGCTACGTTGGCATACGGAGTACGAGCGTCTGCCTTTATGTAGAGCTTTTCCTCTGCCCGGCTGGACAGACCAGGCTTTTCCGCCGGCGGCAGCGGTAGTTGCTACAAACTCACGACGATTTATCTTTTTCAACAGAAGAACCTCTATAGCCACAAGGCAATACAATCCAGAAAATTGCCGCTCACGGGACAACTGCATGGGAAACAGGCGAAGTTCGAGCGAATAGCCCAACGTATGTTCCTACAAATCCGCCAGCTTTCTTCGTGCTGAGAATCGTTCCGTCTTGATCGCCACCTATCTGCATCCAATCCTCAGTCGCGACTCGATAATAGAAGCGGCAGCGCTCTCCCGCGCCTGCAACTTTAAGTGTCACATCGTGCGCACCAGCGGGAAGACTCACGGATGCAACCTGTGCGACATCATCATTCCGCCGTTCCAGAAAAACCGTTCGCTGGCCCTGAGGGGACACGTGTATTCCCAGAAAGAAAGAATGCGTTTCATTCTGAAGTGTGATCAAGCCCGCATCCGATGGCTTATCGGTGTCTCGAAATCGAACTTGCACCGTTGATGAGAAGTTGGCGTGTTGTTGGCGGCGAGCCATCAGTGATGGGTCGCGCTTCGAATCGAGATCCTCTGGGCGCGGCTCCAAAAACAACGCAGGCTGCTTCGCATCCATATTCCACCACCGGCTCGTCGGCGTACGCAGCGTGTTGAGCGAATAAGGCAGTTGTTTGCCGGAAAAGTCCGCGGTCCACTGAAAGGGGCCCGTCATGGGTTGCGTCGCTGCATCCTGTATTGAAAGTTTTGGCCGCCTCACCACATGCGGCACCATTTTGTTTGCGTCAAGAATCACCGGCCATCCATCCACCCACTTCACCGGCAAAAGAAAGGTTTCCCGCCCCGTGTTGTAGAAATCATCTTCGTAGGGCTCACACCCCAGAAAGACGGCCCACCATTCGCCGTTTTGTGTTTCCACAAAATCGGCATGTCCAGTAGAGGTGATGGGATCGGGCCTCGATGGCGACAGTGTGCGCTGGGTCAAGATTGGGTTTCCGCGGTAGGACTCATAAGGTCCGTCAACCGATCGACTTCGGAAAACAACCTCGGAATGTTCTTCCGCAGTTCCGCCTTCCGCCGCGATCAAATAATAGAAGCCATTCCGTTTGAAAATGTGCGGCCCTTCAATCCAAGTGGGCTTCTTCGAAAGGTCTGTTCCGCCATTCACGATGATCTTACCCGGTCCGCTCACCTTGCCGGAGTTAACATCGAAAGGAAAAAGGTAGAGCGCACGATGGCCTGAGTAGAGGGGCTTGTTGTCCGGTGGGAGCCCGTTGTGCACGATGTACGCCTTGCCGTCGTCGTCGAAAAAGAACGAGGGGTCGATACCGGCAATCTCAGGCAATAGCGTGGGATTCGACCATGGCCCGGCGGGATTCTTCGCGGTCACGTAGAAGTTGCCGGTCCCGTCTACATTAGTTGTAATCATGTAATACTGGCCGTTGTGATACCGAATCGTCGGTGCAAAGATGCCGCGGGAAACACCTACCCCACTCAACGGCAACTGCTCTGGTCGATCGAGCACATGGCCAATCTGTTCCCAATCCACGAGGTCACGACTGTGGAAGATTGGGACCCCGGGATACCAGGAAAAGCTCGAATTCACGAGATAAAAATCTTCTCCCACTCGAACGATGCTGGGGTCCGGGTAAAAGCCCGAGAGGATCGGGTTCCTGTACTCGTCCGCTTTGGGCTTCGCAGGTTGCGCCAGTGAGTCCTCACCGCGATATTCGAAAGAACGAAACTCGATCCATCCGGAATGTGACACTTCTTGTTGTGCCGCGATGAGTGGGTATCTGCAATCTTTCTGAAAGCAAAGATTCCGGCTGAAAAAGGGAATCACATGATTCTGGAAACGGTCAGCCACCTTACTCGTGTGCGTGCCTTCGTACACTTCAAAGCTGTTCGCGATTCCATACGTATCAAGAACATCGTGCAGCTTGCCGGCATCGATTCGTAAACCGTCCTTATCACCCCCATCGATCGCAATGGCGCGGTACTGGCGCAGATTTCCGATGTACTGATCCACGAAAGCGAGCGGCGCATTCGCTGCCCATTTGGTGAGAACGTCAGGCTGGGGCACACCATCTTTCCTGGGCAGGTCAAGATAGAGCAGCGGATTTTTCGGGTCGGGCGACCACGCCGCGGCCGAGGCGAGCTGAGCGCGGACGAAGAACGACAAGCCGGCCGCGTCCGCAGGAGTCTTTACCGATTCCAATGCCTTATCTTGCTCTTCCATGGCTTTCTGCATGGCTGGAATTGCCGGCCTGGAGCCCATCGGCGAGAGGCAGCAGGGACTCATGATATAGAGACTGCCGAACACGTCAGGGTGTTTCATCCCAATGCGAGCGGCGCCATAACCACCCATGGAATGGCCTACCAGACCCCGGCCCATGCGTTTAGGAATCGTGCGGTAGTGCGCGTCAATATACGCGACCACATCGTCGGCGATGAACCGCTCGAAATCTCCCGTGGTGACGGAGCTCGAATACATCGAGCCGCCGTACACGGTCTTCGAGTCGGGCAGCACAACAATCATTTCTTGGCTGCCTTTGGCGAAGGCTCCCTCAATGGTTTGGGGAACGTGGATTTCGCGCGTCCATTGCTCGGCTCCGATGGAATAACCGTGCAAGGCATAGACGACCGGGTAGCGCCGGTGCTTCTCCTTGGTGTAGCTGGGCGGCAGGAAAACGATCACGTCGCGATCGACGGCGTCCCCCTCCAAGTTCCCTTCCAGCGCTTCACCGTGGATTTTGATGTGCTCCACCGTCACAGGCTTCGCACCGGGAACCACGGGGGGGACTTCGGTCTGCACTTGCGCCTCCAGCCGAGGCACTAGAGCAACGCTTATCGCCAGCGTCGCAACAAAAAACAGCTTCGTTGACATCGTCCACATCTTTTCCATTGGAACACCTCATGCTTACTGAAAAAGTCTTGGCGCGAAGTCCTTCAGATCGCGCCGCCAGGTGAGCCACTCGTGCGCCGTGCCGGGCGAGGAGAAGAAGACGTACTTGATTCCCGCCTTTTCGAGCATGGCGCGGAATGCGCCGATGGCGCCCGGGAATGGGTCAGGCTCCTGGGTGCCCATGCCGATCCAGAGCAGTTTGACTTTCGCGTTGAAGGTGGCGCCGTCCTTGAAGGTCCCATTGAAGGCCGTGGCCGGATCGAGCGCTTCGGTGCTGAGCCCGTTCATGGTGCCGCTGAAGCCGGCCATGTAGGCGAAGGTGTCCAGGTTGTGGGTCGCCAGATGGAGCGCCTGATTGGCTCCCATGGAGAGGCCCGCCACGGCCCGGTGATCGCGGTCCGGGAGGGTGCGGAAGCTGGAGTCGATCATGGGTATGACGTCCTTGGTGATCACGTCCTCGAAGGCGCTGAAATCGCCCGGTCCCCTGGCGCTGGGCGGTCCGAAGGGCCCCGACGGTCGCGTTGCGTAACCGTTGTCCATGACCACGATCATCGGCACCGCCTTCTTCTCGGCGATGAGATTGTCCAGGATCAGGTTGGCGTGGCCCTGGAAGATCCATCCCGTTTCATCCTCGCCCATGCCGTGCTGGAGGTAGAGCACCGGGTAGCGCGCGCTCAGGTTGGTGTCGTAATCCGCAGGCGTGTAGACGAAGCAGCGCCGCCAGGCTCCCGTAATCTTCGAGTGGTAGACGCGGATGCGGACATCGCCGTGCGGCACATCCTTCGCCAGGTAGTAGTCCGAGCCGTCCTCGGGCACCTCGATCCCGCTCGCGTCCTTGCCGGTGCCGAAGTACGCGTGGCTGCCGGGATCGTTCACGCGCACGCCATCGACGACGAGCTGGTAATAATGGAATCCCTCGACCAGCGGCGGAGTGGTCACGCTCCACACGCCGTCCGCGTCGCGGGTCATCGGATACTGCTTGTGCATGATGTCAACCGCCACGCTGCGGGCCTCCGGCGCCTTGAGCTGGAAGGCCACGCTATGGTCGGCCAGAATGCGGGGATACTGGGCGTCCATTACGTTCGTCGTGGCGGGCCGCGCATCATCGACGGCGGAGGCGCGGACGCCCTCCGGCGAGCGCCGCCAGGCAAAGTAGGCATCGAGCGCCTTGAGCCCCTCCTCGTTGGGAACCGGTCCGGTGTGGGGCGTTCCGGCGAAGTACATCAGCTCGGGAGACTGGTCGCTGAATGCCGGCCACGTTGGCATGCCCTTTCCGTTCGGGTCGCCGTATTTAGCGAAGTTGGTCCAATAGGTGGACATCGCGTCGGAGATGGCGCGGTCCGCCTCCGTGGGCTGCTCGTGGTGGAGTTCGTTCAGGTGGCCGAAGACATACGGAACCTCACGGCCATGCGGGGCAGCGAGCCCGGGCTGGGGCGAGTCGGCAGGCGGCGCCGGATGCTGATCGAAGTAGTAATAAAACACCTTGGACTTCCCAAGCTTCGACTGGAGCTCTGCCCAGATCCAGGTGTGCCAGCCGAACGCCGCGTCACGGCTCAGGTCGCGGGCGGTCTTGGGCACCGTGGTCTCGCCGGCGGGATAAGCCTTCAGCAAGCTGTCCCCGAAACCGGCGTAGCGTTTGTGCACGCCATCGATGTACTCCCGCGGCGTGCGGTCATGAGAAAAGCTCGCTCCCTCATCCGAGTTGTATCCGATCAGGACAGGGACGTCATTGAACTGCTTGGCGGCGTAAAGAGTGTATTGGTCGGTGGGGATGACCCAGCCGTCGATGATGGGCCAGGCCAAGCCGCGCTGGCCTCGTGTGGCGGCCAGAATCTTGTCCGCCGGCAGCTTGCGCAGGTCGGCGAGGGAAGCGGCGCCCGCCGTCCGGGCGAGCGACGCGCCGTCCCGTTCGGCGTCGACAAGCCTTCGCATGTTCTCGCCCGGCTGGCCGGCGGGACGCGGAGGGCCAAAGGAGCCGCCGCTCTCCGAGATCGCGCCGTCGAACAGCCCCTTGGCCTGGGGCGAAGCGCACAACATGCTCACGGCAATGCCGCTGGCCGACTCGCCGAAGATGGTCACCTTGTTCGGATCGCCGCCAAAGACCGCAATGTTCTTCCGGATCCACTGCAAGGCGGCGATCATGTCGAGAAGGCCGTAGTTGCCGGAGACGTGCTGGGGCGACTCCGCGCTCAGTTCCGGATGCGCCAGGAAGCCGAGCGGACCCACGCGATAGGCGATGCTGACCAGCCCCACGCCCTTGCGCGCCAGGACCTCACCACTATAGGTGGGGACCGAGGTGGCGCCACCATTGAATCCGCCGCCATAGATCCAGACCAGCACGGGGATGCGGTCGGAGGCGGACCGCGCTGGCGTCCAGACGTTCAGATAGAGGCAGTCCTCGCTCATCGCGGGCGGCTTGCCCCCGCTCGGCGGGGGGCCGAAGCCGCCCTGCACGCACTGCGGCGCGAACTTGTCGGCGGTACGCACGCCCGCCCACTTCGCGGCCGGCTGCGGCGCGCGCCAGCGCAGATCGCCGATCGGCGGGGCGGCGAACGGGATGCCGCGGTAGACGGTGAGTCCATCTTCTTGGGTGCCTTGCAGCACACCCTGCTCAACCTTGGCGGTGGTGCTCGCGGACACGCTCATCCACGGCGCTGCCGCGACGACGACGGCCAGCCAAATCGCCTTCATCTTTGACACTCCTTCCTCGGATGACGAGCTCAACCTCGACCATCTTCCGTAGGTATTTCACGGCGCCTGTATCGAAAGTGCCTTTCCGGTGTATTCAACGATTTTGTCGGGGTTGGCCACTGGCGTCACGCCGGAACCGTGCCCGACGGACACCCAGACAACTTTGATTTCTATGCTTCGAGGCATTTCGGGATAACTTCCTTCTCGGTCCCCAATCGTCAGAGTTCGTGTTGACTCCGACCAGTGAAGCGGAATGATCGAGTGCGCACCGTTTTCATAATCGTAGCTATCGCCCGCGTCCTGATACAGTTCGAACTTGCCGTCGGCTCCCGGGTAAATCCGCAGTTCGATAGGTCCTGCGGGCTGCTCGTCGGCGTACTCAATCTCAGGGCCGAGGGGAAGAATCGAACCGGCGCGTACGTAGAGTGGAATGCGATCTAAAGGGGCGTCAGCCTCAATTTCGCGGCTGCCCTTCTGTGATGCTCCCGTCCAAAAGTCGTACCACGCCGGGGAATCGGGCAGATACAAAGTTCTGTGAGTAGCATCCGCCTGAAGCACCGGGCTAACAAGGACGGCGGGCCCAAACATGAACTGATCACCCACATCGCGAGTCTTCGGATCGGTGCGCCAGTCCATCACGAGTGGCCGCTGGATGGTGTAGTCCCCGTTGGTGACGCGCCAAGCGAGGGAATAGATGTACGGCATCAGGCGATACCGAAGCTTGTCGTAGTTGATCAGGATCGGTTCAACTTTATCAAACGCCCAGAGTTCATTGTGCGGTCGGTGCCCATGGGTGCGGAAAATGGGGCAAAAGGTTCCGTACTCGAACCAGCGCGCGTACAGCTCCTGAAATTTCGGATCACCGAGAGGGTTGTCATGCGGTGGCCAATAACCGCCGATGTCGGTCGTCCAATACGGATATCCGGAAAGGGCGAAGTTCAGCCCGGCGGCCACCTGATGGCTCAAACCCCAATACGAGCCGAAGACGTCTCCTGACCACACCGTGGCTCCAACTCTTTGCTGGCCGAGGAAGGCCGATCGCGTGAGGAGGAAGACCCGCTTCCTTTCGCTGGCAGCTCTCCAGTGCTGCTGGATGCCAAGAGTGTGCATGAACGGAAATATATTCGTGTACTGTGCGCCGTTGCCGATCGCAATCTGCTTGTTGCTCAGAATCGCGTCCCCCATGTGGGGCCAATATTCTTCGGGCTCGGCGCTGTCCAACCAAAATGCGTCCCAGCCTTGGGAGAAAAGCTTGTCGACCAACTGATTCCAATAAAAATCGCGCGCCTTGGGGTTGGTAGCGTCATACACGTGAGCATTCGGCACGTCAAAGTGCTGGGCGGTGAGTTCCCGGAAGTTTTCCGCCTTCATATCAAAAAGCCCCCACACCGAGATCATGGTGTGGACGTGTTCATCATGCAATTGATTGAGCTCGGCGGGGACGTCGGGGAAGTTGGAATTGAAGAGGGGGTCGCCTTCCGTCTTCCACCAAAACCAATCCTGGACGATGGCATCTAGGGGAATATGTTCTTCACGGTAGCGATGCGCGATGCTCAGTACTTCATCCTGGGACACATAACGGTCCTTCGATTGAAAGAACCCATAAGCCCACTTCGGAAGCATGGGCGTGTGTCCGGTGAGGTTTCGGTATTCATGGATGATCTGATCCATTTCCGGACCGTAAATGAAGTAGTAATCCACGGCATGGCCGGCGAGCGAACGCAAGTTCAGTTCCAGCGGGAAGCGATTATCGGCCAAGGTCAGGGAGGCCGTGTTCCACATCAGCGCGTAGCCCTTGCTCGACAACAGCAACGGAATCGCGACGTCGGTGTTGTTCTGCGCGAGCTCCACGGTCGCACCGCGGTAATTGAACATGCCACTCTGGTGTTGTCCCAGCCCGTAGAAGCCCTCGTTGAAGTCGGGCGAGAACCTGTCCTCAACGTGAAATGTCTTCTCGCCGTTTAACTCGGCCGATTCGTAGGTGCGCGGTATTGACATTCGCTCGCGCAGAAGGCTCTCGCCTCCTGCGGTGCTGAACTGCACGTTCCCCCACTTCCGAGAGAGCTCTATCTTCAGCGTGTCGGTGGTGAGGATGGCGGCTGCGGCTGTTTGTGACACCTGGAACTTTGCCCCTGGACACGACTCTTTCGAATCGAGCATCCAGGGCTGGTTCGGCTTGACTGTGTCAGGCGGCTCGGGCGTCGCGACAAAATGGATGACAGAGGAACGGCAAACGGAAATATGAAGACTTTCGCTCCCCACCGTAGCCGTCATGCCGTCCGGAGCTGGCGCGTGCTTGACGGCAGGCAGGGAGGGCACTTCCCACAGTTGAGCTCTCGCCTCCATTGTACTCCAGAGGAAACAGCACATGCCGAGAAAGAGAGAAGTCCAGATTCTATGCCGTGACCGAGCAAGCCATGCATGTTCGCAGGAAGTCATTGTTCGATACTCCTTCCGCTAGGGTAATCTTGATGCCAGGATCGGTGGGGCACAGGAGTGCGGCGTTCCGGCTCGCCAAAGGTGCGGAAGCCCTCCCTACGTCTTCTTGCCCTCCAATTGACCAGCCTTCAGATCAACTCAGCTCAACAGTTCATTGAGCGGTTTCTTGAAAGAGCCTGGGCGCGAAGTCTTTCAGATCACGACGCCACGTCTGCCATTCGTGGTCTGTACCTGGTGACTCGTAGAAGACGTGCTGAATTTTCGCCTCCTCCAGCGATGTATGCAGCCCCAGGAGTCCTGCCCGCATTCTCTCAGGTTCCGCTGTGCCAACGCCCACCCAGAGCAAGTGTACTCTTTTCGCGAAGGCAGCCGGATCAGCCATCGCCCCGTTGAAGGCGGTCTTCACATCGAATTTCTGATTGCCAAAAACCATAGCCCCGGCCGCTCCACTGAATCCGCCAATGTAGGAAAAGAGATCGAGATGATTGAGCGTGATCTGGAATGCCTGCATGCCTCCCATGGAAAGGCCGGCCATGGCGCGGTGATCGCGATCCGAAAGTGTCCTGAA
>JBEKUR010000148.1:0-15084 GCA_049514855.1 Terriglobia bacterium
GCTGCCATCAAGGAATATTTGGACGATCACAACCAGAATCCTCGTGTCTTTGTGTGGACCGCCTCGGTCGAACGAATCATGTCCAAAGTCGCCAAATGTAAAGAAGCGTTGGGGACACTACACTAGAAAGAATCAGGGCGAGATTCCTCCCCCGCGACTGCGGGGTCGGAATGACAGCGGGGGAGAACCCGTCGACTGTGAACTGTTGACTGTGGACTGAATTCAATGAAGGTTTCTTTCAATTGGCTTAAAGAATTCGTCGAAATTCCCACCGAGCCCCGCCAGCTCAAGGCTGACCTGACGATGGTCGGTCTGAACGTGGAGTCCGTGGCGGCGGCGGGCGACGATTGGGTGCTGGAGGTGGAAATCACCACCAACCGACCGGACTGCCTCAGCCACTACGGAGTGGCGCGGGAAGTGGCTACTCTCTACCGAAGGCCGTTGAAGCGGTTGGAAATTTTGGTCAAGGAATCCGGCGCTCGAACTTCCGAGGAAGTTTCCATCCAGATCGCCGATGCTGACCTCTGCGCGCGTTACTGCGGGCGAGTGATTCACCATGTTCAAGTGAAGCCCTCACCGGATTGGCTGGTCAAGCGTCTGGAGGCAGTGGGCCAGCGGCCCATCAACAACGTTGCGGACATCACCAATTACGTGCTCATGGAGCTCGGACATCCTCTGCACGCCTTTGACTTGGCGCGCCTAAGAGAGCGGAAGATCATCGTGCGCAGGGCGCTTCCCGGCGAGCTGCTGCGCACCCTGGAGGGTACGGACCGCCTGCTCACCTCCGGGAATCTGGTCATCGCCGACGCCCAGCGGCCTGTGGCGTTGGCCGGCGTCATGGGAGGCGAAGATTCACAGATTTTTTCCTCCACGCATTCCGTATTGCTGGAGAGCGCCTGGTTTGACCCGCTTTCGATCCGGCGTACCGCGAAGGCCCATGGAATGCACACGGAGGCTTCGCATCGCTTTGAGCGCGGAGCGGACATCGAAATGGCCCCTGTGGCCATCGATGGCGCCGCCAGGCTGATTGCTGACTTGGCCGGCGGCGAAATCCTTCGTGGCCTCGTGGACGTTTACCCGAGGCCGAGGCTTCGCGAAGACCTTGTTCTGAGACGCAGCGAAATCCGGCGCATTCTGGGCGCGGAAATCTTGTGCGAAGAGGTCGAGCGAACCCTTCGATCTCTGGGGTTTATGACCGAGCGGCGAGGAACGGAAGGCTGGCGGGTGACCCCACCTTCATTTCGCCTGGACGTCACAGGTGAGGTCGACCTGATTGAAGAAGTCGCACGGCATTTCGGCTACGACCGCCTCCCGGCGCGACTGCGTCCGGCCCCCCCGCGCGTGGAGCGCGACGCCACCCGGGAAAAAGAATTGGCGGTTTCGAATCTTCTCTGCAGTCTTGGATACGGTGAGACGATCCAGTTTTCGATGGTGGATCCGGAGGAGAACTCCCGCTTCACTGACCAGCCTCCGGTTGTCCTGGCCAATCCGCTTAGCCAGGATGCCTCCGCCTTGCGCTCGTCAGCAGGTCCGAGCATGGTCCGCGCCCTGCGCTGGAATCTCGATCGGGATCAAAACGACGTGCGTCTGTTCGAGTTGGGGAAGACCTATGCGTTGTTGGGGAGTGGGACGCCGGAGGAGCGCCGTGTTCTGACCTTGGGTCTTACCGGGCACCGGCGCCCGGCCTCCGTCCACGATAGCGAAAGGGCCCTCGACCTCTTCGACCTTAAAGGTGATCTCGAAGCCTTGTTGGGGCTTTTTGAGATCGCAGGAATCGAATTTGGAACGGCGGGATGCGGGCACTACGAAGTCAGCCAGAGTGGCCGATTCACATCGCAAGGCGAGACGCTCGTGATGTTCGGACGGCTCAGCCGCGAGATCGAACACGATTACAAATTGCGCCAGCCGGCATGGCTCGCAGAAGTGGACTTCGAAGGCCTTTTGGCTTTTCCCCTTCGCTCCCGCGCCTTCTGCCCTTTTTCGAAGTTTCCTGCGGTCGAGCGCGATTTCTCGCTGGTGGTTCCTGAAGCCGTGACCTTTGCGCGTCTCGAAGCCGCTCTCCAACGCTTGACTTTGGAGGAAATTCAAAGTCTCCGCCCTGTAGACCTTTTCCGGGGTGGCTCAATACCGGCTGGTCATTACAGCCTTCTTTTGCGTGTTACTTTTCAAAGCCAGGCGCATACAATGACGAGTGAGGAAATCTCCGCCGCCAGTCAAAGGGTCATGGCTGCGCTCGAACCGCTGGGCGTGTGTTTGCGAGGCTGACGGGTCATTTAGCCATTGATTCATTGCGTCATGGGATCATTAGGAAGCAAGAGCTCTTGGAAGGAAACTCTGCATGGCGACGCAACCTGAGCAGTTGAGAGCGAGGACGAAGCAGTTTGCCATTCGCATTGTGCGGGTTTTCAAAAGCCTCCCGAAGAATGATGAAGCACGAATTATCGGGAAGCAGTTGCTGCGCGCAGGGACCTCCGTTGCGGCCAATTATCGGGCGGTCTGCCGGTCGCGATCGAAAGCCGAGTTCATCTCCAGGATGAGTGTTGTAGTGGAAGAGGCCGACGAAACGGCATTCTGGCTCGAACTCTTGATCGAGACCAGTATCATTCCCGGGGTCCGGCTTCGAGACTTGCTCGCCGAAGCCAATGAACTGCTGGCAATCTTCGCCGCATCCGTCTGGACAGCGAGGCAAAAAAGGAAAAGTCAATCAGTCAATGTCTCGATGGCCCAATGATCCGATGACCCAATGATCCGATGACCCGATCCTGGGGAGGCAATTCTGGAACGAGGAAGCTTCTTGGGCGACACTGAAGATCAACTGCAAAAACTTGAAGAGAGGGCCCTGAAGGCCTTCGAGCTTTTCAAGCAAGCCCAGGCGGAGAGGCTCGCTTTGCGACAGGATCTCGAAAAGCTCAGGGCGGAATCCAGGGAACGAGTCAAAGTGATTGGCGCACACGAACAGGAGGTCGTCGCACTTCGGCGGGAACGCGAAGAGGTGCGCATTCGCGTCGAGAAGCTTCTCCAGCGGATCGATGCGTTGACAACCCCGGAATCCAGCGGATAATGGAGGCGGAATCTCCTTTTCCAATGGTGCGGGGGGCGAGGCTCAGACCCAGCGAAGGAGGTAGGTCGCGAACGTGGCCAAAGATGCCGAAGGGATCCGGGTGGTTATATACGATCAGGAATACTTCGTGCGGGGCGCCCTCGACGAGGAGTACATCCAAAAGCTGGCGAAATATCTGGATGCCAAGATGCGTGCTATCGCCGGTCGCACACGGACGGTGGATTCGCTGCGCGTCGCGGTGCTGGCGGCGCTCAATATCGCTGACGAGTACCACCAGATGAAGGCGAAGTACGAGGAAACAACCCAACGCGTCGACGAGAAGGTGGATGAGTGCTCCCGGATACTCGACCGGTTCCTGAAGGAAGCAGTTTGAACCAAGGCATGAGAATTCTCTTCATCGGTGATGTTTTCGGCCAACCCGGTCGGCGCATTGTAAAGGAATTGCTCCCCGCGCTGGTAGGGGAGTACGAGCCTGACCTGGTGCTGGCCAACGGCGAAAATGCTGCCGGCGGTTTTGGCATCACGCCTCCACTTGTGGAAGAGTTACTCGACATGGGGATTGCCGTGTTGACTTCGGGAAATCACATCTGGGACAAGAAAGAGATTTACGCTTATTTGAACGAGCATTCCGACGGCCGCCTGCTTCGGCCCGCCAATTATCCCCACAGCGCTCCCGGCCACGGGCTGTACTTGGGCAAGGCTCGATCCGGATTCGGCTACGCGGTCTTGAACCTTCAAGGGCGGGTCTTTATGAGCCCCATCGATTGCCCCTTTCGGACGGCGGACGACCAGCTCGCCAAGATTCCTGCTGAAGTAAAGATCCGAATCGTGGATATGCATGCGGAGGCCACTTCCGAAAAGGTTTCCATGGGCTGGTACCTCGATGGCCGCGTGACGGCGGTGGTCGGCACGCACACCCATATCCCAACCGCGGATGAGACCATCCTTCCACGCGGCGCCGCCTATATTACTGACCTCGGGATGACAGGTCCTTACGATTCGGTAATCGGGATTGAAAAGCAATCGGTGATTCAGAAGTTCCTCAGCCAACTCCCCGTTCGCTTCGAAGTCGCCAAAGGTGACGTCCGCCTCAATGCCGTGCTGATTGAAGCCGACCCCCTAACCGGCCGCGCTGCATCCATCCAAAGGATCGTGCGCAAGTAACCCCTCACCCGCCCGTCGGCTGACGGACACGCCTCTCCCCTGGGAGCGGGCTGTGGCCGAAAACACATTGGCTAGCCGCCCTCTCCCTTGGAGGGAGGATCGCGATCCCGCAGTCGCGGGAGAGTCGGGTGAGGGGTCTTTTCCCTTTCAGCGACGGTAGGACTCCGGTCCTCCTTGCGAATTCGGGATTACGAACCCAGTGACGACTGACTACTGACAACTGACGACTGACAACCGGCGACTGATTTCTTGCCGCGCTGGCCCGGAATGTGCAAGAATGAAAATGCGCCGAAAGGCGCGGCGGCGGAACTAGCGAGCATTGAGATTTCCATTAGGGTCGCACGCTTCAGATCAGGAGAGGAAGTGCATCCGGATCTCAAGAATGTCATCGAGCTTCAGCAGGCAGATCTGAAGGTTGCCGAACTGACAAAGCAGATCGAGTCATTGCCTGCGCAAATTCAATCCCTCCAGTCCCAACTTGATGAGTTCATTCATGCCCAGGAAGAGCGCAAGAAGCGTCTGGCTGCAAATCAGCACGAGCGGAAGGGCCTGGATGGCGAAATCAAGGTCATTCAGGAGAAAATCGCCAGGCACAAGGACCAGCTTTACCAGGTGAAAACGAACGAGCAATTCCGTGCGATGACGAAAGAGATCGAGGGTGAAGAAGCCAAAGTTCGGGCCATCGAGGACGAGATTCTGGAGAAGATGCTGGAAGCGGAGGAGATTCAGCAACACATCCAGGAGGCCGCAGCGCGGTTGGAGGGTGAGCAAGCGCGCGTGGCGGCGGAGATCGCGCGCTTAGAATCAGAGCGGAAGGCCGACGACGAGGAGCGCGTTCGGTTGCAGGCCCTCCGCAACCAAATCCAGGATGGCTTGAGCGAATCCACGCGGAATCTCTACCAGCGCGTCCGCCAGGCCAGACGCGGCCTTGCGGTGGCGGAAGTCCGCGAAGGCCTCTGCACGGCCTGCAATGTCCTCCTGCGCCCCCAAGTCTATAACGACGTGCGGACCAACGAGGTCCTTTTGACCTGCGAAAACTGTGGTCGCATCATTCATTACGTTGAGCCTGCCCCAGCCCAGACGGGCGAGTCCAACGGCCAAGGCGCAGAGGCAACGGCTTGAGGGAACTCGAAATCCGAAACTCGAAATCCGAAACTCGGAATTCGGCGATCGCCAATCGGTCTAAGTCTCGAATTTCGGTCCGCTATTTTTGAATTTCGATTCCTTTGATTTCGAATCTCGGGTTTCGAATTTCGCTTTTCGAATTTCGAGTTTCGATTTTTCAGCATGGCCAAATCCTTTGAGGTTATAGCGCATATCGACGGCGCCTCCCGTGGTAACCCCGGCCCGGCAGCTTATGCCGTGGTCATGGAATCTTCCAACGGCTCCAGACTTGCTGGATTTTCAGGATATCTCGGCAGGGCCACTAATAACTTTGCCGAATACCAGGCTCTTCTCGCGGCCCTCGAATACGCTCTCAGCAACCATTACCTGCGGCTTCACGTGCAAACGGATTCAGAGTTGTTGGCGCGCCAAATCGAGGGCGTCTACAAGGTAAAGAGTCCGGGATTGAAACCCCTGCAAGAGCAGGCGCGACAAATGATCGCGCGCCTGGAATCGTTCTCGATTCAGCATGTGCCGCGCGAAGAGAATCAGGAAGCCGATCAGCTTGCCAACCAGGCCCTGGAGGCGGCGGAGCGAGGATGGAAAAGGGATGGGGCGGGAAGGCAGGGAGGCCTTGTCCAAGACGTATCGCCCGGCTCTGCGTCGAAGGTCGCCAAGCCGTTGCGCGCCTCCGCTACCTTTCACAAAGGGCTCCTTGAACCCCACGGACAGCTTTCGCTTTTCGAGGGCGAAGTGGTGAATTTGGAAATCTACCGGAAGGAATAAACAATGTCACAACGGATGGTGAAATGTGTGAAGCTCGGCAGAGAACTTCCAGGTCTCGAGGAGCCCCCGTGGAGCGGTGAACTGGGCCAGCGGATATACGACCATGTCTCGCAAGAAGCCTGGAATCGCTGGCTGGACTATTTGAGGATGCTCATCAACGAGTATCGCCTGGCTCCCGCCACCAAAGAAGCTCAGGAATTTATCGCTCAGCAGATGGAACGGTTTTTCTTCGGCGAAGGGTCTGATCCTCCTCCTGGATACGTTCCACCTCGAGGATAGAATAGGCTTCCCCCAACAAGGTTGCGGTGCCAGCCTTGAATACCGCCGCACTCGATTCTCAGGGAGGAGGCCCACTTCGAATCAGGAGGCTTTCTGAGCCAACAACTTGTAAACACATCAAAGCGTTCTGACGAAGCCCCGCCCCACCTCAAACGCGTACTGACGCTGTGGGACCTGATCCTGTACGGGATCGTTCTGATCATGCCCATCGCGCCCGTGCCGCTGTTCGGCGTGGTCCAGAAACTGTCGGACGGGCATGCGGTCACGACGATTTTGCTGGCCATGGTGGCCATGATGCTGACCGCCTTTAGCTATGGCCGCATGGCAGCGGTCTATCCCTCAGCCGGCTCCGCTTACACCTATGTAGGTTACGGCCTGAACCCGCACCTGGGTTTTCTGGCCGGGTGGGCGATGTTTCTCGATTACCTTCTCATCCCGCTCCTTTGCACCGTGTACGGCGCGCTGACCGTGCAACGATTGGTTCCTGAAGTTCCCTACGTCGTGCTGGCTGCCGCCTTCGCGGGAACGATGACCCTGATCAATTTGCGCGGGATTCGCACCACGGCTCGAACCAATTTCGTGCTGGCCACCATCATGAGCGCGGTCATACTGGTTTTTATTGTCCTGGCCGTGCGCTTTCTGTTTCATCACCAGGGCTGGCCCGGCGTCTTCTCGATTCAACCTTTTTACGTCCCAGCAACCTTCCACGTCTCTTCCATTGCCGTTGGTACTTCGGTGGCAGCACTGACCTATATCGGATTTGACGGCATTACGACGCTGGCAGAAGACGCCATCAACCCGCGCCGGAACGTCCTGCTGGCCACCGTCGGCGTCTGTCTGTTCACGGGACTCTTCGGTGGTCTCCAGATCTACCTCGCGCAGCGCGTATGGCCCAACTACCACACCTTTCCCAACCTCGAAACTGCCTTTATGGATGTCACACGAGTCGTGGGCGGGAAAGTTCTATTTCAAGCCCTGGCTGGGATTTTGATCCTCGCCAATCTGGGCTCCGGGTTAAGTGGGCAAGCGGGCGTATCGCGTCTGTTGTTCGGCATGGGCCGCGACAACGTTATCCCGCGGCGCTTCTTTGCTTACCTGGACCCAAAGCGAAACACTCCGAGCTTCAATATCGTGATGGTAGGCCTGATTGCCTTTCTGGGAGCCATTGTATTGAATTATGAGCGAGCTGCGGAGCTGATTAATTTTGGGGCTTTCCTCGCCTTTATGGGGGTCAACGCGGCGGCCCTGCGGGAATTCTATCTAAAGCGTCCGTCCCGCTCTGTTAGGCGCCTGTTTGCGGACGCCGTTGCGCCCGTTGTAGGTCTTCTCTTCTGCTTGGCCATCTGGCTGAGCCTGCCAACACCGGCCAAGGTTCTCGGCGCCTGCTGGTTCATTGTGGGGATCGCCTACGACGCTGTCAAGACGCGCGGATTCAAAGAACGCCCCGCTCAGTTCGATTTTCGAGAGTCCTGATGTCGGCTCGAAGAGTATTGTTTGGAGGCATCCTAAAGACGCAGGTATACTCGATCCATTGATGTATGATGTACCCCAAAACAAGGAGGCGTCGACGTGCATAGCCTGAAACTTACCGTGTGTTTGGGATTGCTGGTGCTGGGGGCGGGAGCGTCCCTGCAAGGGGCAACCCTCCGGGCCGGCGTAGCCAAGGTGGACATTACTCCGCCCGCAGGCGTACCGATGTGGGGCTACACGTTGCGTGACAGCACCGGAACCCTCGACCCGCTGTACGCACGTGTTCTGGTCCTTGAAGTGGGAGAGAAGCGGCTGGCGTTAGTCGCGCTCGACTTGGGTCGCTGCTTCGGCCACGATTCACTCCAACGTTTGCGCGCCGCGGTGCGAGAATCCAGCGGGATTTCCTACGTGCTCGCCGTCGCCTCGCACACTCACTCCGCTCCCGTCGTCCAGGACACCTACCGCAACGGAACCCCGGCGTGGGAGACGGCTGATCTGGAAAAGATCGCGAAGGCCATCGAGGACGCGCACCAACACGCCTTCGAGGCTCGCCTCGGATCGGGCTACGGTGTCGCCTACATCGGCCACAATCGACACCGGGCGAACCCGGACGGCACGGTCACCTGGTTTGAACACAACCCCACCCAGATCCCCACCGCTCCCGTCGATCCAACCGTCTCGGTGCTGCGCGTGGATACGGCGGACGGACGGCCACTCGCGGTGCTCGTGAACTATTCCTGCCACCCTGTGGTGTTTGGTCCGGACAACACCCAATATTCTGCCGACTATCCGGAAGTTATGACCAAAACTGTGGAGCAGGCCATGGGCGGTCAGCCGCTGTGTTTCTTCCTCCAGGGCGCGCCGGGGGACATCAATCCCTACTACGCCGTCATTCCCCTGAAAGAAAACGCCGTCCAAAGGCGCGATTGGACGGGAGAGAAGCTGGGCGAAGAGGCTGCACGCGTGGCCAAAGAGATCCGCACGGAGGCGGTCGCTGAACCGAGCCTGGATTTTGCCGAGGATATGCTCGCCTTCCACTTCCGCTGGAATGTGGAGAAATTTCGCAAGGCAGTTTTGGGCAGCTCGGAAATCGACCCGCGCGGATTCGACGCTTACTATCCGTCCACGCAGAGCGTGCAAGAGTTGCCAGTCGCCACGGTGTTGATCAACAGGAGCATCGCGCTGATGGGAGTGCCCGGCGAACCCTTCGTCGACTTTCAGATGAACTGGCGCGCTCGCTGCCCGGTCAGCGATTGCTTTTTCCTCGGGTACGCCAACGGCTACTTCGGCTATTTCCCCACCATTCGCGCCGCCACCGAGGGTGGCTACGGGGCAGCCAGCGGCAGTACTTGGATTGAGCCCGGGGCTGGGGAACGCATGGTGGATCACGCGGTGATCAGGGTCTACGAGATGCTGGGCTTGCTGACTGACGGGCCTGAGGACCCTCGAGAGGACTACACCGTCACCCGTCCCAGGCAACAGCCGGGCAGCAGCAGATGACCCGCAAAAAGTAGCGGGCGCGGGGGAGGTAGGAGCGCGGCTGCCGGCCGCAACCAAAACGGCGGATTCACCGAGGGCTAAAGCCGAGGCCTTCAGGAAACGAGCAGCGGTAGTGGGAGGGGAGGAGTGATCCATGAAACAGCTTGCCGTGGTGATTGCCCTGATATTGCTTTTAGCGGCGGCAAGATCGTCAGCGCAGGAGACGGGGATCGAGTCGATGACCGGCAAGACGGTGCTCGTATTCACGCCCCATCCGGACGACGAGCTGTTCGGAGCCGGAGGGACCATTGCGCTGCTGAATCAGCACCACAATAAGGTTTACATTGTCATCTACACCAATGATGACAAGGGCTCCTATGATCCGGAGATGAGCGCGCAGAAGCTCGCGCGCATTCGCAAGGCGGAGGAGGAAGCGGCGGAAGCGACGCTGGGGACCGCTAAAGAGAACATCCTGTGGATGGGCTATGACGATGGCATGCTAGAATATGCTCCCCAGCCGAAGCTCGTCGAGGAGACGACGGCGATCATCCGTCGAATCCGCCCCGAGGTGCTTCTGAGCATCGATCCGGGGGAGTGGTACGCGCGCTGGCACAAGACCGACCATCGCATGGCCGCTTTTGATACGCTTGATGCGGTTCGGGCGGCAGAGTTCTGGCTTTATTTTCCCAACCAGCGCCTCGAGCAGCACCTTGAAGCCTACGCTGTACCCATGATGTACTTCTATTACACCGCGCCGCAGGAAGCCAACTACTGGGTCAATATCGACTCCGTGGCCCAGTTGAAGCTCGAAGCAGCAAGTAAGCATGTGAGCCAGTTTGAGCCCTCCATCCACAAGTATCGCCCCGACTGGGACCCTTCCGACCTTGCCGGGGTCGAGAAGGAATTGATGAGTCAGCAGCCCAAGAAGGACGGCCACTACGTGGAAGCGTTCCGAAGGGCCGCAGGGTTCAATCAAATGTAGACTTTTTCACAGGGCTTCGGCTGACATTGCGGGGGAGGTCCTGTCATGCAGAGAAAACGCCATGTTAGGTACTTGCTGGTTCTAGGCTTCGTTTTTCTCGTCTGTACTGGCGTGCGCCGCTTCGTGGCGCAGGCGGCTCGCCACCAACTTCCGGAGCATATTCCGCCCAAGCGCTCGTCCCAGATCATTGACGGCTTCGGCATCAATTCGGACCTCCCGCGCGACCCTTATCTGCCATGGGACCGCTGGTGGTGGGTACGGATGTTCGACGCGGGCGTGAAGTGGATTCGCATTGGCCAGTACGAAAACAGTTCGGACCTGACGAGTTGGGACTACGTGGAGCAGAGGCGAGGGGTGCTGGCGGTCGACCCGAAGCTTGACGACTATGTGAATTCGCTCCTCGACAATGGCGTCCACATTCAAATCCAGCTCATCTACGGCAATTCCATGTACACCTCGCCCTCCGGCAAACTCCCGGACTCCATCGTGCCCCAGCCCGGCTCCTTTCACAATGATGACCGGAGCCTTTATTCCATCTTCTGGCCGCCCCGCACGCCGGAGCAGATCGAGGCGTTCACACGCTACGTGCGTTTCATGGTGAATCATTTCCGGGGCCGGGTCCACTACTGGGCCCTCTGGAATGAGCAGGACATTGGCTATTGGAATCCCTGGGGGGACCCGGAAGAGTACGGCCATCTGCTGAAAGCGGTCGTTAAGGCCGTGCATGAGACCGATCCGGACGCAAAGGTGATTTACGGGGGACAGGCTGACCCCAACCGCGACTTCGCCAAACGCGCGCTCGAGGCCTGCGATTGCGCCGCAGGCATCGACGTGTTTGCCTATCACACCTACCCGGGTTACGGCCAGAACCTGAATCCCGAATCTATGGACTATGGCGCTTACGGCACGGAGTCTCCGGCGAAATTGCGCGACTTGGTGCGGCACTATCCGGGCATCCGTTCGGACATCCCGTTCTGGGATGACGAATTCAATTCCATTCCCTCTTGGAAGGGCTCGGACGAGTCCGTGCAGGCCAAGTACATTCCGCGCATGTTGGTGTACAACTGGGCCGCCGGGGTGAAGACCTTCGTCTGGCTACTGACCTCAGCCACCGACGGAAACGAATACGACGATTTCGGACTGATTCACGGGCTGCGCAATGTTCCGGAAGATTTCACGCCCCGCCCGGTGTTTTTTGCCCTGCAAAACACCAACGCGCTTTTTTCGGATACCGCATTCGACGCTTCTATCAAGATCGAGGGTCCTGGTATCCCCGCCCTCCGCCGAATGTCCGGCTTTCCCTTCTTCGCTTACGGCTTCCGCGCGAAGAACGGCAAGGCGATCGTTGCGTACTGGATGGGCGCCCACAGCGAGCCGGGAAATATCTTCGCCCCCTTCTACGAGAGTCTTACCTTGGAAAATACCGGCATTGAGCACCCCGCATTGATCGACGTAGTCTCGGGTGAGATCAGACCCCTCGAGTGGAAGAAAGGTACAACTAACGTGCTCGAGTCGGTGCCAGTTCGCGACAGCGTCCTGGCGATTGCGGATGAGAGCTACTTCGACTGGAATGTGCTGCCGGAGGCGCCGAGTTCTCTGCACGCGCAGCGTGGGACGGAGGGAGTGAAGCTTACCTGGGCGGTTCATGGGGGGAATCCCACCCAGACTGCGGTGGAGCGCCGCATTGGTGAAGGAAGTTGGCAAAGGATCAAGACTCTCCCGGCTACAGCGACAGAGTTCGCCGACGCGCAGACCGGTCGTGGCGCCCTGGTGTCCTATCGGGTGCGCGCGCTGAACAATGCCGGGGAATCAGCGTACTCAAACGTGGTTCGCGTCGAATACTAAATCTCATTTGGAGGCCTTCATATGGGAAAGCTTGCTATCACGGGTGGAAAACCCGTTCGAACGAAGCCCTTTGCTCCCTGGCCGGTTTACGACCGCAAGGAAGAACGGGCAATTCAACAGGTTCTCAAGAGCCGCAACTGGGGTGGTTATCCCTTCCCCAATGAGCACGCGAGCGCCTTCGCGCAACGCTTCGCGAAATTCCACCACGCCAAGTACGGTCTAGCGGTAGCCAACGGGACTGTCGCCATCGAGGTCGCCTTAAAGGCGGCGGGACTCCAGCCGGGGGATGAGGTCATCGTTCCTGCGTACACCTGGGAAGGAACCGTGGGCCCGGTACTTCAACTCAATGCTGTTCCCGTTTTCGTTGATATAGACCCCTCAACTTATTGCCTCGACGCCCGTTTGATTGAGAAAGCGATTACGAATAAGACGCGAGCTATTCTGCCCGTGCACTTGGCCATGAGCTTTGCGGACCTCGATGCCATCGGGCTTCTCGCCCGGCGCCACCATCTGCTGGTAATCGAAGATTGCGCCCATGCGCATGGAGGACAGTGGAAAAAGAAGGGAGCTGGGGCGACAGGAGACATGGGCTGCTTCAGCTTCCAGTCGAGCAAGCTGATGACCGCGGGCGAAGGCGGAGCCGTGATTACCAGCAACCTGGAGTTTTTGGAGCGAGCGCAATCTTACGTCAATTGCGGGCGCGCCAGTGAAACGGATAAATTTGGTCACCGCATAATTGGATTTAACTACCGCATGACGGAATTTCAGGCTGCCATCCTCGAAGTACAGCTTGACCGTTTGGCGCGTCAGGCCGCCACCCGCCAGCGCCACATGGAATACTTTGAGAGCCGCATCGTGGGCACGCCCGGGCTGGCTTTGCTGAAACTCGATCCTCGCGTCACTCGCGTGGCGGCTTATCAATACGTCTTTAAGTATCTTCCGGAACACTTCGAGGGGATTCCGCGCGCAGCGTTCCTAGGCGCTCTCGAGATGGAAGGGATTCCCTGCGACGGGTTGTTTTACGAGCCGGTGTACAAGAGCGCCCTGTTCCCCGTTAAGCCGGAGCAATATCCGGCGCTGTCCTGGGGGAGGGAGCAACCTATCGACTTGCGCAGCCTCTACAGTTGTCCCGTCTCCGAACGAGCTGCCTATGAGGAGTCGGTCTGGCTCCCCCACCATGTTTTCCTTGGGAGTCGCAAGGATGTGGACAGTATCGCCGATGCGCTGCTCAAGGTTTGTGAGAACCTCCAGGAAGTTCGCGGGCTCCAACACCCCGCCATTGAGACCAAGCAGATGAGCAGGGCGGAACGGCCCAAGGTGGAAAAACGGCAATACTGAGCCGCCGGCAGGGAAACGGGTCAATTTGATGTAGAGGCGGCTTTACGCCGCCATTTGGCGAGGTAAACTCGCCGCTACAGCATCAAATTGACCCACTACCCGACAGGAAACCCGCTGGAGAAAATCGGACCGCGGTTGGGCCTTCTCCCGTTTCTTCGGCGATGATTTAACCCGAATTCGTAAGTTGAAGTTGTCTGTCATCCTGAGTGGCCATGGGCCTGCGGCCCACCCAAGAACAAGAGGTTTATGAAACTTGACACAGGCTTGAGCTCAAAATGCTTACTGATTGGAGCGGGCTTGCTTGTTTCGTCTCTCGCTTTTCAAACTGCTGTTCAGGAGGCAGACGGCGCGGCGATTTTCAAGAAGAATTGCGTGATGTGCCACGGTGCTGACGGAAAGGGGTCTTCCGCCCTCAGAACTCCGAACTTCACCGAGCCCAAGTGGCAGTCTTCCACTAAAGAGAAGGAAATGAGGGAAGTCGTCAAGAATGGCAAGAGAGGGACGGCGATGCCGGCCTTTGGCGACAAGCTCAAGGACGGAGAGATCTCGGCTGTGATCGCCTGCGTCCGCTCGCTGAACAGCAGCAAGAAGAAGTAGGAAAAGGCAGGAGTCAGGAGTCAGAAGCCAGAAGTCAGGAGGACGTAGCGCCGACCTGTTCTTCATATCTGCGCCTATCCTCATCCGGCGACACGTGATACGTGTCACCTGGCCCTTAACACCTGAAACCTTGTCTTCTGACTCCTGGCTTCTGACTCCTGACTTCTGTCTTCTGACTCCTGACTCCTGACTCCTGACTTCTTCCCTGCATCCTGCTACGCGTGCCCGCTTCCCGCCAACTCGCGCACGATGTCCCCGACAAATGATTTGGCATCCCCAAAGAGCATCAAGGTCTTATCGAAGTAATAGAGAGGGTTGTCGATGCCCGCGAAGCCGGGGCTCATGCTCCTTTTAATCACCATCACGGTTCGGGCCTTATCCACGTCGAGGATAGGCATGCCGTAGATGGGGCTGCCCGCGTCCTGGCGGGCGGCGGGATTCGTCACGTCGTTAGCGCCGATCACCAAGGCCACGTCGGTCTGGGGGAACTCGGGATTGATGGCGTCCATATCCATCAGCTTGTCGTAAGGAATGTCGGCCTCGGCCAGCAGAACATTCATGTGACCGGGCATGCGTCCCGCCACGGGGTGGATGCCGAACTTCACATCCACGCCGCGTTTGCTGAGGGCATCATAAAGTTCCCTGACCTTGTGCTGCGCCTGCGCCACCGCCATCCCATAACCCGGAACGATCACGACGGAGTTAGCCGCCGCAAGAATCGAGGCGGCCTCCTCGGCCGTGGCGCTGCGCACGGTTCGCGCTTCCTCACCTGCCACCGCAGAAGCCTGCACCTGCCCGAACGCGCCGAACAGAACGTTCGCGAAGGAGCGGTTCATCGCTTTGGACATAATCACCGAGAGGATGAACCCCGAAGAGCCGTCCAGCGCGCCCGCGATGATCAGAAGCTTGCTGTCCAGGACGAACCCCATCGCCGCCGCAGAAAGGCCGGCGTAAGAATTCAGCAGCGAGATCACGGTGG
>JBEKUR010000149.1:0-15017 GCA_049514855.1 Terriglobia bacterium
GCAGCGTCCGGAATAGCGGGGCTGAAGTCCAACCTTCAAAGCCTCCTGGCGCTCCTGCTCGAGTTGCTCTGCCGTGCAGAAGCAGAAATAGGCGTGGCCCTGGTCAATCAACTGGGTGGCCAACCTGGAATAGGCCTCCTTGCGCTCGGATTGGCGATAGGGCGCAAACGGCCCGCCTTTTTCCGGTCCTTCGTCCCAATCGATTCCGAACCACCGCAGGTCCTCGAGCAACTGTTGCTCGTACTCTTCTTTGGAGCGCTCGACGTCCGTGTCTTCGATGCGCAAAACGAAAACGCCGCAGTAGTGCCGCGCAAAAAGCCAATTAAAGAGCGCCGTGCGCGCATTCCCCACGTGGACGTAACCCGTGGGACTGGGCGCAAACCGAACTCGAACCTTGGACATAGTCTGACCTTCACCAACCTGCTAACGATAGCACACCGGAGTCGTTTCCGAGGGGCTTGAGATACTGACGTCGGGCGGTGGAAAAGCGGCAAACTGTCTCGCCCTATCGCTTTTTATCGGAAGTATGTGATAATAAACAGCTTAAGTTCAATTTGGTTACGGCTACGGGCCGCACTGTGGTGAAGGTCTTCGCGCCCGCCGAGAAACTCGACACTTTTCCTCAGAAGTTGCCTTTATCAGACGACTACTGTGGGGATGAGGGGACGCCTAATTTCTTGAATTTCCTGAGCGCAGTTCCTGGCAGGTGCGGCAGTACCGAGCCCAGGGGATAGCCTTGAGGCGATGCGGGGGGATTTCCTCGTGGCATCCTTCGCACGCACCATATGTCCCGCGAACGTAACGACCAAGTGCGTTGTCAACTTCTCTCAGTAGCTGACTTCGCAGACTTGCGGTCACCGCTGTCACATCCTGCTCGGCAGTTCTAACTGCAAATTCAACAACATCCGGAGACTGAACACTTGTGGCCAGCGCTTCGGGCGCGCCTTTCGCCGATTCCAATAGTTCGCTCCGCTTCTTCAACAATAAGCTTCGATAAAGGTTCTTTGGAGACTTTACTGCTGTGCGCATTGTTAACCATCCCTCTGGCCTCTGCTACAGAAGCCTTTAAACCAAACGCCCGCGATAACTGATGATTTAAGTAGCCCTAAGGTTGCACAGTTTTTGCGATTATTTTATTTATTATATCCATGATTTTTCCTTCAAGTTACCAGACATTTGAGAGCCGTGATACAATCCCTCGGCTTGCGTTCCAGCCACTTGGCCACGGGAGGTGTTACGATTGGCAAGACGCGAAGAGATAATACAACGGATTCGGAAGGCTTTGGGCCGTCCCTTGGATGGCTCCTCGGTGATTAGTGAAAGCACCCTACCACCTGCCTCGCCGCTGATCGGGATACTGCCGATCATCCCGCCAGAGGAACTGCTGCCGAAGTTCGAGGCGGAATTGACAAAAGTGGCTGGCATTGCCCACCGCGCAGCTAATCGCCAAGGGTTGGAACAAATTCTGCAGACCATCCTCTCCCGTGCTAATGCCACAAGCGTAGTCCTTTCCCGCAATCCACTTTTGGCGGAGTTGAACCTCGCGTCGCTGCTGCGCGGGTGGGGCCAGGGCATCTCCGTTTGGCAGACCTCTGGCGGCGGAGATTCTCCTGGAGCCGGGGACGCTTCCCTGGGGGCCTTTGCCGAGGCCAGCCTCGCCGCGCGTGTGGGGATCACAGGCGTGGAATTTGCACTGGCGGAAACCGGCAGCTTGGTGGTTACCAGTTTGACGGAAGGCGCCCAACTGGCATCGCTAGCCCCGCCTGTGCATGTAGCTTTGTACCGGCGGAGTCAGTTGGTGGCGTCGCTCGATGAAGTCCTGGAAAGGCTTCCCGTGGCGACCCATCCTGACCTGGCTCTACCCGGCCGTTCGGTTGTTTTCATCACTGGGACCAGCCGCACTGCCGATATCGAACAGATCCTCATCCGCGGCGTCCACGGCCCGGGCGAACTCCACGCCATCCTGGTGGAAGCGGCCTGCTTTTCCTAGCAGGTTGCTGAAAAGCCCTTCCATTCTGTCATTCTGAGCGAAGCGAAGAATCTCGCCCTGTCTTGAAGAAAATACGAGATTCTTCGTTCGGCCTAGGCCGACGGCTCCTCGGAATGACAGCGCCTACGAGCTTTTCAGCAACCTGCTAGGGCGCGAGGCGTGTGAAAACCTCTTTTGAATCAGAACTCTTCGCCCAGTGAAATGCGGTCACGATGGCAAGCTAATAAGTGCGAGGTGTCATTGTAGGTAATGAGCTGCCAACCATCTTCCCGGGATTGGATAATACTCAGCGCGGCATTTTCCATGATAAGCCTCCTTCTATAGTCGGAGGGAGACATTCCCAGGACGTGGCAGATCGCCAGGCGGCAAACGGTCTTGTGGAACACCACCGCCGCGTGACCGTTGCGGTGCTTGGCCGCTAGAGAATCCAGGAAGGGCACGACGCGTTGCTGGACTTCAAGGCCGCTTTCGCCGCCAGGAGGCGCGACCCTGCCAGGGTCGGCCTGCCAAGCGCGAAAAGTCTTGGGGTCGTTCTTGATTATTTCCTGCAGCGTTTTCCCTTCCCACTGGCCGTAGTCAAGCTCGACGAGTCTATCGTCCAGGACGGGTTCGAGGCCAATTCGCTCAGAGATGAAGCGGGCCGTGTCGATGGCGCGCTTCAGCGGGCTTGAATAGAGCGTATCAAAGGAGATGGGCTTCAGGCGCTCCGCCAACCTCTTCGCCTGCCGGCGCCCGGCCTCCGATAGCGGGACGTCGGACCGCCCACAAATCCGGTTCTCAGCATTCCATTTCGTCTCCCCGTGACGTAGCAAATAGAAAAGTCCCATAGTATTAGACTGGGCGATTATTCGATCGGCACGAATGTCACGCAGACGGGCGAAGGCACCTCAAGCACTTGGCCGGTTGGGGTCAGGCGGCCGGTGTTCGGGTCGATGCGGAACTGCACGATACTGTCGGAGTCCTGGTTGGCCGCGAACAGGTACGAGCCAGTTGGGTCGACTGCAAAGTTGCGCGGCGCCTTCCCGAGCGTGGGAGCGTACCCATTGGGCGTGAGAGTCCCTTTTCGATTGTTGATCGCGAACACGGCGATAGAGTCGTGCCCGCGGTTGGACCCATACAGAAACCTCCCTGAAGGGTGCACTTGCACTTCGGCGGCCGTGCTCTCACCCTCGAAGTCCTGCGGAAGCGTTGAGATAGTCTGCAGCAAGTGCAAAGCTCCGCTGGCCGGCTCATACGAAAACACGGTGACGGTGGACTGCATTTCGTTGATCACATATCCAAATTTCCCGCTCGTATGAAAGGCAAAGTGCCGCGGCCCTGCGCCGGGGTTGACTTTGGCGAAGGGGGGATTGTTTGGTGCGAGCGTCCCCTTTTCCGAATCGAAACGATAAACGAGCACCTCATCAAGCCCCAAGTCTGCGCTGATGGCGAAACGGTTGTCAGGTGACAGGTAAATCGAGTGCGCGTGTGGCCCCTCCTGGCGTTGAGGGTTGATGCTGGCGCCGCTGTGCCGCACAAAGGCCGAGGCCTCTCCCAGGCGGCCGTCTTTCAGAATTGGGAACACAGCCAAGCTTCCGCCACTGTAGTTGGCGACCAGGACGTACCTCCCAGTTTTGTCCACCGCCACATGGCAGGGGTCTGCACCGCCAGACGGAACCTCGTTCAAGAAGGTGAGCTTGCCAGTCCCAGGATCAATGGCGAAGGCGCTGACTCCGCCGCTCCTTCGCCCCTCGTACTTCGATATCTCATTCACTGCGTAAAGGAATCGCCGGCTGGGATCTATCGCTAGAAACGAAGGATTGACGCTTTCGGCTGCCAGTCCCAGCGAGCTCAACTGGCCTGTGGCTGGATCGAAGCGGTAAGCATAAATGCCTTTACCCTTCTTTTCGGTGTAAGTGCCGATGTATACAAGAAACTTGCTCTTGGTTGCAGCCGTTTCAGTGCCTTGAGCGTATAGGGTCAGTAGGAACGGCGCCGATAGCGCCGCAAGAACCAAGCAGAAGCATTGAATGGTTTTCATACTGCTATGAAACCTCACTCGACCCCCTGAGCGCAAGTGCTAAACTCGCCTCCTGTCCTCTGGCAGGCTCTCGGAACGGCGGGCTTCTGGATGCTGTCCCCACCAAAGACCTCGGGACAAGTCGGGACAGCACGGCCCCTGGCCGCAGCCGAAGACCAAGCTTTCATTGCCGATTGCTGATTGCCGATTGTCGATTGAAAAACGAGACTGTAGGCGAGTCCACTAAGCTGGCTGTCGATTAGGAGCAGGGGCGCAGGCCTCGTGGTTTCCGTATTGCGTAATCGTCAGCCGGTGGTAGAATCACATTCCAGCCTGTGTTTTGGCTTCAGGGAGCGCGGCGCCAGGCGGGGCATGTGTAATGCGCGTGGGGGCGTCGGAGGAGCGAAACAAGAGCCGAACTCCGCCCGCGACACTCGAGCGGGGAAACTGATCGCGCGCATACGCGGCCACAGGACGATTCACCTATGACCACCTTGATGGCAGAGATTGCTCAGCAGCCGGCGGTCCTTTCGGGCTTGCGGAAGTTCTATACAAGCCCCGGCGCGATTCCCTCCAAGGCGCTGCGCGCGCTAGTGAAGCACTGGCCGCCCACCGTCGTGTTCACCGGAATGGGATCGTCCATGTACGCGGCCTACCCCGCCCAGGCCTATCTGACTGCTCATGCTATCCGCGCTCTGATCTGGGAGACTGGCGAACTGGTGGACCATCATATGAAGATCCTCGGCCCAGACACCCTCCTGGTGGTGGTCTCACAATCGGGCGAAACGGGGGAAGTCCTCCGGTTGCTCGGTGCCCTGCCGAGGAAGGATGGTTTGGTAGCAGTCTGCAATATGGAGGCGAGCTCACTGGCCCGGCGAGCCAACCTGTTGCTCCCCATGATGGCCGGTCGCCCGGCGCCGGTGGGCACCAAGACTTACACCTGCGCCGTGGCCGTCCTGATGTACCTTGCGGTGGCGATTGCCCGAAAGCCGCCCTATCCCCTCACCCAGGCCTTGATGCACGCCATCGAGGCCCAGGAGAAAATCATCGACCGCCACGACGAGCTGACCCCGCCCACCGTGGAGTTCTTTAACAAACCACACTACATCGCCTTGCTGTCCCGCGGCGCAGATCTCGCCTCGGTTTACCAGGGGGCGCTCTTGTTCAAAGAGGTGCCGAAAATGGGCGCCGAACCGATGAGCGCAGCTCAGTTCCGCCACGGTCCGATGGAGATCGTCGACCCCGCCCATCGCTATATTATCTTCGCCCGGCAAGGCGAAACCAAGCCGAAGCGCAAAGCCGCCAATGGCCTGCTCAGGCTGGCGGGGGATATCCGCAAGCACGGCGGGCGCGTCCTGCTTTACGCCGACCTGCCTTTTGCCGACCTCACCAACGTGCGCCTCATTCCTGTTGAATCGGTGCGGATGGGGCTGGGAACCCTGGTTGATTCCGTCCATATCCAGTTGCTGGTGCATGACCTCGCGCTGCGCGCTGGCCTCGAGCCCGGCAGTTTCCGGTTCGCGGGGTAACTTCCGCGCGACGCACGCCGCCGGCTTTCCGCGGTCACCGTTCCGCAAGGCGACGACCGCTTACGTTGCAGCCGCCCAGGCGCAAATGGTCGATCGTTGGACAGGCGGCTCGTGAATCGTCCTGCAAAGGGTGATAGAATCTGGGAATCAGCAGATGAGTTTTCTGGAGGGCGGCACGCATGAGCTGGCAAGACCGGATCGTCATCGACCCAAAGATTCTCACCGGGAAACCGACCATAAAGGGCACCCGGTTGGCTGTCGAATTCATCGTGGACTTGCTGGCTCAGGGCTGGACCGAGTCTGCCATAGTAAAGAATTATCCGGGCTTAACCCACCAGGATATTTTGGCTTGCTTGTCCTATGCCAGTGAGCTGCTCAAGTCGGAAAGAGTCTTTCCGACCTCGGTGTGATGATGCGGGTCCTGGCCAACGAGAACTTTCCCGGAGAGGCGGTTGAAGCCCTGCGAAGTCGCGGGCACGATGTGGCCTGGGTCAGGACGGATTCTCCCGGTTCAAGCGATGAAGCAGTCATTCGCAGAGCTAAGGCAGAAGCTCGAGTGCTGATTACCTTTGACAAGGACTTTGGGGAACTGGCGTTTCGCAGCGGTTTGTCTTCTCCCTCAGGTGTGATCCTGTTTCGCATCTCGCAAGATTCACCCTCGCACGTCGCGCGCGTGTCGGTCGCCGTCCTGGAAAGGCCGATAAACTGGGCAGGCAAATTCTCTGTCGTCCAAGAAGGCGGGATCAGAATCATCTCGCTTCCCATCCTCGGATAGCCAACAACCCACATCGTGGCTCAGCGTCGGAACGGTTTCGCGCTGACGATCGTTCCGCCCTCTTCGATGATGTAAGTTGCGTTGGCTTTGAGGTTGCGGAGGGTATCGCGCTGTCCGCTGGGCCAGGTGATTTCCACACTCTCAGCGTGAGTGGCTTTTCCCAAGCCAAAAGTCAAGGTGAGTTCGCTCTGCGAGCAGTAGCTCGAGCCGGAGTGGACGGTCTGCCAGTTGGTGCTGCCGCCCGAGGTGACGCGGACCTGCGCGCCGATGCCGTCGTGGTTCGGGCGCGTGCCGACCGTCCTGATTCGGAGGGCGTTGTTGCGGCTGCCGCCCACGTTGCGCAAGAGGTAAGCAGGCCCGCCGTTACTCGTAATATTGTGGTTGTTGTGGTAGAGCTTGTTGCGCTGGGTGAGGACAGCCGCAGACACCGGGAGGAGCCAACCTCCCCGCGAGCGGCTAGGGCTTTTGTTTTCCATTCTCTTCAGATCTTGCCCTGATCTTGCCCAAGACCCGACGCAGCCTGCAGGTTAGCGGATGTCACCCGCAGGTTTCAATTGTTCTGCCGTACGGAAAGCGCCTTTTTCCACATTAGCCATCCACTTTCTTTCCATTAAGCATGGCCGTCCCGCCCATGGGCTTTAGTGGTAGCATGGCCTGCCTCCCCCGACGCGTCGGGGGTGGGCGCCGTAGGTGGGCGACGCTCCGTTCAAATTTAGCTTGACACTTCGGGTACCAATATATAGGATTCACGTATATGAAAGATCTAATGGTTAGCATCGGACCACAAATCAAACGGGGAAGCGCGGAACTGGCAATACTGTCCGTGCTTGCGGAGGGGCCGCTTCACGGCTACCAAATCGCGAAGCGCATCGAGCACCAGACGCGAGGCTTGCTGCGCTTCAATCTTGCATCGCTATACCCGCTGCTCTATCGCATGGAGAAGCGTGGTTGGGTAAAGGGGACCTGGGAGGATCCTCCTGGAGGCCGCCGCCGGCGCTACTACCGCTTGGCGCCCGCAGGAAGACGGCGCCTTGTTCCCCTTCGCGAGGAGTGGGCACGGTTTTTTCAAGCTTTGAATCGTCTGGCAGGGGTGACCCGTGCCTGACTGGCGAGGGATTGTAAGGCATAGATTAACTCCGCTTAGGGTAGGGGAGAAGCGCCAGGAAGACATCGTTGCTGACCTTGCCGGCCACCTAGAGGACCTTTGCGAGGACTTGGTTCGGCAAGGTAAATCGGAGAGCGAGGCTGTTCAGTTCGCGTTGAGCACCGTCGCCGACTGGGATGAGCTTCGCGTTCGATGCGCCGCACAAGAGGAGGACGTGATGAATTACCGCGTTAGGGCCCTGTGGTTACCTGGAGCTTGCACGAGTGCGCTATCCATGCTTCTGCTTCGATGGTTCCAGGGGATGTCGCCCGCGCCACCTGTAATCTGGGTATGGCACGGCACATTTCTGGTCATTTATTGGCGGTGGTTGTTGTGTCTGCCACTGATTGGCGCGTTCGGGGCGTACTGGTCCCGACGCGCGGGAGGACAGCTCCTCGAGCGGGTCGTGGCAGCTTCCCTTCACATTCTGGGACTGACTTGCCTCATGGCACTCACTTTTTGCATCGCGTTAGTTATCGATTTTCGTGTCTCTCTCAGTCTCCGGCTCGTGGGATTTGCGGTCTACGTGCTGGGTTGGGGCATTACTCCGTGCTTCCTGTTGCTGCTCGGAGCCTTACCATTCCTCAGGGGAGATGCCGCGGAATCCGGGCAGGCCGCAGCCTCGCACTGAAGTGGAATTACTGGCGTAGGGCCGAACGGCGTTCGGCCCTACACGCGACGCAATCCGTCAGCGGGAACGCGCGCTACAACCGACGCGCGACGGTGGCTTGGGCGACGGTGAGCGCCGAGCGGATGGCGCCGAAGGTCTGGGCTTTATCTTCGAGGGCGCTCAGTTTGATAGGCGGGGTATTCTCCTTCTGGATGTGCTGAACGACCTTCCCTACGGTAGAAAGCATGAAGTCTGGCGCGCCCTTCACGATCCCTCCTCCCAGGACAATCAAGTCAGGATCGAGAATGGCAACGATATTCGATAGTCCCACACCCAGCATGGTAAAAACCCTCTCCAAAACTGAGCGGGCGTTGGGATCGCCCTGGCGGAAAGCCTCAAAAACGAAGTAAGCGTCACGTTCCGTGGCGAGGTCGGAAGCTCCGGAACTTGCTGGAGGCTGGAGAGCCTTTCGGCCCTCGGCGGCAATCCCCATGCCGGATACAGAACTTTCAAAGTGGCCCGTATCGCCGAAGTCCTCGGCCCAGCGGGGCCAGTCCATGTTCATACGGTAAACTTCACCGGCCGAACCCGTGCGGCCGCGATAAAGCTTGCCGTTCACAAACACTCCAGAGCCGGTTCCGGTGCCGATGGCGATGAACACGAAATTGTCGACATCCTGAGCGACCCCACGCCAATGTTCGCCGATGGCCGCCATGTTGGCATCGTTCTCGAGGAAAATGGGCACGCGCAATTTCTCTTCGAGCTCGCGAGCTAGATGGATGTTCTTCCATCCCGGCAGGTTGTAGGCAAAAGCCACTACGCCGCGCTCCGCGTCCACGGGGCTCGGGACGCCAATGGCCACCCCCCGAAGGCGTCCGCCGGCCTTTGCGGCCAAAGAGAGAGCGCCCTCGACGATCTGGGCAATCAACTTCCGGGGGCCATCCTCGGGCCGAATCCTTTTATTCGACTCCTGCAGGATCTCCCCTCTGAAATCCGCCAAGGCGAAGTGGAGGTGGCTGGCGCCCAGGTCGATCCCTACTACCTGGCCGAAGCCGGCGTTGATCCCGACCTTCGCGCGTCCCTCGCTGAGGACCAGGAGCCCTTTCGTAACCAGCGGCCGGAGCTTGGCCAGCAGCGACTGCGGTTGAATGCCAAGTTGCCGGGCGAGCCGGCTGACTGAAACCGTCTCATAGCTTGTGATTTCCTGAAAAACTCGCTGCACAGCGCTTTCTGGTTTGATCATTACGAACTCTCCGATTCTGAATGTCCTCCCGCCTTTCATTCTTGGTAGCACGGGCAGCCTGCCCCGACCTGTCGGGGTCGCGCCCGTGAATGACCAAGCGACGACATGGGCGGGACGCCCATGATACACCAGGAGTGCAGTCAGGGCGGGAGGTTTTCCGACGATGCCCGCCTGAAGGCGGCCTCTACTCTACGATGGGCTCTTCGCAAGGATCAAATCGCAATACGATTCCGCGACGATATCCTTTGCGGTGATGCCAAACAGTTTTTGAAACTGGCGCGCCTGGAACCGTATCTTCTTCACGTCACCCACGCGTGAAATGGCTTCAACCTCGAGGAACTTGCCCAAGCGGCGGACTCGGTCCAGGTGAATCTTCACATTCTTGACGAAGTAAATCTCGCGGCGCTTGTCCACCACGGCCAGTGTCCCGAGAGAGCGCGCAAGGATCGCCCGGAGGGAGTTCCGCCGCGGAAGAAGCATCATTTCAACCGCGGCCTGGCGGGCGCGGCGAACGTTGCTGCGCCGGTAGAAAATCAAGGCGTTCTCGAGGCGGCCTTCCCGAACCTTCAGCCGCCCGGAAGGGACACGGAAATAGGTGTCGATCTGGTGGTCAGTCCCAATAAAGCGGGCGTCCAATCTCTTGAGCGCCGCCCGAACGCGCGGCTCGTTGTTTAGCCGTGCTTTAAACTCGAAGTTGAGATGTTTCATGGAAAAATCCGCTGGCCAACGCATGAGGCCTCAGAAGGCGTCGTGCCACTACAGGAATACAATTCCATCTCGCCAGGCATGAGAAGATTCTTACCACATTTTTGACCTTGACGTTCAAATTCTTGGCAACCTTGGGTAACCTACCAGACGCGCCGGAAGTTTACTGGGACGCACGCAGGTATTTGAATTCTCAAGTTGAACCGCCGGAAACCGAAGAAAGGAGGTCCCGGCAGGGGGCAAAAGCGACTCGCGCCTCATGATTTTCGCCCTTAATTCCAGGACCGACGACGACCTGCGGCATCTGGGGCCCAGCCTCAGACTCGTGAGGGTAGGACGGGAAGTCTGATAGAAGATGTCGGTTACGGGGCGCGCTCACCATAACGCCGCGGCTGGGCGTTTTCCGCAGTAGAATATGGGAATGGCGATGCAACCGCAGCTCGAGACCCGTTGGAACCTGACACCCCGCGAAGCGATGCGGCTTCAGGAAAGCTTGCGCGAGCATGTGGAATTGCAGGACCGGTTTGGAGAGATCCGCTTCGTGGCGGGCGCGGACATGGCGTTTGATCCCGAGACCGAGGTCGCTTTTGCCGGCGTCATTGTTTATGGCTTTCCGGGTTTCGAGGAAGTAGAGCGCCGGATGGCGCGGCGCCAGCTTCGTTTTCCCTATATCCCGGGCCTGCTTTCGTTCCGCGAGAGCCCCGTACTGCTGGCGGCTTTTGCCCGGCTGCGGACCGAGCCGGACCTTATTCTGATTGACGGCCAGGGGCGCGCGCACCCGCGACGGTTCGGCATCGCGTGCCACATTGGCATCTTGTTGGACAAGCCCACCATCGGCTGCGCCAAGTCACGGCTGGTGGGTGAGCACCAAGAGCCCGGCAAGAAGGCTGGCTCGACCACCCCACTGATGCTGGAAGGTGAGCGCCTTGGGGTGGTGTTGCGGACGAGGGACCACGTTAGACCCATTTACGTCACTACTGGACATCGGGTTTCGCTCGATTCCGCAGTCGCATTGGTGAAGCAGTGCCTGGATGGATTCCGCATTCCCAAACCCACGCGGGAAGCTGACCACTACGTCCGCGATTTGCGCAGAGCGTATCAATTAAGTCGAGAAGTCGAGAGTCGAAAGTCGAAAAGGTCCTAACTCCTCGACCATCGACTCTCGACTTTTCGACTTATCAGAGCGAGATTCCTCGCTGCGCTCGGAATGACAGGGCTCAGAGAAGGGCAGAATGCTATAATCAGGCGGTGGCAGCGGGTCGGTTTGATGTAGAGGCGGCTTTACGCCGCCATTTGGCGAGGTAAACTCGCCGCTACGAGGGGCGTTTGGGAGCCTGCCATGGAAAATGCTGGAAGCGTTCAATCCAAGAGTGCGGTGGTTCGCGACAAGTCCCAGTTGATGTCGGCCTCGGAGATTGACCGCACGCTGATGCGCCTGGCGCACGAAATCCTGGAGCGCAACAACGGCCTGGAAGGGGTCGTTCTGGTGGGAATCCGCCGCCGCGGAGTCCCGCTGGCCGAGCGTTTGGCTAAAAAGATGACAGAGATCGAAAAGACCGCGCCCCCGGTCGAAATGCTGGACATCACCCCCCACCGCGATGACCTCTTGAGAATCGATCAGAAGCCCGTTGTCCAGCAGCCCCTGCGGTTTTCCGTGGAGGGCAAGACGGTGATCCTTGTGGACGACGTCCTCTACACGGGCCGAACCACTCGCGCCGCGCTGGATGCCCTTGTGGATCACGGGCGGGCACGGCGGGTGGAACTGTGCGTCTTGATCGACCGCGGGCACAGGGAGTTGCCCATCCAGGCGAACTATGTGGGCAGGGTTTTGCAAACATCGGGCACGGAAGTGATTGAAGTCCGTCTCCGCGAAGTGGACAGCCAGGACCGCGTGATGCTCTGCGAGTGAGTTTAGTAGAAGCGGGCCTTTCCGTGTTGTCTGTGCCTCTAAAGCTTCAACACGGAGGACACGGAGCTTCTCAGTGACCTCCGTGTTGAGGGTCTCCTGGCCACGGAGGAGCCACTGCAAGGAGGAGAAATCTTCGCGGCGCGAGAAGAAGCTGAATGCTCTTGCTAGACCTCAGGACAGGGCGAGGTGGCTCAGCGCCGACCACAGGATGGGACCACCTGGAACGGCGTCCAGGTTGAAGTCGGGAGTGGCTCGCGCCGTCAAGCGAAATAAGCGAAAGAGGGATTGATATGAAGTTTCCGGTTGGGCCCCAAGATGTGAAGCTGATTCAAGGGCGCAGCAAAGGGTTGCAGGTCGTCTGCGACTGCGGCTGCGTCAACTTCAACTACCTCGATCCGCAGGACCCAGTGTGGCGCTGCCGCAATTGCCAGCGCGTTCTGAGCTTCGACTTCCCCCGCCTGATGGAGAAGGCTCTGGCTCGCGAAGAGCAAAAGGCCCCCAGTCCACAGATTTCGCAGATTGCACAGATGAAGAATGGGTAGGGCAAGAGATAGACTAAGAACGCCGACGTGGTTCTGCCCCCCCAAGGTCGTCGCATGGCTACAAGGCGGCTTTAGGTTTGCCTGCTCTGCTCGGTTCTTCTGCCTTCAACTTGCCTGATCTGTGAAATCTGAGTAATCTGCGGATAATAAGGAGTCACAGCATGTCCTACCCAAAGCCTTCCCGGCGCTCCTGGGCTGAGCCCTGGAAGATCAAGATGGTCGAGCCCATCCGCATGACGACCCGCCAGGAGCGGGAAAAGTTCATCGTCGACGCCGGCTACAACACCTTCCTGCTTCGCTCCCAGGACGTTTACATCGACCTGCTCACGGACAGCGGCACCAATGCCATGAGTGACATCCAATGGGCGGGTTTGATGCTCGGCGACGAAGCCTACGCGGGCAGCCGCAACTTTTACCACTTATGGGAAGCGGTGAGCCAATATTACGGTTATAAATACCTGGTTCCCACGCACCAGGGGCGCGCCGCCGAGCACATCCTTTCGAAGATCATGATCAAGCCGGGCGACTTCATCCCCGGCAACATGTATTTCACTACCACGCGCCTCCACCAGGAGCTGGCGGGTGGGACCTTCGTGGACGTCATCATTGACGAGGCGCACGACCCGGCAAGCGAGCACCCCTTCAAGGGCAACGTGGACCTCGAGAAACTCGAAAAGCTCATCCTCGAGGTGGGGGCGGGGAAGATTCCCTACGTTTCCGTTGCGGGAACAGTGAATATGGCGGGGGGCCAGCCGCAATCCATGGCCAACATGTGCGCGCTGCGAGAACTCTGCGACCGCTACAGCATTCCCATCGTGCTCGACGCCACGCGCGCGGTGGAGAACGCCTACTTCATCCAGCAGCGCGAAGCGGGCTACAGCTCAATGAAAGTGGCGGAAATCCTGAAGGAGTACTGCTCCTACACCCAGAGCTGCACCATGAGCGCCAAGAAAGACGCGCTGGTGAATATCGGCGGCTGGCTGGCCAGCAACGATGAAGGGCTTTACGAAGAAGCGCGCAACCTGGTGGTGGTCTACGAGGGCCTGCACACTTACGGGGGGCTTGCCGGGCGCGACATGGAAGCCATGGCTCGCGGCATTGTGGAAAGCGTCGAGGACGACCACATCCGGGCGCGGGTGGGCCAGGTTGAGTACCTGGGCAGACACCTGCTTGACTGGCGCATCCCCCTCGTCAAGCCTATCGGCGGCCACGCCGTTTTCCTGGAGGCAAGGGGCTTCTACCCGCACATCCCTCAGGCGCAATACCCGGCCCAGACGCTGGCTGCCAACATCTACGTCGATTCCGGGGTGCGCACCATGGAGCGCGGCATCGTTTCCGCCGGGCGCGACCCCAAGACGGGCGAGGAGCGCCACCCGCGATTGGAGCTCGTGCGCCTCGCCCTGCCGCGCCGAGTCTATACCCAGGCGCATATGGATGTGGTGGCGGAGTCGATCCTCGAGGTTTACGAGCAGCGCGACCAGGCTCGCGCCTTGAAGATGATCTACGAACCCAAATACCTGCGTTTCTTCCAGGCCCGCTTCGAGCCGGCGGAGAGCAGTAGGCAGTAAGCAGTAGGCAGTAGGCAGTAAGCAGTAGGCAGTGGGCAGTACGCAGGGAAAGCTGTCTGTTGTCAGTTGTCCCGCCGCGGCGGGTCAGTTGAAGAATGCGTCCGCCGGTGTACTGTCCCCCGACACCCGCTCTCCTTGCTCGTCACTTTTCACTCGTCACTCGTCCACAAATACAGTGAATGCCGGATTATTAGTCAAGTCTAACTAATCCAGCTTCCCATGCTTCGAAATGAAACACGAACCGGCAGGAGCGCGCCTGGGAGAAGCCGCCACTTTCCCTAATCGCACTGCTTCCCACTGCCGATAAGGAAAGTGTGAAGGCAGCAGGTGGTCGATGGGGGAAGAGAGGTCGGAAATGTGGCTCCTACGCCGAGGGGGCCTGGCGCACCAGGAAGAGTATGCCGGCAGGAGCCGCCCGCCATGTCACGGCGGCGATGAGACTCTGCCGGCTGACATGGCTCCGGCTCATGCTCGAGTGGAGCCTTATGGAACACCAATTGCTGGTAGGGGAATGCAGACAGAAAATGGGAAGGTGTTTCTCGTTTGGGAGAGAGCTGTGCGCAACCTTCGTACTGCCCATTTGATAGGGCTGAGCACAGAGGAGGCGAGTCCTTTCGTATGACCTTGGCGTTCAGGGTAGGGCCGGTATGTCTTCCGATTCGCAACAGGCCGCTGGGCACTGAATTCCTACGCCGACTCTGACCTAAATCCCTGATCGGAGGGCAGTTGCTTCTCCCGGTCGAGCACATGCGGTCGGGCAATTTTTGGAGGCGGTGCGGTAACTTAAAGGCTCATCGATGACAATGTAAACTCCGCCTGACTTCTACGGATTTGGATCCCAAAGGCTGGCACCCCAATTGTCATGGGCGAACGAAATAGCGAGAGCGCTGCCGGAACCCATCATCCTGAATCTAATGAGAGGACTCTCATCTACATTCCCATCATCCATACCCAAGCCGACATGGGAGCGCTAAGCGAAGCGATCCAGCGCCTGAAAGTCAAG
>JBEKUR010000150.1:0-14749 GCA_049514855.1 Terriglobia bacterium
TCCGTGTGCGTCCCATTTTGATGACGACTCTGTGTACGCTTTTTGGCTTGCTTCCGCTGGCGCTGGGTCTGGGGGCGGGAGCGGAATTGCAAAAACCCTTGGCCCTGGCCGTCATCGGCGGCCTCTCTATCTCAACTTTCATTACTTTGCTGGTGATGCCGGTGCTCTATTCCTTACTCGAGCAGAAGAGCGAGTGAGTCCGTTGTCCGTGGTCCGTGGTCCGTTGGAGAAAAGGGGCTGGGGCAATTTCGGATTTTGGATTTTAGATTTTGGATTGCCCTCTCGCTTGCGCCGACTGCTTGTTGCCTTCGGCCTACTGCCTTCGGCCCACTGCCTTCTGCTTACTGCCTACCTTGGCGAGGAAATGCCGAGAATCGAAATTGAAACTCAGCAGCCTTGTTTTCCAGTTTCTAATTTCCAATTTCTAATTTCCACTTTCCAGTTTCCAGGTTCCAGTTTCCAGCTTCACTTCCTGCCCGCGGCGAGGGCTGCCCGCGTCGAGCCCATGGTCATCTCGAGGGATTCTCTGGGAATGCTGGTTACGAAGGGCGTGATCAGCCAGCCCAATCCTGTGGGAATGTCGCGAGTGAGGGAAATTGACTCGCACTCGACGTAGACGCCGCCGTCTTTCTCCTCAAACTTCCAGTAGGAATTGATTCGCCAGAGGAATCCCTCGTCGTGGCCGATGGGCTTTTCGCGCTCATTCGGTGTGTCGGCATTGGCCACTTCGGCGATTCTGGTGGAATAAGAGCGGCTGTACCAATGCGTCGAATCAACTGGAAAATAATGAACGTCGTGATAGGTGTTGAGCGTGACGGTGATGACTTTCTTTTTCCGCAGGCGATAATAGATCTGGAAATCATTCCCTGTGTGGCCGATCAGACGTGAGCCAACCACCTCCGGCTTATAGATATCCTGGTGGTGATCGTAGTCCTGCACCAGAGCGATCGTCTGTGGAAGATTTGCGCCAGGAACGAAGACTGCTCCCAGCCAATGATGGATGATTGCCTCCGGCGCCTCCATCGTGTGACCGGAAGCATCGAGCGTCTGAAGCCGCTCCATAAAGATCTCACCGCGCTTGAGTGCGGCCAGGACTTCGGACCGGCGCGGCGGAGGAAGTTCATCCAGATACAAGAACTTTTCAGTTTGTGAAACTTCCCGATTGATTCGTGCCTCAGTCAACTGAACGTACCTGTCGAAGGCCTCAACTGTTTTCGGCCTCAGGTCTGCGCTCATCACTTCGGGCGTTTGCACCCCTAAAATCAGTATCGCCAGGAGAATTGTGAGCCACTTGATGGGTATCCGTTGCAACATCATCCCCAACCATAGCACATCTGGCCAAGCTTAGCAGGACGCTGAAAAATGCTCGTAGCGGCGGGCCTTAGCCCGGCAATGTCGTAGCGGACGTCCCGCCCCCCGGACCTGCGGCCCTCCAATAGCAGAAGACAGTGAACAGGGTAGGATTCAAACCGTATGAAGGCTGAAAGCTGACCCGCCGAGGCGGGACAACTCCGTTCAGAATGACATAGATTTCCCTCACCCTCCTGTTCAAGGCGACAACCTGTCTCTTGACATGCCCCACAACTTGCTGTAGCCTATTAGTGTTATGTTAGCACTGAATGGTGAACACCATGGGGCGGGGAAGAGCAGGATTCGGGATTCAGGACAGACAAGACCAAGGCACACGTGCTAACCGGCTCGACAGGGCAGCATGGCTGAGTTCGCCGGCACGTTTGAACAAAGGAATTCTTTTTTGCACGAACCAAGCGGGTATGTTATTGAAAACAAAGGGGTGCTGTGGAAAAACCCGTCATGAAGAAGGAATGTATATGAGAATAAAGGAGATTCGCGTTTAAAACGGGAATGTTGTTGAAAAGAAACGGGGAAGAGCAGGATTCAGGATTCGGGATTCAGGAGAGACAAGACCAAGGCACACATGCGAACCAGCTCGACAGGGCAGGATGGGTGAGTTCGCCGGCACGTTTGAACAAAGGAATTCTTTTTTTGCAGGACCGACGCGGGAATGTTATTGAAAACAAAGGGGCGCTGTGGAAAAAGCCCTCGCGAAGCGGGAATGTATATGAAAATAAAGGAGATTCGCGTTTAAGGCGGGAATGTTGTTGAAAAGAAACGGGGAAGAGCAGGATTCAGGGTTCAGGACAGACAAGACCAAGGCACACGTGCACGAGGCCGGGCCAATTTCGAAGTTTAGATTTTGAATTTCAAAATGCTCCCACCCAGAACGTACTGCCTGCTCCTTAGTGCCTACTTTCTACTGCCTGCTCACTACCTGCCTTTGACAACATCTGGCAACCCGCGTAAAATTCTTGCTTTGAATCAATCCAGTAATTATGAACAACGGAGGATTATTTATGCCTGTTAAGGTTGGAATCAATGGCTTTGGGCGCATTGGACGGAACTTGTTGCGTGCAGCGCTCGACGATCCAGGAATTGAATTCGTAGCGGTCAATGACATCACTGACCCGAAAACCCTGGCTCATTTGCTGAAGTACGACTCGGTATTCGGAATCCTGGCCGCCCAAGTGGCTCACGGCGCAGACTGCATCAGGGTAAATGGCAAGTCGATCCGGGTTTTTAAGACCAAGGACCCCGCGGACCTTGATTGGTCCTCCTTGGGCGTAGAGGTTGTGGTTGAATCCACCGGCCTTTTCACCAAAGCGGAGGACGCAAAGAAGCACCTGAAGGGCACCGTGAAGAAAGTCATCATCACGGCGCCGGCCAAAGGTGAAGACATCACCATCGTGCTGGGGGTGAATGAGCAAGCCTACGACCCGGCCAAGCACCACATCATCTCGAACGCTTCCTGCACCACCAACTGCCTGGCGCCGGCGGCCAAGGTGCTGCACGAGAACTTCAAGATTCTCAAGGGTTCGATGACCACCATTCATGCCTATACCAACGACCAGCGTATCCTGGACCTGCCCCACAACGATTTGCGCCGGGCTCGCGCTGCCGCCCTGTCCATGATTCCCACCACGACAGGCGCTGCCAAGGCTGTTGGCCTGGTATTGCCCGAACTGAAGGGCAAGCTGGATGGTTACGCTATGCGCGTCCCCACCCCGGACGTTTCGGTGGTTGACCTGGTAGCGCTCGTCGAGAAGCCCACCACGGCCGAAGAAGTGAACGCCGCCCTCAAGAAGGCTGCGGAAGGCCCCATGAAGGGCATTCTGCAGTACGTCGAAGAGGAGTTGGTCTCTAAAGACTTCACCGGCAATCCGCACTCGTCCATGGTGGACGCCGGCTTCACCAAGGTCATCGATGGCAATCTGGTGAAGGTGATCGCCTGGTACGACAACGAGTGGGGTTACTCTTGCCGCGTCAGGGACCTGATCGAATACGTGGGGAAGAGCCTCTGAAGCAGTAGGCAGTAGGCAGAAAGAAATAGGCGGCTGCCCGTGGACCGTCGTCCGTTGTGAACTGCTCCGTCTGCTTAGTTTGTTAGGAGTTTAGCCACATGAATTATTGCAGGTTACCCGACTGTCAGTGGACCACGGGGCAGAAGGAGGGAAAATGGGCTTAACAGTTCTGGAAATAGAAGTGGGGAACCCCGCCACCCCCGAAAAAACCGAAAAGGTGGAGTTCCTGATCGACTCCGGCGCGATCTATTCGGTAGTCCCGACTCCGGTCCTCGAAAGGCTTGGCATTCGCCCATTCCTGGAGCAGCAGTTCCGACTGGCAGACGGCTCAAAGATCGTCAGGAAAAAAGGGGGTGCTTTTTTCAAGCATGGGGAACTGGCGGGCGTGGCAGATGTCATCTTCGGCGAGGAGGGAGATAGCACCCTTCTCGGTGCTTTCACGTTGGAAGCCCTCGGCCTTTCGCTGGACCCGCTGCGGCGCGAGTTGAAGCCTCTGCCGATGATCCTCGCTGAAAGCGGAAGGCGGTAGGCGGCAAGCAGTAGGCAGACAGCAGTGAGCAGTAGACGGAGGGCGGCTGTCCATGGTCAGCTGTCAGACCTGTTCCCCGAAGGGGAACAAAATCATTAGCCGTAGGTGAAACCTACGGAAAAAGTAACACCTGATATTTGCCCAACCCCGAAGGGGTTGAACATTGTCCACATACACTCAGATTCTTTATCACATCGTGTTCGCCACCAAAGACCGTCTGCCGGTGCTTGCCGATTCGGGACGGGATGATCTCGTCAGGTACATGAATGGTGTGATCAAGAACAGCCGCTGCCGGCCGATCTGGACCAACGGCGTGAGAGACCATGTCCACAGTCTGCTAAGCCTTCATCCGACGGTTGCGTTGGCCGGTTTGTTGAAGGACATCAAGGTCGCGTCTTCAATCTGGGTTAAAGAGAACCATGTGTTCCCCAACTTCATAGGTTGGCAGGAAGGATACGGAGCTTTCACGCATTCTCTTCGTGAACAAGCGGAACTTATCGCGTACGTCAAGGGTCAGGAGGAGCATCACCGAAAGACAACGTTTGAAGAAGAGTACCGAAAGTTGCTCGCCGACGCTGGCATCGAGATTGATGAAAGGTATTTTCCATAAGTTCGACCCCTACGGGGTCGGGATTTCCTTGCCCTCTGTCTCCGTAGGTTTCACCTACGGCTAATGATTTTGTTCCCCTTCGGGGAACCAAGGGGGTCGGGATTTCCTTGCCCTCTGTCTCCATAGGTTTCACCTACGGCTAATGATTTTGTTCCCCTCCGGGGAACCAACCTCGTTGAAGGTGTATGGACCCCAGGGCCCGGCTCTTGCCGCAGACAACGGACCACTGACATCTCAGAAAGGAAATATCCATGTCAAAATTATCTATTCGTGATATTGAGCTTAAAGGAAGACGCGTCTTCATGCGCGTGGATTACAATGTCCCGCTGAACGATGCCTCGCAGATCACCGATGACACCCGAATTCGCGCCTCGCTTCCCACCATCCGGTACGCCCTGGGACAGGGAGCGCGGCTCATTCTGGCTTCGCACCTGGGAAGACCCAAAGGGAAGCCCAATCCGAAAATGAGCCTGAAGCCGGCAGCCACGCGGCTTTCGGAGCTGCTCGGCGAGCCCGTGGCCTTCGCCGCCGACTGCGTGGGCCCGGAAGTCGAAAAGCAGGCCCTGGCGCTCAAGGACGGGGAGGTGCTGCTGCTCGAAAACCTGCGCTTCCATCCTGAAGAGGAAAAGAACGTGCCGGAATTCGCCCGGCGACTGGCGGCCCTGGGCGAGGTTTACGTGAACGACGCTTTCGGCACCGCTCATCGCGCGCATGCTTCAACCGAGGGCATCACCCATTTCCTTTCGCCCTGCGCAGCGGGCATGTTGATGGAGAAGGAGCTCGAATATCTGGGGAAGGCGGTCCAGAACCCCGCCCGTCCCTATGTAGCGATTGTGGGCGGCGCCAAGGTCTCCGACAAGATCGAACTGCTCGAGAATTTCGCGAAACTCGCGGACAGTGTGCTGGTGGGCGGGGCCATGGCTTACACCTTCCTGAAGGCAGAGGGCGTGGAAGTCGGCCAATCCAAAGTTGAAGATGACAAGCTGGAAAGCGCCAAGACGCTGCTGAACTTCGCCAACCGCAGCGGCAAGAAGTTCCTGTTGCCCAAGGACCACGTGGTAGCCGAGAAATTCGACGCCAGCGCCCCGGCGGAAGTGGTCAACACGCAGAGCATTCCCGCCGGCTGGATCGGATTGGACATCGGACCCGCCACGCGCGCCGAATACGCCCAGGAAATTGCCGGCGCCAAGACCATCGTCTGGAACGGCCCCATGGGCGTCTTCGAGATGCCCCAGTTCGCGGAAGGCACCCTGGCCATCGCCAGGGCGGTTGCCGCTTCTTCCGCAGTCTCCATCGTCGGCGGCGGCGATTCGGTGGCGGCGGTGAAGAAGATGGGCGTGGCGGATAAGATCAGCCACATCTCAACCGGCGGCGGCGCGGCGCTCGAGTTCCTCTCCGGGCTGAAACTCCCGGGGGTGGAAGCGTTGACAGATACGGAATAGGGAATAGGGAGTTGGGAATAGGGAATAGGGACGGAGTAGGGAGTGGGGGAAAGCGAACAACACGAGCCGCTCAAGAGCGCGATTTCATCCTATCGCGAGCTGCATGTTTGGCCCATGCTCGACAGGTGCGAAGTCGTGGGAAAGATGCTTCGAGCCCTCATCCGCTCGCTGCAGAGCAAAGGCAGGGCTTAGCTGCTTGCTTCCCCATTCCCGACTCCCTATTCCCTACTCCCATCCAATAGGAGTGCAAAAATGAGGCGACCCGTAATCGCTGGTAACTGGAAAATGTACAAGACCATCGCGGAAGCGGTGGATTTCATCGAGAAGATCAAGCCGCTGGCGGCACAGGCCGGCCATTGCGAAGTGATCGTTGCGCCGCCCTTCACGGCGCTGGCCGCAGCCGCCGCCGCAGCCAAAGGCAGCAAGGTGTCGGTGGCTGCTCAGAACTGCCACTGGGACAAGGAAGGCGCGCACACCGGAGACATCTCGACGGGGATGCTCCGGGACGCCGGATGCACCCACGTGATCATCGGGCATTCCGAGCGCCGGCATGACTGCGGCGAAACCGACGAGCAGGTGAACAAAAAAGTGAAAACGGCGCTCGCGGCTGGACTCACGCCGATCGTTTGCGTGGGGGAAACGCTGGCGGAACGCGAAAAGGGTGAAACCGAAAAAGTCCTCGAGCGTCAGTTCATGGGCGGCCTGGCCGGGTTGACCGCTGCGGACTTTTCCCGTATCATAATTGCCTACGAACCTGTGTGGGCCATCGGCACCGGACGCACGGCCACACCGGAAATGGCTGCGGAGGCGCACCGTTTGCTTCGCAGGCTTGCTCGCCAGCAGTTCGGCGAAAGCGAGGCGGGCGGCATCAGGATTCTGTACGGCGGCAGCGTCAAACCTGACAACGTCGCCGGGCTGATGGCGCAGGAAGAAATTGACGGGGCGCTGGTGGGCGGGGCGAGTTTGAAGGTCGATTCCTTTACTGCCCTAGTAAATTACCCGCGCGGCTGAGGCGCCGAGAGAGAGATTCCATAGTATGATGGCTGTAATTCAGACGATTCAAATCGTGACCTGCATCCTGCTCATTGGCTCGGTGCTTCTCCAGGGCGGCGAAAACGTCGATATCACTGCAGCTTTCGGCGGCGTAAGCCAGGCGGCCTTCGGGCCTCGCGGCTCTGTGACCCTGCTGGCAAAGATCACCTGGGGTCTGGCAGTCATTTTTATAGTCACGTCCATGAGCCTGGCAATTCATGCGTCAAGGTCCTCCTCGGGTTCGGTGCTGGAGCACGCGCCCGTCAAGTCAGCGCCCGTGTCGGCGCCCATATCGGTGCCCGTGACGCCCGCTCCGGCGAAGAAGTAGGAAGAGCAGCCGTCAGTTGTCAGTAATCAGTTATCAGTAAGGACCCCTCCAGCGCGCGGTTGGGGACCGACGGCTGACGAACGACAACTGATGACTGAGAACTGATGACTGAGAACTCCCTCTCGTGCGGAAGTGGCGGAATTGGCAGACGCACCAGCTTGAGGGGCTGACGGTCGCAAGACCGTGGGGGTTCGAGTCCCCCCTTCCGCACCATCTGTCAAGAAATTTCTCATAAAATATGGCAAATCTAAGTCCCGCAAGCAGTTGCGGGACTTTTTGGTTTTAGTCTCCTGTCTTACTTCTCTCTCCTGGGGATTTTCGTGGACATCCCTGCAAGCTAAAGCATAGCTATGGGTTACGGAGTTTTTCCCCAAAAACCCTTTTTGAAGCGGGACCGCCCCCGCATAGCTAAAGCCTAGCAAAGCTTTCCCCTGATAACATCGACTCGCCATGTGCAAGGGAATTATTCTCACCGGCGTGGTGCGTGACGTTCCGCTCAAGCTCAAGGTAAAATCCATCTGTCTGGGAAGACTCCCGCGACTGGAATCGAACGGACATGGCCCAACCCGCAAAACCAAACGTGGTCTATCACGCTGATTGGGGCAGCAAGGATGAGAAGCGGTGGTGCGCCAGGGCGGCCCTCGGCGCGGATGGCCATTACACGGCCTTCGCTCCCGAGCACGTGGGCAATCCCGGCTCGCTGATTGGGCAGCTTCGCACGGAAGCCGGTGAGACGGGGTGCGCCCTCGCTGGGTTCGACTTTCCGATTGGCGTCCCAGCTTTCTATGCCAAGCGTGCGGGCATAGCGAACTTCCGCACCCTGCTTCCAAATCTTGGAAGCGGCGAGTGGAAGGATTTCTATTCTGTATGCGATGAGGCCAACCAGATATCGGTACACCGACCCTTCTACCCGAACGGCAGGTACAAAGGAAGGCGCATGCAAGAACTGTTTCTCGGCCACCGCGTCTCGTCACTGGAACCTCTGCTCCGGCGCTGCGACCGGGGTGGCAACGGCCACAAGGCGGCGTGCTGCCTGTTTTGGACGCTTGGCCCCAACCAGGTCGGCAAGGCCGCAATCATCGGCTGGCGGGACGTGCTCGCCCCTGCCCTGCGGAACGTTTCCCTATGGCCGTTTAACGGCCCCCTGCCCTCGCTGCTTGTGCCAGGGAGCATCGTTATTGCCGAGGCGTGGCCAGCCGAGTGCTACGGCTGGTTTTCCAAGGACCCGCTCGGCGGCAAGCGCAACCAGGACAACAGGAGAAAATTCGGGGCATCCCTCCTTCGCTGGGCTGATGCCCAGAGCGTCGCTATTGAGGACGGCCTCAGGAAGGAAATTCAAGGTGGCTTTCCGCAAGGGGACGACGCCTTTGATGCGGTCATCGGGCTATTTGGAATGCTTCAGGTTTGTCTCGGTCAACGTTCGCCCGGCGAGCCGGACGACCGAGCAATCCGGGAGATTGAAGGGTGGATTCTTGGCCGGGAGCCCTAGCTTGTCGCCGAAGGGGTTCCAATTGGACCCATCGCAGTCACCGCTGCCCGTCAAGTCAACGCTTGCACGTTACGGCGGGAAGTCCATGCGGCGCACGAGGCCCTGGAAGCGAGGGCCGGGGCGCGGGGATTATTTCAGCTTTGCGTATTCCGCCTTGGCTTCCGTCAGCACGGGAACATCAGGGTCGGCGTCTTTCCAGAGCGTGAGGAAGTCCTGATAGGCAGCGCGGGCTTTGGTCGTGTTTCCTTCCATGGCATAAGCGCGGGCCAATCCCACCCGGGCCATTGCGCCGCATGGGAAGTTCATCACCACTCCTCGGTGGTCGATGAATTTCTGAAATTCCCCTGCCGCTCGGTTGCCGTCGTGGAGCATAGACCCGCCTCGCCCATGCACAGCGCAATGACCTTGGGGCGAAACTCCTTCAAGATCGGAAGCAGCGCCTGGATACGCGCGGGCTCATCGGTGATGGAATTGATCATGGCCCGTTGCCTCGTGAGCGGCAGCGCGCGGCGCAGGGCTTCGGGATCGGCGCTATCCAGGCATAAAGGCACGGAAACCGCCTCCTGCACGAGGTTCACCAGCCACGGCAAGACCTCCCCTTCCTGCCTGGGCAGGCCGCCGTTCACGTCCAGCATGTCCGCGCCGGCATTCACTTGCTTGCGCGCGATGTCCTGGAAGAACGCGACGTCCCTTTTGGCCGCCGCTTGCCCCGCCTTCTTCCGGGTGCAATTAATCAATTCGCCGATAATGAGCATGGATTCTATTTTCCTCCTGGATGGTTTTGCTGTTGTTCTGCGATTACCGCTTTCCATTCATGAAACGAACCTGGCCTGCCAAGTGATAAGTGACGAGTGCCAGGTGGCAAGCAAACCTTTTGGTCGCGTCGTAGGCCATCCGTTAGCTCCCCCACACCTTTGGTACGATCAGGTTTTCGGGGCATTTAGACTGCCATTCTGATGGCGCGCTCGATCTTATGCACCCTTCTTGGAGCGAAATTACCTTAGGCCGTAGTATAGTAGCTTTGTCGCAGGATTTTGCCCCTTTTCAGGCAGGACATTTCAAGCATCATCATTTCATCCTTTGTTTATATGGCTGGCAACCACATCTTGGAATCGTCCAATTTCCCTGTTGGTTCCGACCCTGCGGCGTCAGGTGTAGAAACGACGGTATCCTCGTTCATGTAGCCGCAAGCGTCCGAGCAGCGGAGCTCCCGCTGATGGCCGTCTTGCGCGCCTTAATAAAGTCCGTCAACGCTTCCTCCACACCTGGGTCCAAGGGGGGGCAATCATAGCTGGCAAGTAGTCTGTTGACTTTCTTGTGAGCGCGGGCGTAGGTATCCTCGGCCCCGTTCAGTTCCCATTGCTCGGCCGAATTGTAGTCGAAAAGCTCGGCGCGGTAGAAGGCGTCACGAAAATGCCGCAACGTGTGAGCTGTTCCTAGATGGTGACCGCCGGGTTGCACTTCCTCAATGGCTTGGAGTGCCAGGGACTCATCAGACAAATCCAGTCCTTTGGCCCAGGTGTGGAACATGCCGAGGACCTCGCAATCGCAAACAAATTTCTCGTAGCCACTAACCAATCCGTTTTCGAGCCAGCCTGCGGCGTGAAGGACAAAGTTGACGCGAGCCAATACGGTGGGAAGCATCCCCATCATGGATTCGTAGCCGGCCTGGGCATCGGGAATCTTCGAGCTTGAGAGCATGCCTCCGCCGCGGAAGGGTAGACCATATCGCCGTGCGAGCTGAGCGCTGGCATACAGACCCAGTTGGCTCTCGGGGGAGCCAAAGACAGGGGCGCCGCTCTGTAAATCAATATTCGTCAGAAAAGAACCATAGATGACGGGCGTACCGGGTTCGATCATCTGGGTCAAGACAATCCCCGCCAAGGCTTCCGCATTCTCCTGCGCTACTGTTCCTGCCAGGGTTGCAGGCCCTAGCGCGCCGGCTAGAATGAAAGGGGTAATCATCAAACCCTGGCGGGCGTGTGCATAGACCTTGAGAGCGCCCAGCATGCGATTGTCGTACCGACGTGGACTGCTCACATTGATAAGAGATATGGTGGCAGGGTGTTGGCGGATCGCATCCGCCCCAAAGAGAATCTCGGCCATCGCCACAGTGTCAGCGGCGTTCTCGGCGGAAGTGACAGAGCCCATAAACGCTTTGTCGCTGTACTTGACGTGGTAAAAAATCATGTCCAAGTGCCGCGTAGACACAGGCTCATCCGTCGGCTCTACGACTGTGCCACCCGAATGGTGGATGTAGGGACTCATGTAAGCTAGCTTGATGAAGTTCTTGAAATCCTCCAGGGTCGCCTCCCGACGCTTGCGCTCCAGGTCAAGGACGTAAGGAGGGCCGTAAACAGGGGCAAAGACCATCGAGTTGCCCCCGATGACCACGTTGTTTTGAGGGTTTCGTGCCAGTTGCGTAAACTGCCTGGGCGCTTTGGCAACGAATTCTTGAACTAGGGCCGGATCAAACCGGACTCTGTCGCCCTGCACCTCGGCTCCATGTGCTTTGAGGATTGACCGCGCATCCTCATCGTAGAAGTCAATGCCAAACTCAGAGAGGATGCGCATCGACGCTTGATGTAGACGCTCAATACCCTCTTCGCTCAGCAGTTCGTAAGTAGGCAGATTGTAGGTAATTGGCGTCATGCGCAAAGGGGGCTTGGCTGCGCCCGCGCGTCGTTGGCGGAGATGGTTTCGATGGTCAAGGCAGTTTGTGCTCATTCCAGGCTCCCTTCGTTGCTGAGGCTTCGCTCCTCCGCTTCAGATGACCGCCACGTCTGCGATATGAATTTGGAGGAGCTATTGCCAAACTTATCAAAACACCGAAACTTCATTTCTTTTCTCCCTTGCTGGCTCATTTGTACGAAAATTTTCAGGAAATTTCAAGAAACTTCCTCGGTTACTCTTTGCTGCGGTTCAACGAGGTACGGCTCGGAGCTTCCAGTCAGCGCCCCCAGCAGAGCGAGTCACTTGGTGGGTGGGCCGCCCAAGAGGCGGTTGCCCGGGGTGGTCGCGTCGTCGCTGCCATCGCAAATTCCACAAGGCATTTGATGGCGGTTCAGATATACTGGCGGCCTCAGGGCGTCATCGTACCCTTGGCTTGCGTAGAGGACACGCTTCCGCTATACTCTGGCTCGATCAGAGAAGGATGAACTTTCCAACGGGAGCTTTCTCGTGCCTCAAAATGCCTATGACGTTCTCCTTGAGCGAATTCTGCTCGGTGAATACGCTCCGGGAACCAGCCTTGTGGAGCAAGATGTCGCCAAGGAATTGGGTGTCAGCCGAACGCCGGTACGTGAGGCATTGTTGCGCCTAAAGCTCGAAGGACTGGTAAAGATCATTCCCCGAGGTGGCAACTTTGTCGCCGAAGCCTCCTTGCGGCAGGTTCGAGAAGTAACTGAAGTTCGCCTGATCTTGGAGGGGTACCTTTCACAGTTGGTCGTCGAGCGACGAACCGAGAAGTGGCTGGCGGAAGTCCGATCCTGGCTTAAGGAACTAGAGGGCGTGTGGCCGAGCCTGTCGTCGACCGAATGGATGAAGAAGGACTTGGAATTTCACCACTTGATGGACAAAGCAGTTGGCAGCGAAGTTTTATCCAACCATCTGTGGTTGCTCCGACGTCAGGCAGTACTTTTTTGGGGGCAGTCCGCGGACGGGCGGGCTTCGCTGCAGGGAATCATCACGGACTTTAATGATACACTTCGGGCGATCACCGACAGAGATACAGACAAATGCATAGAGATACTCCACCGTCACGTGTTAGCACATGTGGAGCGAATCCAGAAATACATGAAACCCGAACTATACCGACCGAGTGTCTTGCCGAACCGAGCACGGTAATGCCAAAACGCTCTGTCGCCCAAGCCATCCTCTGCGAATGGGCTAAGGATCCCATTTTTCTTTCGAAGTCGACCAACTTTGGCCTTCCTTTCCAACGCCGGACATTGTACCGAAAGGCTTCGACACACGGCTGACCTTAAGCCCATGCAACCTGGGTCAGAGCCAAGGTGGCGTCCAGCTTAGCGGCCATACGTATGCGCTACCAAGTTGTTGCATACGCCTACCGTCTGAAGGTGTTGTTGCGGGAACACCTTGCGGCACTGCGGGCTTCGCCGGGTACCCGAAGCTCAGCATCCAGAGATTCAGACGCCCAAGAGGAAAAGAACAGGGCAACGTTTGAGGCATCGCTTGGCAGCAGAGGTGGCTCCGGAATTTGAACTCTATGAGGGGTAGTTCGCGCCATTTCTGAGGGTGCTGTCGCAACGAGAGCGAGCAGGTGACGGTACCAAGCCAAAGGCGTATCGAGTACTATTGGGAGTGTAGTCCAGCGATTGCGGGCAGGCCAGTTTTGGCGGTCCGCAACTGTTTGAAATTCGAAGACCTCTGTTCCGGCTCATTCAAGCCATTCATGTGGAATCTCGTGAGGCAATTATGATTCGAGTGAAAGCCGTTGCATGGGACCTAGGCGGCGTACTTTTTACTGAAGGGAAATCGGTTGCAGTTGTGAAACTTGCAAGGGATTACCGTTATGACCGAGGATTAGTCACCAGTCTCCTTTTGTCTCCTCAAAGCAAGGACCTGCGCAAAGGGCTGATCGCAGACGACGAGTTTTGGGCTTGGGTCCAGGACGAGCTTCCGGAAGGATACGAGACGGCGACAATCAGAAAAGTATGGTACGAGAGTTATATATTGGATAACCATGTTGTGGCTTTGACAAAAAAGCTGAAGGGCCAGTATAAACTGATAGCATTCTCTGACAACATCAAAAGCAGGGTAGAGCTACTCGATCAAAAGTATAATTTTCGGAGGTTGTTTGACCGGGAAGTATATTCCTTTGACTTTCACTGTATGAAGCCGCACAAGAAGTTTATTGGGAAGATGATCCAGGCCTCGGAGTGTTCGCCCTGTGAAATCGTGTACGTTGATGACAGCGCCGATTGTGCCATTCCAGCCAGAGAGCTCGGTGTGAACTTCATCCGATACTCGCGCCAGGGAATTAGGCGTTTGCAGAAGGCACTGGAGAGATTCGGAGTCAGACTTTAGTCGCAGCGCTCGCGTGAACCGTTGAGATGCATTGCGGGGCATGTCACCGTTTTATAACAGAGCAGGAACCGTTGAGCAGTTGACTAATGAGAGCAAGCTGGCGGTCAAGATGCGGCACTTCGCCCGCCGCTGACTCTAATCCGCCCCACTCAAACGAATCGCCTCCTACCTTACAACTCGAACTACCGCTGGGCTGGGAGCCCTAAAAACGGGGAAGGTCCTGGTAATTCTTCGGGGGCTTTCCTCATCCTTTTCTCGTCGATTCGCCCTAAGTACAATGAACTAAGATAGGCTCGCGCCTTGGAAACTGGGACAGTTCAAATTCCTTAGTGCCCTTCTGTGAGCTTGTCAATAGGCCCTTCCACGCAAGTGGCATTTAACGCCACCCGCACGAAGCTACCCTTTACCTGCTAGTTCAAAGGGCCTTAAGCTGCTTGACAGCACAGAAGCCAGTGACGCACTCGATCCTCCCTCGTACCGAGCCTCCTCCGTGTATGCTGCCAAAAAGGTGAGGAAAGGTCCTGTATTTTTTTTGTTTTTACCTTGTCATTTTATTCTGTTGTGCCCCGATGATAATGTCCCCTTTTGGCCCCGTTAGAAATGTCCCCTAAACTGAAGGCCTCTCAGGGAGGCCAAGGTGAAGAGGACATATATGAGTGAGCGGGAAGTAAGGCGTGCGGAAGTATTTTCACGAGTGGTTAAGGGAGGATGGACGCTGCTGGAAGCAGCGGCGCGGATGGAGATGAGCTACCGGCAGGCGAAGCGGCTGTGGAAGCGATATCGAGCCGAAGGGGCGGCGGGGTTGGTGCATGGGAACGCGGGGCGGGTTTCGAACCGGGCCAAGCCGAGAAGTTTGCGCTGCCGGGTGCTGCGTCTGATCCGGAAGAAGTACG
>JBEKUR010000151.1:0-14556 GCA_049514855.1 Terriglobia bacterium
AGACGCGTCGTGAGATCCAGCGCCTGTTGTTTACCTGGACCGGAGAGTGCGCGTATTGTGGCAGCGTAATTCGCAAACGAAACCGTCCACCTTAACTTAACGTAGTAGTACTAACCACTGATCACTAGCCACTGCATTCTGACTCCTGACTTCTGACTTCTTCTCTGCTAGAATCATGACCAACGAAATCGGAGGGTACGTACTATGCCCCAATACGAATATGCCTGCAAGGGATGCAAGAAGAGATTCACCTTGATCATGACACTGGCCCAATACGACAAAGGGAAAGTGGCCTGCCCAAAATGCAAGAGCAAAAAGGTTGAGCAGAAACTCGCGCCCTTTTTCGCGGTCACTTCCAAGAAAAGCTGATAAGAGCAGTGACGAGTGATCCCGCAAGGCGGGAACGAGTGACGAGCTTGAGGCAGTGAGGATTTTCGTCTCTTGCTGGTCACTTGTCACTGCCCTGTTTTTTTGCTCGTCACTTGTCACTCGTCACTTGTCACTCGTCACTTGTCACTGCTTTCATGGGTATTTTCATTCCTGACTTTCGCGCGAAAGCGACGGCTTCTTCATAGCCTGCATCCACGTGGCGGGCTACGCCGATGCCTGGATCGTTGGTCAGCACGCGGTTCAGCCGCTTGGCCATTTCCGCAGTGCCGTCGGCCACGGTAACCTGCCCCGCGTGGAGCGAGTAGCCGATTCCCACTCCCCCGCCGTGATGGAACGAGACCCAGCTTGCCCCCGAGGCGGTGTTCAGGAGCGCGTTCAACACCGGCCAGTCGGCGATGGCGTCGCTGCCATCCTTCATGCTCTCGGTTTCACGGAAAGGCGATGCCACGGACCCGCAATCGAGATGGTCTCGACCGATAACGATGGGGGCCTTCAGCTCGCCCTTCGCCACCAAATCATTAATCCGCTCCCCGAACAGGGCTCGTTCACCATACCCCAGCCAACAGATTCGTGCCGGCAGGCCCTGAAACTTTACGTATTTGTGCGCCAGCCGGATCCAGCGGCTGAGGACGGGATTGTCAGGGAAGAGTTCCAGCACCAAGTCGTCGGTCCGGTGAATATCCGAAGCTTCGCCGGAGAGCGCGGCCCAGCGGAATGGCCCGCGTCCCTCGCAGAAGAGAGGCCGGATGTAGGCGGGAACAAATCCCGGAAAGCTGTAAGCGTCCTTCACGCCCCCATGCTCGAAAGCCATGGTGCGGATGTTGTTGCCGTAATCGAAGGTAGCCGCGCCCAGCTTCTGGAGTTCGAGCATGCCGGTGACGTGGTGCGCAATGGACTCGTAAGAGCGCTTCAGATACTCATCTGGATTCTCGCGCCTGAGCTCGCTGGCTTCTTCGAGGGTCAGTCCCGAGGGGATGTAGCCGTTCAACGGGTCGTGCGCGCTGGTCTGGTCTGTGAGCAGGTCGGGCACCACACCGCGCCGCGCCAGTTCGGGAATCACCTCTGCGCAGTTCCCAACCAAGCCCACGGACACGGCCTGCTTCTGGCGGACGGCGTTTTTCAGGATGCGGAGCGCCTCGTCCAGGTCGTTCACGCAGATGTCGCAATAGCCGCCGCGGATGCGCCGCTTGATTTTTTCGGCGTCCACTTCGACGCCCAGAAAGGCGGCGCCATTCATGGTGGCAGCCAGTGGCTGGGCTCCTCCCATGCCGCCCATGCCGCCGGTGACCACCAACTTGCCTGAAAGGTCGCTCCCAAAGTGCTTGCGGGAGGCGGCGGCAAAAGTCTCGAAAGTCCCCTGGAGAATCCCTTGCGTGCCAATATAGATCCAGCTTCCGGCTGTCATCTGGCCGTACATCATGAGGCCCAGGCGCTCGAGTTCGCGGAACTTCTCCCACGTCGCCCAATGCCCCACTAGATTGGCGTTGGCGATCAGCACCCGCGGCGCCCATTCGTGAGTTCGGAAAACGCCCACCGGCTTGCCAGACTGCACCAGGAGAGTTTCGTCGTTCTCCAGCTTCTTGAGGGCTTCCACGATAGCGTGATAACAATCCCAATTCCGCGCTGCTTTGCCCGTGCCACCGTAGATGATGAGTTCCTGCGGACGCTCGGCCACCTCCTCGTCCAGGTTGTTCATCAACATCCGCATGGCGGCCTCTTGTTGCCAGCCTTTACAGGAAATCTGGCTCCCCCGAGGCGCGCGAATGGGCTGATATGTGGTGGCCGAGGACTCGCTTCTATCCAAAACACTGCCCTGCGTCATGCCTGTCCTCCTGAGCAAATCTTAGCCCAATGCTCAGGAAAGAGAAAGTGCGGCCTGATGTAATCTCTCGGTTTCGGGCATGGCGCTTGGTGATCGTGGTGATGTATTGGAGGTGGCTGAGCCCGTGGAAAGTCTGCTGCCGAGGCGTTGCGGGATCCTGCTGCAACTGGGCCTTCCCACGTCGCAGGCCTCAAAGAACAATGTCTGCGCCACCCGCCCTGCCAACTGTTAACTGTCTTTCTTTTCAATAACATTCCCGCCTTATACGAGTAAGCACCTTTTTTTTCATAGAGATTCCGGCTTAGCCTCCGATTTTTCCACAGCGGTCCTTTGTTTTCATAGACATTCCCGCGTCGGTAGGTCAATTTTAGAGAATTCTTTTTTGCTTCCATTGCAAAAACAAGACTTCTTGTCTGTGGCGCGACGAGCCCCCTTTGCGGGCGTCCTGTTCCGCTTGGGGCATTCTCGGAAGCGGGTTGGTGGGGGGCAGTAGCATTGCAGCATCGAGTTCCCAGCAGGGCGTGACCTCCTGCACGGTTTCAACACACAATTCTAGCCTATGTAATTCCGGCTGTCAAGAGACATGAAGTCTGGGTCGTGGGTCAGTTTGGTGTTGGAGCGGCGAGTTTATCCGTCAACTGACGGACCAATTGGCGGCGTAAAGCCGCCTCTACATCAAATTGACCCACTACCCGCATTTGGGTTAGTTGGACTCATTAAGTGAAAGATGTGCTAAGATGAGGGCGCAAGCGGCGGGCAGAACACGTCAGGGCATATGAACTCCAACGATTTCACCACTCTCAACGAACTCTTTCTCAAGGCAATTGAGAAGTATAACAAGCCGGACTGTCTCCAATACAAATCGGACGGCCATTATCGCGGCATATCCTCCCGCGAGGCTCTGCGGAAGGCTGCGGCCTTGGCTTCAGCACTGGAGCGGCTGGGGGCCAGGCCGGGCGAGCGCATCGCGTTGCTCTCGGAGAATCGACCCGAGTGGACGCTAACGGATTACGCCATTCTTGGCATGCGCGCTATCACGGTCCCGATTTATCCCACGCTCCTCGAGCCGGACCTCGAGTTCATCCTGCGTGACTCAGAATCCAAGGGCATCGTCCTGGCCACGGACGTCCAACTCCGAAAGGTCCTCAACATCTGGGGCAGGCTGCCAGCTTTGAAGTTTGTGCTGGCCATGGACTGCTCCAACGTTGCGGGGACAGGGGCAAATTGTTGGGAGGGCAGCATCGAGAGCGAACTGGGCTGGACCGGCCCCGCCCTCGTCGAGGCGTTCAAAGCCAAGGCGTTAGATGCGCGGCCGGGGGATACTGCCAGCATCCTGTACACCTCCGGCACCATGGGCCAGCCGCAGGGCGTAATCCTCACTCACGCCAATCTCGTTTCCAACATCCTATCAACCGCCGAGGTCTTTCCCCTCTGTGAATACGACGTCCTAATCTCATTCCTGCCGCTGTCCCATGTGTTTGAGCGCATGGTGGAGTACTTCTGCTTCTGGAAGGGCGTTTCCATCGCTTATGCGGAAGGCCTGGACACGTTGCCGCAGAATCTCCGCGAGGTCCGCCCCACCGTTATGGCTGTGGTTCCGCGCGTGCTCGAGAAGATCCAAGGCAGGGTGATGGATGCCATCCGCCAGGCGCCTGCCTGGAAACGGCGGCTCTTCCACTGGGCTGTCAAGGTTGGCAAGCAGTACGCTCCTTTCCTCCTCCAAGGGCGAACTCAGCCGCTGGGCCTGCGGTTGAAGCACGCAATCGCCGACCGGCTGGTCTGTTCCAGGGTCCGCGAACAACTGGGCGGCAGGGCCTACATGCTCATTTCGGGTGCAGCCCCGCTATCCAAGGACTTGGGAGAGTTTTTCTTCGCTCTGGGGCTCCCGGTCTACGAGGGTTACGGGCTTACGGAGACTTCCCCGGTCGTTGCTGTCAACTGCCCAGGGCGCACCAAGCTCGGCACCGTAGGTCCCGTCATACCTCGCGTGGAGGTCAAGCTGAGTGAGGAAGAGATCGACTCGGAAGGCGCAGTGGGAAGGGAAATCCTGGTGCGTGGGCCCAGCGTCACCGCCGGCTACTACCATCTCGAGGAAGTGAATTGCGCCTCCTTCGTGGACGGCTGGCTCCGTACCGGCGACCTCGGGAGCTTCGACTCCGATGGCTACTTGAAGATTACGGGGCGCAAGAAGAACCTGTTCAAGACTTCCGGGGGCAAATACGTGGCGCCGGAAAAGCTCGAGAACCTCTTCCAAGGTCATCCCTACATTTATCAGATTGCGGTGCTGGGGGACGGGCGGAAATTCGTCGGGGCGTTGATTGTTCCTCATTTCACGCTTTTGATGGCCTACGCTCGCAGCCAGGGGATCTCTTTCCAGAATCGCCAGGAACTCGTTGCCCACCCTGATATTCAAGCGCTTATACGGCGCCAAGTGGACGAAGCCACCTGCTGGCTCCCGCGCCACGAGAAGATTCGCCGCTTTATTTTGCTCCCCCAAGAATTCAGCATCGCCTCAGGAGACCTTTCGGTCACCCTCAAAGTCAGGCGCCGCGTCGTGGAAGAAAAATACCGGGCACAGATCGAAGAAATGTTCAGCCACCGCGCCCCGCCAGTGCAGAGCGTTCCTGCCTCCAAGTAGGTGCCAGGTGTCAGGTGTCGGGTGTCAGGTAGAAGTGTAAAGGGTAAAGTATAAAGGGTGGGCTGCGGGTGTCAGATGTTAGGGAACGCAAAGGTTTCAGGTGTCGGGTGCCAGATCTCCGGTCGTCCCGGGTCCCCGGGAAAAATCCACGAGACCTTGCGCCTTACACTTTAGCCTTTACCCTTTACACTTTCGCCTGACACCTGACACCCGGAACCTGACACCTACTTCAGCTCGAGAAAGTATCGACCCAAGTAGAGCCGCGCGCCAGCTTCTTTACTCAAGACGATATTAAGCGGTTTGGGCTGTTTTACCGCACTATCTTTCTTGGCGCCACAATCACCGACCTTTTCGCCAGCCTGGTTGTAAAGGAAGAACTTGCCGGTGGGCTTTTCCAAGCCGAAGCCATAGCTCCCCACACTTAACGGAACATCGCAGACCGACACTTTCCCTTCGGTAATGACCATCCCCATGTACTTCTGTTGAATCTGAGAGCTGTACCCAGTGGTGTCGATCAAGGCCAACACTAATCGCGCACCTGCCGGGGTCTTCAGCAGTGCGGCGTTGCGCTTTTGCACGGGGATCCTATTCCCCTCCAGGTAAAAATCATTGGGTATCGCAGATTCAAAGGCCTTGCCAGACATCTGTTCGAAGGCGCCCTGGGCGCACGCGCTCCCAGGCATGCCCATGAGTATGGCCATGGCGACCAGAATCAATCCACCTGCACCGAATCTCTTCATGTGTTTTCCTCCTCAAAGATTTCCCGGGGTAAGGCGAGGCTACCCGAGGTCCAACTAAACAGCCGCAGTCTATCACGAAAGGCTATCCCTGCACACAAAACAAGCGCTTAGGTAGTGGGTCAATTTGATGCTGTAGCGGCGATCCCGCAAGGCGGGATCGCCAAATGGCGGCGTAAAGCCGCCTCTACATCAAATTGACCCACTGCTTATGGGTCATGCTGATTTCAGTTTTTCGCGCGGTCGCCAGCGCGGCCCGTGACTTCCAAGTCGACATCGTAATACAGCACCGAGATCGGCTTGCCCGAGACTGGTTCGATATTGTCGGCACGCACCACGGCATGATAGAGACCACTCTTCAACCCCGCCGTGCAGGCCGTGCTAGTCAGCGTCTGGCTCTTGCCGGTCTTCCGCACAGCCACCGACAGCCAGGACGGGAGTCCCGGCCGCACTTTCCAGAGCGGCAGTTCGTCGCTTCCGTTGGTCTTGACTGTGATCGCTCCGGTAAGCTTCTGGGCGGTCATGCCTGCCGCGCGGAGAGACACGAGGTAGGAATCGGCGACGATGATCGGCGGCACGGGGAAGCGGTTGGTCTTGGAGGCGCGAAGCAGGGCGACGTCGTTCGGGGCCACCCTGACGGAGATGCCCCCGCGGTGCGGCCCACTCGTCTGATGCGTCCACAGATTCCGAACGTAAAGCGACTCAGATTCCGCGAGCCCGATATCCGGCCACGCGACTTTCACATCCGCCGACGCGGCTCCCTGGTTGAAAACGAGGACTGCCTCGCTGCCGTCAAACAGGCGCTTGCCCGCCCAGATTTCGGCCTTGCCGTTTCTTCGGACGATGCGCCCCTGAATGCCCAAGGGATCCTGGTTGATGCCAATTGCTTCCAGGTTGGTCAGAACCTGGATCGTAGACGGAGTCATCTTCCGCAGGTCGTTCCCGGCCATCAAGGGCGCGGTCATCATGCACCAGAGACTGAAGAAGCTGCGGTTCTGGGTTTCGCTCAGTCCGTCCATGCCGATGATCATCATGTCGGGATCGTTCCAGTGGCCGGGGCCTGCGGCCTCGTACAATTTCTCGTTGGCTGCGGCGATCTTCATCGCCCTGCTCCAATCGGCCTTCCCCGGTGCGCAGATATCTCCGGTTGTCCGCCAGAGGTGCCCTACGGAAGCTGCCCACTTCCACGGCTCTCCCTCACCCCACGAGCAGAGGCTGTGGACGATGGGCCGCCCTGCGGCATGCTGGGCATCGTGGAGCTTGCGGTAGGTCTTAGCAGTGTCCTGGCCCTCGGTATTGCACCAATCGATCTTGACGTAATCTGCCCGCCACTCGGCGAAGGCCGCCATGTCTTCGAACTCGTGGTCTTTGGTGCCCGGCATGGCCTTGCTGCAGGTGCGGGTCCCGGCGTCGGTGTACAGTGCGTATTTCAGCCCTTTCTTGTGGATATAGTCGCCAAGTCCACGCAGGCCGCTGGGATAGCGGTCGAGATTCGACGTGAGCTTGCCCCCCGCGTCGCGGTAGAAACAGATCCCCTCGTCTGGGCCGACGTACGTATAGCCTGCTTCTTTCAAGCCGCTGCTGACCAGAGCGTCGACGATCTCCTTGAGCAGTTTCTCGTTCTGCGGCTCCTGGCCGAACTCATTCCAGGGATACCAGCCCATGGGCGGGGTGAGCGCCAGTCCGTCCCCCGCAGCATGAACCCCAAGGGCTGGATTTTGGGCCCCTGGCACCAAGGCAGAAAATGGGAAAGTGATCGCAATAGCAAGTATGACCAACAATTCTTTTCTCAACGGTGCACCCCTTTGCTGAAATAGGGAGAAATACGTGCATAAACCAATCATTGGCACACTACCAAAACTTCCAGGCGTGGGCCAACGGCGAAAGCAGAATCCTACGACCGCGAGTGTCTGCTGGGAAGAGGAAACCGCTTCAAGGGAACGTGGAACTGCGTCGCAAAAGAGAAACGGCATGAGCGAACTCGAAAAAATCAGTAATTCAGTATAAGATAGCGCCTCAACGAAATTGAATTCCGGTTGCGCAAGGAGTGCACCAATGAATATGCGTGTCCTGGTTCTTCTATTTCTGATGTCTCTCCTGCCTGTCTCCCTCTTTGCAGAAGAATGGCAGCAGCTTTTCAATGGCAAGGACTTGAGCGGATGGAAACACGTTGGTCCCGGCGAAATGACGGTGGAAAACGGCCTGATCCAAACCCATGGCGGCATGGGACTGCTGTATTACACTGACGCCAAAATAGGCGACGCCGTTATCCGTGTGGTTTACAAAATGCGCGACAAGGATGACAACTCTGGCGTGTTCATTCGTATCCCGATCGAACCGCGCGAGGCATGGATGCCTGTCCACTACGGGTACGAAGTCCAAATCATGAATGGAGCCGACGACTACCATGCCACCGGCTGCCTCTACTCGCTCACCAATGCCTTGGCGCGTCCCGGCAAGGGTTCCGGCGAATGGAACACCGTGGAGATTACCCTCGACGGCCCCAGAACCATCGTGTTGGTAAACGGCCTTAAGGTCACCGACTATACCGAGGGCCAGCCGGTTCCCCCCAGGAAACATGACTTCGAGCCGCAACGTGGCCCACGCCCAAACATGGGCTTCATCGGCCTACAAAACCATAGCGATGCGGATGTGGTCTTCTTCAAGGAAGTGGCAGTCAGGAAATTGAATCATTGATTCATTGAGTCATTTATGAACATGCGGGGGATAGTGCTGGCTAGCGTGTGCGCGTTCTTGGTGCTTCCATTCGCCGGACCACGCCCAGAAAGAGCCGCGAACGATCCCACCTCCTCCACCCAACCCGCGGACTTTTACCCGGTGGCCGTGTGGTACGGAGGGGGGAAAGCTCGCGCACCCATGCTGGAACCCGTGGATGCCTCGAGTGTCCAGCGCTGGGGCAAGGATCTGGACCAGATTAAGGCGGTGGGATTCAACACGGTGAAGTGCTGGGTGGATTGGGCGAGCGCAGAGTCCAAGCCGGGCGAGTTCGACTTCCAGAACCTTGACCTCTTGATGCGCCTGGCCCAGGAGCGCGGTCTGCGCGTGGTGATACAGGTCTATCTCGACTCGGCTCCCGACTGGGTGGGCGAAAGATACCCCGAGGGCCGATTCGTGGACCGTAGCGGCGCCGTGATCACCTCGCAAGCCGCCCCCGGCTTTTGTATCGATGACGCTGGAGTACGCGCCGAGATTGTGAAATTCCTCACCGCCCTTTCGACCGCAGCCAACAAGTTCTCGGCGCTTTACGGCTGGGACGTCTGGAGCGAGCCGCACGTCATCAACTGGGCAGACTTCCCATCCCTTTACAACCCCGAGTTCTGTTTTTGCCCTTCCAGCCAGGCACGCTTCCGCGCATGGCTGAAGGAAAAATACGGCACACTCGAGGTGCTCAATGCCGCCTGGTATCGCCGCTTCGAGCGCTGGGAGCAGGTGGAGCCGCCTCGCGCTTCCACGATTCTTTCTTACACGGATTACCTCGACTGGCGGGCCTTCATCGATGACAAGCTCGCGGGCGATCTGCGCACGCGCCTCGAGGCCATCCGCAGCGCCGACCACACACACCCCATCACCAGCCACGCTGCGGTCCCCGCCCTCTTTACTTCTCCCACCGACGGCTACGGCGAGCCCGACGATTTCAAGATGTCCGAGAGCGCCGACGCGTTCGGCACCTCACTCTATCCCAAGCACTCGGACTCTCCCCGGCCGTGGTCTTACCAAATGCTCGCTGCCGGGCTCGACTTCACGCGTTCGGCCGGCCTCAGCTCCGGCAAAGGCTTCTGGATTGGTGAGCTACAGGCGGGCCAGGGAGTCACCGGAATGCGCATCGCGGCCCCGATCGATTCGCACGACGAGGAGTTCTGGCTGTGGGAGGTGCTGTCGCACGGCGCGAAGGAGATTGCTGTCTATGCCTGGTATCCCATGAACGCCGGTTTCGAATCGAACGGTTACGGCCTCATCAACTTGGACGGCACCTTGACGCCGCGCTCGCGCACGGCGGGCAAGGTGGCGCAGGAGATCGCCCGGAACGGCAGCGAGCTGCTGGCCGCAGCTCCCGCTCGCGCCCAGGTGGCGGTGCTGTTCAATCGACTCTCCTACATGGTCGGAGGCTCGCAGTCTTCTCTTTCCAAGCTTGGCAATGCCACTCGCGACTCGTTGATGGGCGTGCATGGCGCCTTCTTCGAGCAGCAAATCCCCGTGGACTTCGTCCATCCCATGGACCTCGTGCACGATAAGCTCGGCCAGTACAAGATTCTCTTCCTGCCCTTTCCGGTCATGATTTCCAAGCCTGTGACCGAGGGCGTGGTGCGTTATATCCAGAACGGCGGCACCGTAGTGGCTGAAGCGCGCCTGGCATGGAACGATGAGCGCGGATTCTCGAGCGACGAAATCCCCGGCATGGGACTCGCCCAAGTCTTCGGCGCGCGCGAAAAGGTGATTCGTCCGGTGGAGAAGCCGGAGATTGTTCTGGGGCCCAATGCCGGCATACTAGGCTTGGCGCCCGGTACGCGCGCGGTCGCGGAAGCATTCGAAGAGGAACTTGAACCTATGCCGGGCGCGCTCGTCCTGGGGCGTTTTGCGGACGGTGCACCCGCTATCGTTGAAAACACTTACGGAAAAGGCAAAGCGATTCTGGTGGGATCCTTTCTGGCCATGGCCTGCCAGCGCCAGCAAAAGGAGGCGACTAAACAGGTGTTGCTGGCGTTCGCGCGCAGGGCGGGAGTCGCCCGGGAAGTCACGGTCTCGGGTGACAACACTTCCCAAATGGAAGTTCGCCGATTGGTGGGGAGCGGCGTTCAATTCCTCTTCGGCTTCAACCACTCTGACCGTCCAGCGGATGCGAAAATCGCGGTCGGCGTCCCGTGGACGGTGGGCGACGTTCGCAGCCTGAATGATGAGCAAAAGGTGGCGTTCAGTCAGTCTGGCGGGCGCTTGATTCTTACCAGGCAGTTTTCTGCGGGCGGCATTTGGGTTGTTCGCTATGCAAGAAAATAAGCGGCTTTCGGGCTTTGCAGTCGGTCGGAGGTGCTGGTGTCATTTGCGAGACATGGGCGTTCCAAGCCGCAGTCATTCCCGCGAAAGCGGGAATCCAGTCCGACGACAGCACATTTCCAAAGGTTTGCGGAGTGGATTCCTCCCGCCATGGCGGGACGGGAATGACTAGGTCTCGCGAATGACACCAAGCGGTGTGGGGCGAACGATGACCACCCAATTCGTGCTTGGTCTGGACCTCGGCGGGACAAAGATAGCCGGGGGCGTTGTGACCTCTCAGGGAGCTCTGTTGTCCAATGTGCGCTTGCCGACTCCCGCCAAAGGTGTGAAGAAGGACGTGGCTGCCCTGTTCGACGTGGCGCACGCCGCCGCGAGCGCCGCCAGGATTCCCTGGCGACAGATTGGTGCTGTGGGAGTTGGCGTGCCAGGGGCATTTGATCCACGAACCGAAACCGTCTGGGCGCCCAACCTGCCGGGCTGGTCAAAGACGCCGCTGAAGAATCTGCTGGAGAAGGCTTTGCAGCGTCCCACCTTTGTTGAAGGCGACCGCAATATGCAGGCGCTGGCAGAAGCGTGGCTCGGGGTTGGGGCGCCAAATGGGATGCGGAATCTGGTCTTTCTAACGGTAGGGACGGGCATTGGCGCAGGATTGATCTCGGAGGGTAGATTGATTCCCGGAGCTCACGGTGTTTCCGGGGCAGCCGGTTGGATGGTGATCGACCGCCTGCGGAAGCCCGAATACGCCCGCCTGGGTTGCTTCGAAGCGTTGGGCGCAGGCCCGGCGGTGGCCCGGATGGGCGCGCGGGCGCTCAAACAAAACCCCAGGAGCTTGATTGGCGTCTTGGCAAAGAAAAACGCCGGCAACATTACAGCCGAAGTGGTGGCGGCAGCCGCGCGACGCGGTGACAAGGCGGCGCGTCGAGTACTGCGCGAGGTCGGGACGAATCTCGGACTGGGCGTGGCCAATATCGTGAGCCTCTTGAATCCCGAGGTTGTGGTGCTGGGGGGTGGATTGGCTCGTATCGGAAACCCGCTTCTTGTTCCTCTCCGCCGCGCCATGCGCCAATGGGGCCAGCCGCTGGCAACAAGGCAGGTTCGCGTCGTGAGATCGTGTCTGGGAGACGAGGCCGGGATTCTGGGCGCGGCACGATATGCGTTCCTGAGACTGGAGGAGATGAAAAATGTCAGCCGAAAAATATTTCGCGGAAGCGCAAAAGGTCTACGATCGCATTCGTTCAACACAGCTCCGAAACATTAAACGGGCCGCACAGTTTGCTGCGGACTCTGTTGCCCGAGGAGGCTTGGTTCATCTGTTTGGCAGCGGCCACTCCGTCATCCCGGTGCTGGACGTTTTCCCACGTTACGGCAGCTTCGCCGGTTTCCATCCTTTGATGGACTCCCGGCTCATGTGGACCCAGGTGCTCGGCTCGGGAGGCGTCCGCGAACTGCTGAAGCTTGAACGCACCGAAGGGTACGTCGCAACCTTTCTCAGCAATTTCAAGTTCGAGCCCATTGACACCATGGTGATCTACTCCCACGGCGGTGTGAACGCGGCCGGGATCGATGTGGCGCTGCACGCCAAATCGCTGGGACTGAAGGTCGTCGCCGTCACCTCCATCGACAACGCCAGAATCGCCCAAGCCACCCATTCCAGCGGCAAGAAGCTTGCCGACCTGGGTGACGTGGTAATTGACAACTGCTGTCCACCGCAGGACTCTCTCGTTAACGTGGGCGGGATCCCCGTGGCGGCCAGCTCCACACTGGCGGTGATTGCTATTTCCATGGCCTTGGTTGCGGAGATGGCGGCCCAGCTCGCCAGTCGGAACGTGGCTTTCCGGGCATTTGTTTCTCCCAACCTCACCAGCGTCGGCCCGGAGAATAACTACAAAGTGTTTGACGAATACATTGCCAGGGTTGCGCCACGCCTGCGATAAGCGAGCCACGTTATGTTGACCTGGGCCGGAGTCGTTCTTGCGGGACTGCTCAACGGGAGTTTTGCCGTCCCCTTGAAAACCACGCGCATCTGGAAGTTCAACCACATCTGGACCGTCCATTCGCTCCTCGCCATGGGTGTGATTCCGTGGCTCGTTGTGATGGCAACCGTGGGTCACTGGGTTGAGATCGTAACCCGCCTTCAGCCGCGCGGATTGCTGATCTTGATCGGGTGGGGAGTACTGTTTGGCATTGCATCGTTGCTTTACGGCGTCGCCGTGGACCTGCTTGGAATTGCCCTCGGCTTCGCCATCCAACTCGGACTTTCGATTGTCCTGGGCGCATTACTGCCGTTGCTGTGGGCCGGGGCATTCGCACTGCGCTCGCGGGCAGATTGGTTGTTCGTTTTGGGTCTGGCCTTGACGCTGTTGGGCGTGGTCCTGTGCGCTCAAGCCGGCGGAAGGAAGGGCGCCTCCGGCAGCTTGAAGCCAGGGAGGTTCCGCTTAGGATTAATCATCGCACTCATCGGAGGCGTCCTGGCGCCCACCCTCAATTTCGGCATTCAATACGGAACCCATCTCCTCGGTCAAGCCGGTGAGGTTCTCGGGAAGCAGGGTTTTCCGGTTGCGATCTACATTGCCTGGGCTGTGTTTCTCTCCTCCGCGGCCGTGGTGCAGGCAGGGTATTGTTTTTCACGCGTCCTCCACGATCGCTCGATGGAGACCTTCCGTAAGGGAATGTTCAGCCGTGACGCTCCCCAAGTGTTGGCCATGAGCCTGTTGTGGATATCCAGTGTGTTCATTTACGGCCGCAGCGCCTTTGGCCTGGGCCGCCTGGGAAACAGTTTTGGTTGGCCGATTTTTGTAGCGCTGATTATTCTGGCGTCGAATGCCTGGGGAGTCTTGCTATCCGAATGGAAAGAGGCTAAAAGGGCAGCATTCTATCGAATGATCGCCGGCAGTGGCGTGCTGATCGTCGCGGCATTTCTTATCGGCCAGAGCCGACGAGGGTAAGGCCCAATATCCACAATAACGGCGACGGGCGTCTTTTCGCTCTTCGTCACCAATTTCTCCGATCTTTCGGGTAGTGGGTCAATTTGATGCTGTAGCGGCGATCCCGCAAGGCGGGATCGCCAAATGGCGGCGTAAAGCCGCCTCTACATCAAATTGACCCACTACCATCTTTCGCCTTTCGTTGACTTCCCTGAAGGCGGAGCCTAACATTGTTGGCCAGCAGTGGGTTCCCCCGTGATCGCTCAGAGCGTTTCGCACTACCGGATTCTCGAGAAGCTGGGTGGCGGCGGCATGGGCGTCGTCTATAAGGCCGAAGACACCAAGCTCCGTAGGTTTGTTGCCCTCAAGTTCCTGCCTGAAGAACTCTCTAAGGGCCGGCAAGCTCTGGAACGATTCCAGCGCGAGGCGCGGGCAGCCAGCGCGCTCAATCATCCCAACATCTGCACGGTTTACGACATCGACCAGCACGAAGGCCAGCCCTTCATCGCTATGGAGTTGCTGGAGGGACAGACCCTGAAGCAGCGGCTAGCGGTAGCGGCGGGTTTACCCCGCCAGCCCGAACGTGGCGGCATAAAGCCGCCTCTACGAACAGACGAACTGCTCGACCTCGCCATCCAGATCGCCGACGCTCTCGACGCCGCGCACTCCAAGGGGATCATCCATCGGGACATCAAGCCAGCGAACATTTTCGTGACGCAGCGCGGCCAGGCGAAGATCCTGGACTTTGGCCTGGCCAAGCTGGTGCCGGAAAAACGGGGGCTGGGTGCTAGGGGCTGGGGGCTGGGGAAAGAAGCCCTGCAAGAGATGGCGACCGCGACTGCCGGAACCGCGGAGGAGCACTTAACCAGTTCCGGCGCGGTGATGGGGACGGTGGCTTACATGTCGCCCGAGCAAGCGCGCGGCGAGGAACTCGACGCCCGCACAGACCTCTTCAGCTTCGGCGCGGTGCTCTACGAAATGGCGACGGGCAGGCAGCCCTTCACGGGCAACACTTCCGCGATGATTTTCACGGCC
>JBEKUR010000152.1:0-14532 GCA_049514855.1 Terriglobia bacterium
GCATCTCGTGCTGGGAGGCGTCGAAGGTGACACGGGCCATCTCCTGCCGGCGGCGGTGTTGCCAGTCGTCGATGGCCTGCAAGGCGCGCCGCTTCAGGCCTTCTTGCGCCCGCTCCAGCCTTTCGCGCCGGCAGTAGAGCCAGGCGAGGTCCTCGACCTGCTTCTCCCAGAGCGCGTCGCCGGGACCGAAGGCGCTCATGAGTTCCTCGGTGAGGGTTTGGAATTGTTCCGGGTCTTCGCCCAGCGCCAGCATGGCTTGGTAGCGATTTTCGTCGCTGACGCGTCCGCCGTGCTTCAGGGCATTGAGCTTGGAGTTCTGCTTGGCGGCGGGGCTGCGCGGTCCGGTGGAATGCTGGGCATTGTTGCGCGCGGCGGCGAGCAACGCGGGCGTAAGTTGGGGTGATTTGCGTAAGGACATGGTTCCTCCTGGGACGGGTTGTTAGTTGCACGAGGAAAGGACTTCCCCGCGGCTTGGGCTTTTCACATGAGTAGGCTACCACAGGAGGGAGGCGTTGTCAAGAGAAATCGTCTCCATCCGTCAACTGACGGACCTAGCCAAGGGCCTCTTCAATTGATTCATTGATTCATCGGATCATTGAATCATTGAAGAGCACTTGCCTCGTTTTTTTCAATGAATCAATGATTCAATGGAGCAATGGGCCAATTTCAATTGACTCATTGAAGAGCGGCTGAAGGGCAAGAGCAATTATGAATTATGAATTGTGAGTCCCGGATTGTGAACGGAGGTTCTACGACGTGAACATCTGGAGCCCGAAGAAGCGAGATGAGAAATTGGATTACACCCACAACAATCCCGTGACACCAGGCCTGATCAAGCACCGGGGCGACTGGCCGTGGTCCCGCCGCGGCGGGGAGGTTCTATCTCTGGAATGACGGGTCGACCTTGGGCATGCACAAAATGCTGTGATGGCATCGACGTACCGAGGGTCCCATACATCCCGACAAAAAGAAGCTGTGAAAAAATCCCTGGATGGGCAAAAGCATTTCATCCCGCGAGGCGGGACAAAGTCGCAGAAAGCGCAAAGAAAACAAAGCAGTTGTTCTTTGCGAGTCTTTGCGCCCTGGTCCCGCTTTGCGGGATGAGATTGTTTATTTTTTCACAGCTTCAAACCGTCGGGACGTATGCGCCACCCGTCGCAAGGGGGAGGAATCCAGCGCCTCGCCTAGCCCATTGCAACGCTAACAAGCTTACGATGTCATTCCCGCCAAAGCGGGAATCCAGCCGTCCTCCTTTCACTCTAGTTTTTGCTTCACGGGCGCTTACGATCAAGTGGATTCCCGCTTTCGCGGGAATGACGGATTGGCGGGTAGCGCACGCTTGGCGGCAGCTCTAACGTTTCAGCATCTTTTGTCAGCATAGGAGGTGCGGCATCAAGGGGCATGGGTCACCCTGAATCGGGATCTGGGCTCAAAAGCTAAGTTCTTTGAACGATCTTACTCTCAGGGGGACGCTCTGAAAACTGTTGGCGACGGCGCAGGAGTTGTAATTGATCCACACGGATGTGGAAGGGCTGGCTGACGAGTTGATGGAAAGGTTTCCAAAGCTTGTGAGGGAACCGTGGATTCGAATGTTACCGGCCGAACTGGCGGTTATCGTGGCCGTTCCGTTAGAAACAATCAGGCCTTCATAATGGAATCCGCCAGTAATTGAAAGATTGCCATTGACCAATAGAATGCCGTAACCCGTCGATGCGGAACCAGAAATCGCCAAGGATCGATCTGCGTACACGACAGCCGGTTGACCGGGCAGTTGGCCGAGCATGACGTTCGTACCGACCAAGCTTCCGCCACCAGGGGCGAGAGTCACGTGGGTAGGGTCAGCATACAGTATAGGCACTGCGTTGGGGAGCAGGCTTTGAATGATACTAGAGGCCGTCTGCGGGAAGGGAGGAGGTAGGTACTGCACCTGCCCACAGGGAGGGAAGTTAGGGGGGTTGCCGGTCGGGGTTACGTACTCCACACAGGGACTGGGGTTGCCGCCCTGGATTTGGGTCTGGCCTGAAGTAGTAATCGTGGACCCCGCGGCAATCCCGGGAAGGTTTTGAACTCCGCAGTAGTCGTTGCCGTTGAGCGTAAGATTAGATGAGCCTGTCGAGAGTCCGGTCAGGGTTGCAGACCCCGCGGTTCCCACTCCACCCGCAGCGATCAAGGGAGGCGTACCGGCAACTTCTGCCTGAACCATTTTCCTGATGAGGTTCGGTTCCACTGCCAAGGCGGTCAGCTTATACACCGGGATGCCGCTGGGCATGTTCGTAGCCAGATCCTGGTTCGTGCCATTCCAATTGATGGGTGTCGTCGAATTGAGAATGCCATCCTGGTTAACGTCCGTCTGAGATGAGTATTCAGTCTTCAGAGTGATGCGGACCCACTTGTAGGGGATTACGTAGGACGTTCCTGCGCCAAGCTGGTCGCTGGCCACCGAGGTGAGCACTTGGGCGGCGGCAAAACCGCCAGCAAACTCCTGCGCGTACTCGTAGTCATAATAAGGAGAGGACGCATTCGTGGGGTTCACCGGATCCTGGGAACTGCTGTTGACCAGGTAAAGCACCTGATTGATTTGTTGCGGTCGAGTGTTCGCAATCGTGTCCAAAGCGAGAGGATTGAGGCGGCCGCGCGCCTCCTCCAGTCCGGCAACGGCCGCATAATAAGCTTGGCTTCGAGTCGCAATCGTGTTGCTCAGTCGGCTTTCACTTTGGGTGAAGAGCACCAACGCTAAGGAAAGGGCTGTAAGGCTAAGGATGATCAGCAGGGCAAGCAGGAGCGCTATGCCGGATTGACTGTCGATGCGATGGGCAGGTTGAGCTGTCCCTCGTTTTCTTCGGCCGGCCATAATTTCGCTCAGGGGTTCATGCGTTCGCACGCTGTCGCCAATGCCAGGTTCGAGGCGGAGCTTGAGCCTCCAATACTAGTATTCAGGATCAGGTTTACGTAGACCGTCTGGATATTCTGTGGAAATGGACTCTGGCTGAGAGGGTCCGTACTCCAACTGAAGACCGGCTGGCCTGTCAATTGGTTCTGGACATTGCTCAAGAGAGATTGGGAAACGGTGCTGCCCGCAGGATTGATTGGCGTGACCAGGCGCATGAGTGTCTGGGAACCGGCGGGAAGCGTGTACTCGACTTGTTCCACTTGCCCGTTTCCATTCACATCACCCTGGAAAATCAAGTCATAACCGGTAGCAGTGGTAAAGGTTTTTGCCCAGATTCCGGGATGACTCGCTACGGCGGTCGCTGAGAACGACCCCGCGTCAGGGTGCCCCGCCAACCTTATGTCCTGCTGCATCTGGGTCAGTGCTCGAAGGCCGGAGTCGAGCAGACTCGTGGAACCCTGCGCCTTCCAAAGGCTATTCTGCGCGCCCATAGTCAGGCTCAATGCCACCGCCGTAAGCACCGTGAAAATAAGCAGGACCAACATAAGTTCGATAAGGGTGAAGCCGCCTTCCGCCGTCCGCGAATGACGGCCATCAGTTGGCGGTGTGTGCTCTGCGGTTATTTTCACGGGTGGCCATTCCAATAACACGGTTGTCCGACGATAGTCTCAATTTGCACCGGGAGTGGCAACCCTGCCGCCGTTGGGTTTATCGGCTTACTGGCCAGTATGATCTCTCTGCCATAGTTGTAAGTGATGGTAACATTCCAGCGAATGTCATAGCGGGTTCCCAGGCTATCTTGTAACGTCACTGAATACCCTACGGCCGCCGGGCTCGAATAATCGATCATCCGGCTCGAGGTGAGTGGATTGCCACAACTCGTACCCGGCGCCCCCTGGCAGGAGGCCTCGAGAGCATTCCCGTTGGCGTCAGTGTAAGAGCCCGATGGGGAGAATATGTTATTGCGAATTTGTTCGAGCTCGCACTGGGCAATTTGAATGGCTGCGCTCGCAACGCTGCTCTGTGCGCTCAGACGAACTCCCAGCGGGAAAAGCATCGCGAGTGCCAGCAGAGACATCGATAGCAATAACAGCGCCACCAGCGTCTCCACCAGAGTGAACCCCGATTGCCTTTCCCGGAGTATGATCGGGCCGGGCACGCAGGCTTTAGGAAACCCCGTTCCTGCTCTTAGGGGACACCCCCGGGATAAGCGTGCTGAAATGCGACTTCGGTCACTCATTCTCAGTCTTGTAGGAACAGCCGCGACCGCGTAAAATTACCCCCGGCATGTGGAGGCACTCCGGGTCGAATGTTGCTGGCTATGTCGATGGATGACACTGATCGTCAAGCTGCGCGCAGAATTGCTTGCCCGCAATGTGGTCACACGCAAGCCTCGAGTCGCGTTGATTGCTGGCAATGCGGCCATCCCCTGCACGCCCCTACGCAGATTTACCGTCGTGAAGCCGACGGTTCCTGGACCGCCTTCAAGGCGATAGACCTTACCTCCATGGCACCCAAGGCTCCCCGCCTTCATCGTCGCGTTAACTGGCGGAGACTTGCGATGATCGTGGCCCTGCTGGTGCTGCCTGGGATAGGTCTGGTCCTGTGGAGTCGAGCGCTGCGCGTCCAGGGCGTCCGCCTGGAGCGAGTGGAGACTGCTGGTTACCTCGGGAACCCTGTGGGCCGGATTACCCCTCAGCTTCAGGTTCACTACCAGCGTGATGCTGAGGGGACATTGCAGGTGGAGGGGGAAAGCAATCTCCCTGACCAAACCGTTCTCGATGTGCGTGTTTATGCTGGCGGGGATCTTCTGGCCGTCGATTACCCGGTAACGATCGAGGAAGGACGGTTCGAGACGCGTTCCTTGCTCGAGAGAGGCAAGCCTTTTGCTGACGCTTCCTTCCAGTTGCGCATCGCGGCTGTATTTGATAATCGTTCGCAACCGGCTTCCGTCCTGCTGGTCGTTGGTTCGTTGGGTGAGCGGCTGCAAGGGCCTGCGGTAAGCCGGATGCCTGGAACTGGCGCGGCGAAGATGGAGTTGGTTCAGGACTTTGTCCTGGGCCCATGATTGGATGAGTGGCGCGTGGCCCTGGGACATGTTTTTTCTTATCCCTGCCAGATGCACGATTAGCGTCGTTAGATAAGAGTTACTTTTCCAAGTGAAGGCAGCCGACGCCAGAGCGCTGGAACCTTACTGGATTCTCCTACGGGGATGCGTCCCCCAATTCCCTCTCTGAACTGGATTCGTAGCCCGGTCGCTCTTGGGCTGTCCCCAATGAACAGGCTCGCCACATCGCGGGCAAAATTGCCAACGCGGGGAAACCTCACTACCACAACCCACGCAGGCAGAGCGGGTGTGTTCATTGCAGGAGGGGCAGGCCCCGTCCACCCCGGACATTGGGCGGGAACAACGCGGGCAATAGTTCTCGTCCACATCCCTCAATTGGATCACTCGGAGAACTTCTTCGGGGGTTGTAACGCCAGCCCTTATTTTGCTTCCTGCATCCTCCAAAAGCGACAGGTAGCCTGACATTGCGGCTGCTTTGACGATCTCTGCCTCGGTAGCCCTCCTGTTGATCGCCGCGCGGACAGGCGCTGTCATTTTGAGGATTTCATATATGCCTACACGCCCCCTAAATCCGGTTTCCAAGCAATCTTTGCAGCCATGGCCCTTCTGAAATACGAAGTCCTTGTCATCCCACCTCAGCTTCTCCAGGGAGAGGTCAGCAGGAGTATAGGACTCACGGCACCGGTTGCAAGTGCGCCTGGCCAGGCGTTGCGCGACAATGGTAGTGACCGAGGAAGTGATAACAAAGGGATCGATCCCAAGGTCGAGGAGGCGTAGGACTGATGCCGCAGCGTTATTGGTGTGAAGTGTGGTCAGTACCAATTGCCCTGTCATCGAAGCGCGGAAAGCGATCTCAGCGGTCTCCCGGTCTCGGATCTCACCCACCAGGATCACATCGGGGTCTTGTCGGAGTATCGAACGTAAGCACGAGGCAAAGGTCAGTCCCGCTTTCACGTTGACCTGAACCTGACTGGCCCCCTCGAGCTTGTATTCGATGGGATCCTCGACGGTGACCACGCTCAGTTTACTCGACAGTTTTCGACTCAACAGCGAGTAAAGCGTCGTGGTTTTGCCGCTCCCGGTGGGGCCGGTAACGATGATCATGCCCTGAGGCTGATCGCCCGCGTCGACGAGTGTTTGCAGGGCCTCCTCAGGCAGGCCTAGAGCCTTTAGATCATTCGGAGCGCCGCTCGAGCCAAGAAGCCGCATCACCGCCTTCTCACCGAACTGGGTTGGCAGCGTGGAAAGACGTACGTCCACGACTCGACTCTGAAGGCGAACTTTGAATCGGCCATCCTGGGGGACGCGCTTCTCAGCGATATCGAGCTTCCCCATAACCTTGAGACGCGTCGTGAGTCCCGCGTGCAGGGCGATGGGCCCTTTGAAGGAATCCCGAAGGACCCCGTCCACGCGAAAGCGGACCAGGACATCCTGCTCCGCAGGCTCGATATGGATATCACTTGCCTGCGCCTCGACGGCTTCGGCCAGAACCATATTGGCGAGTTTTACGATAAGGGGAGTTTGTGAAGCTCGGCGATCGTCTTCTTCCTCGAGTTCAATCCCGATGTCGAGCGGCTGAACCTGGAAACCGGCGGGTATTTCAGCCCCTGCAATAAGATCATCCACTTTCGAATGGGCGAAGTGTTCATCAATCGCCGCCAAGATTTCTGAACGGGGACTGACAAAGAGTTGAACCTTCAACCCGGTGGAGAATTCGATATCCTGGATTGCCATCAGATTGGTGGGGTCCACCATGGCCACCCGTAGGACGCGGTCATCACGACCAAAAGGGATGCAAGAGTAGCGTCGGGCCAGTCTTTCAGGGATGTCGTGGACAGCTTCGGCACTAACGGGATGTGATGCGAGCGAAATCAGCGGAATCTTCAGGTGTTGCGCGAACGTATCCGCAAGCCACGCCTCCGTGATCTTCCCCGCCTCCAGCAGTGCTGCCCAGAGCGGTTCTTTCTTCTTGCCCGCACGACGTGCGAAGTCTTTGACTTCTTTCGGGGTTAGAACTCCGGCTTCAATCAGCCATCCTGGCAAATCGGTGAACAATGTGAAAATCTCCTCGTCTGTTCTACCGTATCGGCAAGCGGAAAAACCCACCTCACCTTGCCCCGCCGACCAGCAAGGTGCGCCACACATCTCTCTTACCTTTAATCCTACCACACAACGCGGCGAGTGACGTCTATTTTAGTATGGCACTCCGGTACTAGGTCCTAAGTGCTAGAGGGGGACGGATTGGGTATTCCCGGCGCGTATCGTCTCTGACAACCAGACGTTCCTTCTCTGCGGCTGATAGTGTACAACTATGCGCCGATGGCGTGCGGTCTTTCCTTATTCTTTGTTCTCAAACGACCTTCGCTTCAGGCCCGCAGAATGTCTTGGTAGTTGAAGATCCTAATTCAAGAATCTCCTGGGAGGTCATAGCCGAAAGCGGCTAGAGGTTCTGCTTGAAGAATTCCAGCAAGCGCTGGGCCAGGTAGAGCCTCGCTGCCTCGCCAGCGAATCCGTGCTTTTCTCCCGGCTGGAGGTAGAGATCGAAGAGCGTTCGCGCCTTGACTAGAGCTTCCACGAAGTTCAGGGTGTTCTGCATGTGGACGTTGTCGTCGTCGGTGCCCTGCATCAGCAGCACTTTGGCCTTCAGCTTAGCGGCGGCCTCGAGCGGGGAGGAAGTTTTGTACCCGTCCGGATTTTCCTGTGGCGTGCGCATGTAGCGCTCGGTATATATGCTGTCGTAGAACTTCCAGTCGGTGACGGGACCACCCGCCGCGCCGCACTTGAACACATCAGGTGCGTGAGTTAGTGCATAGAGCGTCATATAGCCGCCGTAGGACCACCCGGTAATGCCGATGCGCATGGGATCGACATAAGGGAGAGACTTCAGGTAGGCGACGCCGGCAAGCTGGTCTTCAAGCTCGTAGTGCCCCAAGTCCTTAAACACCCTTGATTCCCAAGCGTGTCCTCGCCCCCACGCGCCGCGATTATCGAGCGACCACAGGATGAAGCCTTGTTCCGCGAGGAGATGGTCACGGAGGGAAGTCAGGCCCCAGCGGTTCTGGATCAGTTGAATGCCAGGGCCGCCGTACACTTCGATGATGACCGGATATTTCTTCGCCGGGTCAAAGTCCGGGGGCTTCACCAGGCGCGCGTAAAGCGTGGCGCCGTCTGCGGCTTTCACTTCTACTAATTCCGTGCTGCCCAGCGCGTAATCATCGAGATGTCCTGTTACCTTGCTCAGTGTGGCGAGGAGCGACCCATCCGCCTTGAGCAGCCGGGTTTCCGGCGGGTCATGGAGTGAGGAAAAGTTGTCGAGCAGAAATTGGCCATCCGGCGAGAGGTTCAGCCCGTGGACCCCGGGCTGCTGCGAGAGGCGCTCCAAACCGCTGCCATCGAGCCTCACGCGGTAGAGTTGGCGCTCACGTGGGTCCGGGTTCGTGGCCGCGAAGTAGGCCCAGCCGCCCTTTTCGTCCAAGCCGATGATTGGAAGGTTTTGGAAATGCGGACGATCGATCATCCAGTTGCCGTGGGTAAGCTGCTTCTGGAGCTTTCCATCGCGGCCATAGAGATAGAGGTGCAACCAGCCGTCTCGCTCCGAGAGCCAGAGGAACCGCTGGTTGTCGCCGAGGAAGTGCGGTGGCTCGAGCGAATTGATCCAGTGCGCATCCTTTTCTGTGAGCAGAAGGCGATCGGCGCCTGCGGCAGCATCCCAGAGATGGACGTCCAACTCGTCCTGGGCGCGGTCGAGCGTGAGGAACGCGACCGCCTTCGAGTCAGGCGTCCAGGAAAACCAGGGACCGAAGTATTCGACGGATTTCGCCACGGTCGACGTCCAGCTCTGGTGCTCGCTGCCTTCCAGGGAAACGACGTGGAGAGAAGGAATGGGATTCGGATCACCCGACTGAGGGAACCGCTCCTCGCTAAGTTCCACGTGGTTGGACAAGTAATGCGTCAGTGGATATCGAGGCACGGGGGCGTCGTCGAGGCGAAGGTAGGCGATCTTCTTCCCATCCGGCGACCACTCGTACGCCCGGCCGGTGGCACGATTGGCAAGTTCCTCTTCGTAAACCCAATCGAGTTTGCCGTTCATCACGTTTTCGTTGCCGTCGTCCGTGAGCTTTTCACGAAGTCCCGTCCTGAGGTCGAGGGCGAAGAGGTTGTTCTGCTCCACAAATGCCACACGCTCGCCCGTAGGAGAAAATGTCGCGTCCTCCACCGGCACAGCATCCTTAACAAGGGATTTCATCTGGCCCGTCGCCAGGTTGTAAAGCCAGATATCCTTTTCACCCTGGAATAGCAGCGCCTCGCCGCCCGGCGACCACTGGTAAGAAGAGAGGTCGAGCTTCTCGCCTTCAACCGTGTCGTTGGGAGGTCCAAGAAGAACTCGCTCCTTGCCGCCCGCAATGTCATAGAGATAAACGGTGAGGGCAGCATCCTTGTCGTAGCCCTGGCGCTTGATGTAGCTGATCTCCTTGCCCCCCGGACGCCATTCCACGCGGGAGAGGCCCATCGTAAGCAGCCCTTGCGGGTGGGTGACCAACTCGATGGTCAGAGGCTTCTTCGCCTCTTGCGCGTCACCTGCGGCCCCGGCCAAAAAGAGTAATGCCAGCAAACTGAGTAGACGTCTCACAATTCCCTCCCCGCTGGAGACCATGCTCGAGCCTTGCAAGGTCTAATGTATCCTGAAGGTCCCGATCACAACTGATTTGCGTAGCCCACAACACCAATGGCCAGGATCAGAATTGCTACGCCCGCCACGGCCAAGGTGTATGCCTTGCGGCTCGCGCCCTTCCACTCTCCCGTTATGAACCCCAGGATGTTTGCGGTAATGACCATAGTGGTCATCATGACGGCCCATCCCACCGAGGTCCCCAAAGAACCCAAGCGCCGCGTACCTGGCGCGTAGAGAGCAAATCCGCCAATCCACATGAAGCCCATCAAAGCCGCCAGAGCCCAGTAGTGGCGTGTTCCTTTCGAAAGTAGCAACCCACCGGTCTTATGTTTTCTCATTAGCCATACGCAGTAACCAGCATTGCAAATAAAGAGCGGCAGGGTGAGTGGAGCCCAGAGGGAGTTGCCCGCCATTGACTCTGCCGCGCCCTGCTCCATGGCCCTTCGTACGTATTCTCCGCCGAAGGTGAAGCCCAGGTTCGCGCATGAAGAGAGAAGTCCGGAGGCGACACAGATCGCAAGCCCGACGACGAAGGAACTCCGTGAGTCATTGCCTGTGGAGTTCTGCTCGGGTTCCCGGAGCTTTCCGCCCCAGGCGCCGAGGGTGAGACCGATCAGAACTAGGGCGAGGGAGGCGAGTGTCAGTAAGCCTTGTGGCTGGCCCAACTTCTCGGGAGCCATCACGACCATGGGAATGAGCGCCCCGGCAGTTGCCGCCAGTCCGATGATGATAGTAAATCCCAGGGCCATCCCCAACCTACTCACACCTAATCCAAAGGTAACAGCCCCTATCCCCCATCCAAGCCCAAACACCTCAACCAGAACCAGAGAGCGCATGCTGGTGGTTGCCAAGACTGTGAGGGGATGAGGAATTGTCAAGAGCACGAATAGCCAGGGCCAAATCAGGAAGCCTGTTGAGGCATAGACGAACCAGGTGTTCTCCCAATCCCACTTCTTGGTAGACTTCATCGGCAGTATGAAGGCGCCTTGCAGAATGCCGGCGGCGATTACAAGTAGATAACCCATCATTTTTTCCACCCTTTCAAGGGATTAGCTCAACTGTTGATTGCTACCTAGAGCTCTTTTGACACGCAGACGCATCATCTGATACCACGATGTCACTGATTTCCGCAAACAATATTTGAGAACAGCATGAGACCTTTGTCCATCTATTCGTCCGAGTAAGGCTCCGGGCCCCAATGTGAGGTAACCAGCATGTCGGGTTTCAGTTTGAGCAGCAGGCGGAAGCATTGCTCATAGCCGGGTTCGTCCTTTCCCAGGAAGCTGCGATTGTAGCTGCAATAGTCTTCGATGCCGAAGTCAGCAGTGGTAGAATTCCCGTGCTTAAGCCCGATGGTTGAGAGAATGGCACTGTAGCACTAGTTCCAAACTTCCTCGTTTCTTGCGAAGAATTTCTGCGGTCGTCGCTTGGCCTAGGGTGGCGGGAATTGGCGATTTTCGATTGGTGATTGGCGATTGGCGATTTTCCCGCCGTGGGGGGCTGATGGACATCGGAAGGAACTGCCACACCACTTTTTCAATCGTCAATCGGCAATCAGCCCGCCACGGCGGGTCAATCAGCCTCCCACGGCGGGGCAATGAAAACCTGGTCTTCGGCCACGGCCTGCCCCGCGCGCGTCCGGCAGGAGAACTTATGATGAAGCGACTATTCCTCGCTCTAATGATCCCTTTGGCGTTAGCGAGTGCTCGGCAAGCGCCAGCCCAAAACTACGCTCCCAACTGGGAGTCCATTGACAAGCGTCCTACCCCGCAGTGGTTTGACGAGGCCAAGATCGGGATCTTCATTCACTGGGGGGTTTATTCAGTCCCTGCCTTTGCCGACCCACAATCTCCGGTTGGGCAGTCCTATTCGGAGTGGTACTGGAACCACATGCAGGACAAGAACGGGCCCACCTGGGCGTTTCACCTGCTCCACTACGGCCCCAACTTCAAGTACCAGGATTTTGCAAGCCAGTTTAAGGCGGAGCTGTACGATCCCGATCAGTGGGCCGACTTGTTCGCAAATTCCGGCGCGCGCTACGTCGTCGAGACTTCGAAACATCATGAGGGCTTTTGCATGTGGCCATGCCCAGCGAGCTGGAACTGGAACAGCGTGGACGTGGGCCCACACCGTGACTTGGCCGGCGATTTGGCCAAGGCGGTGGTTGCTAAAGGGCTGAGGATGGGCTTCTATTATTCGCTCTACGAGTGGTACGACCCGCTGTATCTCAGCGATCAGCAACGCTACGTCACCGAGCATATGATCCCTCAGATGAAGGACCTTGTGGAACGGTACCATCCCTCTATTCTATGGACCGATGGTGAGTGGGAGCGCCCCAGCGAGCAATGGAAATCGACGGAGTTCTTGGCGTGGCTTTTCAACGACTCGTCCGTGCGCGAGGAGATCGTCATCAATGACCGCTGGGGAAAGGAAACTCGCAGCAAACATGGCGGGTTCTACACTTCCGAATATCAAACATTTGTCCCAGAGGGCGTGCAACTGGGCCCTTTACACAAGTGGGAAGAAGATCAGGGTATCGGAAAATCTTTCGGCTATAACCGCGTGGAAGGCCCAAACGACTATAAATCCGCGACGGCGCTGGTCCACCTGCTGGTGGACGTAGTCTCCAAAGGCGGTAACCTGTGCCTAGATATCGGCCCCACCGCTGACGGGCGTATTCCGGTCATCATGCAGGAGCGGCTGCTGCAGATTGGCGCCTGGCTCAAGGTGAATGGCGAGGCAATTTACAGGACCCGGGCGTGGCGGCAGATGTCAGAGGGCGAGGTTCGCTATACAAGCAGGGGCAATGCTGTCTATGCCATTGCGGAAACATGGCCTGGTCAGGAACTGGTGCTCAGCGCTCCCCGAACTACTGCCAAGACGATGGTCGATCTCCTGGGTGGGAATGCGCCACTCAAATGGCGTCAGGAGGCCGGGAAGCTGCGCATCCAGCTCCCGCCACTTCCCCACTCAGCCTTGGCTTTGCCCGAGGCTTATGTTTTCAAGTTGACTGGGGTCGAGTAGCTGGTGCGGAAGGCCCGCAACAGGCCGGATGAGGTCTTTTAACGCGCTGTCCGATCTTCAAAATTGAATGGCTTTCTTCCTTCTCCCCACTGCCTACTGGCCACTGCCTTCTGTTTCCTGCCTTCTTCCCCCCGGTTTTCTTCGCCCAGAATGACAGGAGGATGACTTCTTTCAGCCTCTCGCTAAAAACTCGCGAGGGCAGCGGCCTCATCTTCCGCCATTCCGAGGACTTTGTCCAGACGAACCATCCTGAGGAGTTGAGCGACCTGTTTTGAGGCTCCAAAGAGTCTAAATTCGCCCCCTTTTTCTTTCAGGGCCGAAAAAGTGCGGACCAGTGCGCCGACACCGGAGCTATCGAGAAAAGACACGCCCGCAAGGTTTACGGCAAGATTGGTGACGCCGGCGGAGAGTACATCGCCGACGGAGTTTCGAAAGGCTTGGTCGGCTTCACCTGCCTTAAAGGGGCCATTGAGGTCAAGAATGGTCACCTGATCAATTGTTCTGATATTAATGGTCACGGATTCCTCGCGGCTGATGCCCTGCTTTCAAAGCGCAGCATGAAATTTACACCGTCACCTCAGACTACCCCGACTTGTTGAGCAAATCAAGGCAGTAGGTGAGAAAACCTGGCCGAACCGGTAGTGGGTCAATTTGATGCTGTAGCGGCGAGTTTATCCGTCGGCTGACGGACCAAATGGCGGCGTAAAGCCGCCTCTACATCAAATTGACCCACTACCGCCGAACCACATTGCTTGACTCGCCCGCCGGTTTTTGGTAGCCTCCCAGTCGACTCATTTGGAAGTTTTTTCTGTATCGGCTCACTAGGCCCTGCCGCAAGGGTAACGCCCTCGGCAACATTTTCTATGGAGCAGTTGTCCTCCCTTTTTGAACTATCGGTTGGATTTCACTCCTGCAACAGCATCGACAGTTTTGCGAAGACGCTTGCCACGCATGTTGCCCGAAATCTGGAGGCCCGTGCGGCGATGGTTTGGCTACGTCAGGAGAGCGGTGGGGAATTGCTCTGTCGCTCTCGCTGGTTCGAAGCCGGACTTCGGCTGGAGTTTGCTCCAGGGCAGGCGAGCGAAGGCATTCTGGCCGAGATGCTAGCAAAATCACGCGCGCGGCGGCTCGACGAGGAGGAAATCGAGCCAGGGATGTTCCCGCATCTTGCGGAAGATGACCGGGAGCGCGTGGCAACGGCCTTATACGCACCCATCCCGACCTCCAAAGGTGTGGCCGGCGTCCTGGAGGTGTTGAACAAGCGCACGGGAGAATTTACAGCCAATGACGCAGGCTTCGTTGAAGAAGCTTGCCGGCTGGCGGGCCGGGTTCTGGACGCTTTGCGCGCTGTCGAGCAGGAAAAGTGGTCGAGCCTGGAGACGATTGAACGATTGACCGCCCTCTACGATGTGGCGAGCACCTTCAGTTCCACGCTGGAGCTTGAGGATCTACTGCCCATTATGGCCGAGAAGATCCAAGGGAACCTCGGTGCCCTGGCCTGCAACTTCTGGCTGGTGGATTCCGAAACGAACGAGCTGCTTTGCGCGCAGCAAGCGGGCGAGGATCCGACCACCAACAAGGGTAGCCGCCTTCAAATTGGAGAGGGCTTGGCTGGGGCCGTGGCCCAAACGGGCCAGGCTCGCCTGGTCTCAAGCGCCCAGGATGAGCCGGGACTTGAGGCCCGCGTACAGGCCAGCGAGGAGTATCAAATCCAATCGCTGATGTGCGCGCCTCTTCTGAAGGAAGAGCGAGTGTTGGGGGTCGTGGAAATCGTCAACCGATCAGATGGAAAGCCGTTTGATGAGGATGACCTGTTTTACCTCACCAACATGTGCGAGCAGGCCTCCAACGCCCTGAACAATGCCAATCTGTTGCAGG
>JBEKUR010000153.1:0-14482 GCA_049514855.1 Terriglobia bacterium
TGGGATAGAGTTCCCCCATCCAGGTATCCCATACCCCCCAGGCGCCCTGATTGAAGAAATAAAGTCCAAAGCTCCAGAGGTACATCTGCCCCAAGGTCATGGATTGTGCGAACGCAAACCCGAAGATGGCCGCGAGGCTGATGAAAATGACCATGATCTTCTTGCGGCCGTAGCGAGCCGTCAGCCACGACGCGGTCATGTAGCCGGGGAACATGACCAGCGCCGTCAGCGCAATGAATTCGTCTCCCTGGGGAGTAGACAGGCCTTTCTTGCTCAAAAGGATTGGCATCCAGGAGGCCAATGCCCAGTAGCCCCAGCAAAAACAGAAGTTGACCACCGACTGAAACACCGTCACCGAGAGAAGCTTGCGATGAAACAACTCACGGAAGGAGCCCCGCTTGTATTGGTCCACCGTAAGTTCAATTCGGTCCAGGTCAAACGTCAACCGGCCTTGCGACAGCCGCCGCAGCGACTGCTTCGCGAGTTCCTGTTCCCCTTCACCCACTGCCCAGTAGGGGGATTCGGGAGCCGCCGCCCAAACTACGAATGCCCAAAGGCCAGCCAACGAACTCACCGCCAGGATCCAGTGCCAGCTTGTGGCCCGAAGAGCGTGCGTCACGCCAATAGCAATCAGCATCCCGATCGGCCAGCCGGAGGCCAGGTAAACCGTCGCGCGGCCGCGGCTCTTAACGGGGAGCAACTCCTCAAAATAGACGAAGGAAGAAACCAGGACTCCTGACAGTGCCACCCCGGAGACAAAGCGCGTCCACCACAGCATTCCATAGCTGAACGAAATTGAACTTACAAGGGACAGCACGCCGTATGAAGCCAGGCTCGCCATCATCGATTTCTTGCGACCCACGTAGTCTGTGATCTTGCCCCATAATAAGCAGCCAGGTATCATCCCCAGAAAGATGGAACCAATCAGTGAGCCGAGTTTGGTAGGCGCGAGTTTGAAGTCCGCGGCAATCACGTCGCTGGCCATGATGATGATCATCATTTCCCAGGCTTCAATGACAAAGGAGAAGAAGATGGCGATGCCCGCTTTCCAGTGTTCCCGGGTCAGCGGCATCTCGGCAAATATCTCGCCAACCCCAACCTGCCTGGTCCCTGCGGAGGTCTGAAACGAAGTCATAGCGGATATGCTCGAATGGATAGATCGGTTGGGAAGCCACCTTGAGAGAGGTTTCGCCGCAGACCGACGAGCGTTTAGGTTCACCGTAAGGGCGACGTTTCAAGCGGGGATGAGGCCCCGCCCGCGGAGAATAAACGCCGGCTTCTTATTCTCCGCGCTGGATTCCCGCCCTATGGCAAGCTCAGGGCAAGCTCTTCGCGGGAATGACTGAGAAGTAGACCCGCCTGGGGAAATCAGCGCCCAGGGGATTTCCGCCCCCGACGTCAACCGACCTTCCTGCTTTCGGGATCCCTCCTCCTATTCATGGTCATTCCCGCGAAAGCGTGAATCCCCTCGGCCATACGGAGAGGGAGTAGCAATCGCAAATGGCCATTGCGGCGCCGGCGGGAGACGGAAGCGTCGCGGCGGAACAGAATTCCCGCGCTTGCCGTCTAGTCTCCAGCCTTTGAGCTTTTCTGCCGCAGGTGCTCTCTCAGCGCGAGGGTTGCAGGTTCATTCACTTCCAGCTTTTCGGGGTCAATCACAACTCCGTATACGCCCGCAGCCTCCTGCGGCGAGACCAAGCCGGCGTTGACATCCTCGACCACGAGCGCCGGGGCCCTGCCTAACGGCTCTCCCCAGCCTCCTCCAGCGCCAGTTTTTATCCTCACCACGTCGTTCTTTTGCAGTTTGCAGGCTACGGTTTTCCTTATTCGGTGCAGGATTTCCTCTCCCCTCAGCACTTCGATGCAATTGAGCGTGCCCTGTCCGCCGCCCTCCATGCTCCAGGGACGGACGACGGCCCGATTGATGTCGGTCGTCAGTTCAGCCGCACTGTTCAGGATTCGGTAATCCTTGACAATACCGAAGCCGCCTCGATACTTGCCGTGGCCGACGCCGTCCTCGGTGTTGAACCCGTACCTGTCGACCAGCAGAGGATACCTGTTTTCCAGGATCTCGACACTGGAGGCGAAGGTTTCCCCGTCGGCAAAGCTTACCAACCCGCTCTCGCCGTCCCGGTCGTATCCGGCGCCCCAGCCACCGGGATTCGGTTCCACCAAGGCGAACGGCTCGCCGGTCTTGTCGTTGACTCCGGCGAGGATCAACCCGACGACGCTCAAGAAATGGCCGGCCGTAAGCCTGTCCTTAGCGTGGGGCGCCAGGGCCTTCCACACGAGATCTGCCGCATAGGTCAGCGCCTCCCAGTAAACCGAAACGGGAGCCGGTCTGACCGCGTTGAACACAGTCCCTTCCGGCGCGATGACCTTCAACCGGGAAACGAGGCCTTGATTGTAGCGGGCGTGGGGATCGATCAGGCACATATATACGATTCGCACCGCCGCTACCGTCCCCGGATAAGTCGTATTGAGGGAGAAGGGAAGTTGCGCCGCATTGCCGCTGAAGTCGACCTTGAATTCGTGGTCGTTGATTTCGATCTCCGCATGCACCGGCAGTGGCTGATCGTCCTTTCCACCCTCGTCCAGGAAATCGTCGGCACGAAACCGGCCCTGGGGCAAGGATTGGAGACGGTTTCTGGCGGTCTGCTCCCCCGTCCTGAGGATGTTCTCCACCGCGGCGAAGTAGGTCTCGAGCCCGTATTTGTCGATGATTTTCCCTACGCGTTTGCCGGCGACTCTGACCCCGGCCACCTGAGCTTCCAGGTCACCGATGGACATCTCCGGGATTCTGCAATTGGCTTTGATGATTTCCAGGATGTCAACGCTGGGCTTCCCCTCCGCGTAAACCTTGCAGGGTGGAATCTGCAACCCTTCTTGGAAAATCTCGGTTCTTCCCGGCCCCCAGCTCCCAAACGTAATTCCCCCGATGTCGTTCCAGTGACCTTTACTGGCGGCGAAGGCCACGAGGGTGTCGCGATAGAATATGGGCATGACGATCGCGACGTCGTTCAGATGTGTCCCCGAAATGTAGGGGTCGTTGAGAATGATGACGTCTCCCGGCCGCAATCCCTCCCTGCCGTATTTCTTCAGGACTCCCCTGACCGTGAAGTCAAGCACTCCCACGAACACCGGGCAAGACACGGCCTGTGCCGTGACATTTCCCTCCGGGTCCGTTAGCGCCGCGGAGAAGTCCAGAACGTCATAGATGATGGGGCTTTTCGCGGTTCGAGCTGTTACCGTGAACATCTCATCGCTGGCGGAAACCAGCGCGTTATGGATGATGTTGAGCGTGAAAGCGTCACCGCCGCCTGACAAGGCCATTTTAGGTTCGCTCCAGGATAAGGTTTCCAGTTTCGTGGACGACTGCCGTGAACGAGCTGGGGATGACTATGGTGGTGGTGGGTTCCTCGATAATGGCGGGGCCGCGGAAGTGAGCCCCGGCCGGCAAGAGATCCCGGCGGTATACCGCGGTGCGCAGGCGGCCCGCGTTTCCCCAGAAGACCATTCGATCCGCTCCCTGCAACTCTCGAGTACTTGGCGCCGCGGACTTGGCCGGCTCCGGCCCCGGTTTCCTTACGACCGCCACCCCACACGCGCGCAGGTTCACCAATTCCACAGGGCTTTCGAGGCGGAATCCATATTCCCTGTCGTGAAACTGATTGAAAGTGGACCCGATCGTGTGGACCTCTTCTTCGGTGAGTCGCCCCGTCCCGACTGGCACGGTGAGGGTATGTTCCTGGCCGTAGTAGCGGAGGTCGGCGGTTCTCTCTAACTGCACGCCCGAGGTGACTCCTTCCTGAGCGTACAAGGCCAGGATCTGCCGCTCTAAAACTTCGTAGGCGCTATTCAGGCGGCTCCCCGTGTCCGCCGAATCCAGCCGCCTGACCAAAGTCTGCACCACAGTATGCTTGATATCGCTCATCAACAATCCCCACGCCGAGAAGTTTCCCGGTGGAATGGCGGGAATAACAATCTTGGGGATTTCCAGTTCTTCGGCGATGAAGGGAGCGATCATCGGACCGGAACCGCCGTAAGCCACTAAGGCGAAATCGCGCGGATCGTAACCTCGCTGCACCGAGACAAGCCGGAGGAGTTGCGCGGCATTGTCGTTCGCGATTCGCAGGATAGCGAACGCCGCTTCCTCGAGCGAAATCTGGAAATGGTCCGCAATCGTGGATACGGCCCTCTCTGCCGAATCCCGATAGATTTTCAGGGCGCCTCCCAGGAAATAGTTCGGATTGAGGAACCCTGCCACAAGGTACGCATCCGTCAGCGTGGGTTGTGTCCCCCCCAACCCATAACAGGCCGGTCCCGGATCCGCAGCGGCATTCAGAGGACCAACCCGGAGGCTCCCGACCTCGTCCAGCCACGCGATGCTGCCGCCGCCGATCCCGATCTCATTGATGTCCACGACGGGAACCTTGATGGGATAGCCCGGCCGGTATTCCGTTCTCTCCACGGCATAGTCGGGCGTAAACCTCATCTGCAGGTCCTCGACGAGACTGGCTTTCGTAGTGGTGCTTCCGCCGTCGAGGGCCAGGATGTTCCTCGTTCCGAGACGCTCGGCAACCGCGAGCGCTCCCACCACGCCCGCCACCGGCCCGGATTCCACGGTTTCAATCGGCCGCTGGGCGGCGTAATCGAAAGAGGCGACCCCGCCGCCCGAGAGCATCATGTAGAGGGTGGCGTCCATCCCTAGCTGGTGAAAATCGCGGGCGAGGTTGCGCAGGTATTTGTCAATCGGGGGCCTCACGTAGGCATTCAACACACAGGTGTTGGTACGCTCGTATTCCCTCCATTCTCGGGAGATTTCGCTCGAAATCGACACAAAGGGAGTCCCGTCGGACTTCTGCCCCTGGCAGAGATCGTTGATGATCTCTGCTGCCCTGACTTCGTTGGCAGGATTGCTATAACTGTTGATAAAGCAGATGGCGATCCCTTCCACTTGCTCTTTGAGCAGGGTGCTGTAGGCGTTCCGCAGCTCTTCCTCATTGAGCGGTTGAAGAACCCGGCCGTCCGCCAAGGTGCGCTCGGTGACTTCCAGCCTTCTGGTGCGGGGAACGAACGGCTCCGGTTTCAAATATCGAAGGTTGAAGACATCCCGGCGATTCGATCTCTGAAGAGCGAGGATGTCGCGGAAGCCTTTGGTAGTGATCAGTCCGACTTTGACGCCCTTTCTCTGGAGAATGGTGTTGATGACCAGCGTTTGACCGTGAAGGAGCTGGCTGACCTTGGCGGGATCGATTCCGCTCAGCTTGAAGACTTCTTTGACGCATCGGCCCAGGTCATCCGGGGTGGTTCGGGTCTTGGACCAGGACATTTGCCCGCTTTCCTCGTCCACCGCCAGGAGGTCTGCAAAGCCCCCGCCGATGTCAATCGCGACTCGAAGTGCCATTTCAGCTCCTTACGCCAGCGAAGTGCTGAAAGACCTTGCCAGCGTCTCACCCTGAGTCCGTTCTGTGGGCGAAGAATCTGCTGTGGGTTTGGTGCAGGACAGAACTACGGATTCTTCGTCGTCTGGCAAGGCGGGACTCCTCCTGCGGGACCTGATCCGCCGCAAGGACAACGCCGAACTCCACAATCTGTTCGGGGAGGTCGACGAAGCTTTGGGCGATCCGACCTCGATGGAGGGAGTCCGTCTTCAGAGCGCACCAGAAGTCGTTTTCCAGTAAACGGCGTACCTTTCTCCGAACAGCCTGTAGAGCGGGATCAAGCTGATCTTCTGCGCCTGCCCCACAGTTTGGAAAGTCAGGGGTTGGTCGGAGACCGGCTTCAGCCAACCCACCGGATCATTCGGGCTGGTGGCCATGGCGGGAACGGGAATCGGGTCACCGGTCGGGGCGGTGTCGTATGCCGAATAACACAGCGTTTTCGTGAGCTTCTCCGTCCCCAACCGCCCGGCCAGAACCAGCGGTCCGTACATCGCGGCCTGGAGCGTGTGATCATCCGCAATGGTCTCGATGCGGAGGCTCATGGGCAGGCGGACTTCTATTCGGTCGCCTTCTCTCCAGGCTCGGTCCAGTGTCAAGTAGCTACTGGGGCTGGAGAAAGCGGGAAGAGTCGTCCCATTGAGCTTAACCGTGCCTCCCTGGGTCGCCCAGTAGGGAATCCGGATGTTGACGGCCATCTCTGTGGGCTTATCTAAGTGAACTAACAAGGTTGTGCCTTCTTCCTCAGGGAAACCGGTGTGCTGCTCGAGACGTAAGCCCTTTTCAGGCCAGTTCACTTCCGAGGCGATGAAGAGATTCACGAAGATGCCGTGGTGATCGTGGAAGTAAATGCTGTCGGCGGTCTTGGCAAACTCCTCCACCCCTGTTCCGGTGCAGCACCAGAAGGAGTCGTAGGGTGTGTTGAAGTACTTCCAGTAACCTGACCCGAGTGGGAGGAAGTAGCCCATTCCGCTGTCTTCGAGGTTCTGCGTCCCGAGGCGGCTGTTGAAAAGGGTGCGCTCGTAATAGTCCATCACGCGCGGGTCGGCCGTCCACCCGAAGACGTGGCGCGCAAGTTTGAGCATGTTGTAGCCGCAGCAGCACTCCTCGGTGTGCTTGCCCAGTTCCGTCGAAAGTTTTCCGGGCGGCGTTCGCCAGAACTCGTCATTGCTGGTGCCTCCCGTGCAGTAGATCCGTTCGCTAGTGACCTCCTGAAGAAAATACGAGGCGATGTCGTGGTACCGAGGTTCAGCAGTGAGCTCGTAGCGGCGGGCAGCACCGATGACTTGCGGTATGTGGGTATTGGCGTGAATCCCTTTCAATTCGTCGCGATGCCCCGCTAAGGGATCAAGGAACATGGTCTTCTCGAAGCGCCCTGCCAGTTCCAGGTATTGCCGTTTGCCGGTCTCGGCAGAGAGATTCCCGAGCACTTCATTCATGCCGCCGAATTCAGTTTGCAGAATCCGTTGCATGTGCTCGTCACTGATGCTTTCCTGCCAGTGCTGGACCCACCCCGCCATTCCTTCGACTACGGCGAGCGCTTCGTCGCTTGCACAGTGGACATACATGTCCAGAAGGCCTGCCATGATCTTGTGATAGGTGTAGAAGGGCGCCCAAACGCGCTGGCCCTCGCGCAACCGGTCGAAGAATTCCTCGGGGAAGGCACTGAGATAGCCGTTCTGATGGGCCTTCTGGCACTTGGCCAATTCGCTGACCAGCGCATTGCCCTTGTCCTTTAGATCACTGTCCCCGGCGCTGGCATACATTAATGCGCAAGCGGACAGGTAGTGGCCTCCCGTGAAATGGCCGCGTAATTCGCAATCGGGTTTCTCCCATCCTCCGAACGGCTCAGCCGATGAGGGGAGACCGGCGTTCACGCGAAAGGTATGCAGAAGCCGGTCAGAGGGGAGCAGGTGCAGATAGCGACGGTCCGCTTCCAAGGCATCCAGAAACGGGCCCTTGCCCAGGCGAACCTGGGACAAGGGGAAAGGCTGGACCTTCCCTGCCGGGATTTTCTGCTTGCTTTCCGTTTTGTTTCTCATTCCCGGCGTGATGACGGGACTGACCTGCCCGGGAGCTGCAAAAACGCGATCGCGCAGCAGCGCCGCTCCCGCCACTGCTGCTGCCGTAGAAACAAACTGCCTCCTCGTAGGGTGATTATGGTTATTCATGAATTCCTCCTTCAAATGGACTTGCTTTATTCGCAATCCCCTTTGTGCGCCAGGGCCTAATGTACAGCCTGGCGACTGAGGGCTAGGGTGCAATCCTTCACGGCCTTCTGCGCCTCGGCATCGCCTGGCTCCAGGGCCAGGATCTGGTTGGCGTACGAAAGCGCTGCGTGCCAATCGGATTTCTGGGTCGAGTCGCTCATGGGTCACTCAACAAGGATGTCGCCGCTTGCGCGGTTTCGGACGAGCCCGAAGCCCCAGACGTGGCGGTTAAGGGTTACGATCTTCCGCCCCCGCCAACGCTTCGCGGGCAACGGCGTCTTCCGGGAACAACCGCAGATATCGCCTTAGGGCGTCGAGCATCTGCGGGATGCGATCCAGGGCCATGTAGCGCAGCACCAGCGCCTGCTGGAGGTCGGCTGAGAATGGCCAAGTGGCAACGCCCCGCTCGAGGACCTCCGCCGATCCTTCAACACGTCCCATCTTGGAGAGCGCTTCGCCGAGATCAAGGTACGTCGTGTCGTAGTCGGCGCCTCTTTCGATCGCGCGGGTCAGGTACTGAACGGCTTTGTCGTAATCCTGGCCTGCCATAGCTTTCCGTCCCAAGAAGGCAAGCACTACGGGTTCGTCCGGCGCCGATGTTCTTAATTGCTCCAAAAGTTCAAGGAAGTAACGGGTGGCCTCAGGCAGTCTTTTGCTGAGCATGACCTCGTTGTAAGCGAGCAGTTTGATCAGGGGAGGAATGGGTTGGGTTGCATCCTCCCCCCGCCGGTTGATGCACACGAGACCCGGCAGGTCCGGGTCGCTCCCCTCGAAAGCATAGTCCGGGTACGGCTGTCCAGGTCGGCGTACGATGCGGTGGTTGGTGTCATCCGAGTGGGGAATTCCTGCCACACCTTTCCTGGGCATGTGGCAGCCCGCGCAGTCATTCGCCGGTTCGTGGCGTGTGCGGTCTGCCAGCGGAAGCTTGCAACTTTCGTTGGTGTGGCAAGTGAAGCACCTCTCGCGGTAGTACGCCACCTTGTTCACAGCGGTGGGAGGGTTGTGAATAATATGGCAAGTGATGCATCTCATCCGACCTTGGCTCTCGTGGAAACACCTGCTCATGGCCATCAACGAGTGCTTAAACCACATGGGAGTGGCCAGCGTTCCCTTGACTGGAGGAAGGGACTCCAGTCGCTCCAGTTCCGCGCGCTGCTCTTCTCTTACCGGAACCTTGAACAGAGCCACGGTTTCATAAAGCGGTGTTCCAGGCCGGAAATCCAGTTCGCTCCTTCCCGGCTGCAAGACGCGCGCGTTCCACCCCTCGTGACACTTCAAGCACACGTCATCCGCCAGGCGAGGCGAAAGCTTTGCGGGGTTCACGATTGTGAGGTCCACTTTGCCGGGCTTTCGGCGGGAATGCTGGCTGACCTCCCGCAGGTGTAACTCACCGGGGCCGTGGCAGACTTCGCAACCGATGCCATATTCCATGAAGCGGAACGGGGGGGCACGGTACACGCCAGCGCGGTTGGGCACCACCTCAGGCTGTCCGTTGTGACAATAGGGGCAGAGCGAAATGGGCCGGTTGAAAGGGCGAGGGGCGCCTTCATAGCCTGGAGCCAAGTCCCACCGCGCGGCTCGGACGTAATAGGAAAGCGGCGCCTGAAAGAGGTTCTGACCCCAGCGGATGATAAAGATGGTGCCCGTCAGGTGACCTCCGATCCTGTATTCAAGCTTTTGGGCTGAAGAGAAGATTTTGTTTCCACTCGCATCAAGCTGGTATTGCACCTGATAGAGGTCGGAGCCGGCCCGCGCCACCTGGTAATAGCGGTCCACTTTCTGGTCATAGACCGTGGCCTGATCTGGGATCTTGGCGAGCTCGGCCGGTGCGTTGGCGGGGCCCATGGAATCGCCGTGCGGCGTCTGAAAGTAGCTGCGGCAAAGCTCCGTGTGGCACCCCGCGCCTTCGCATGACTTCGAGCCCGTAAAAACTACACCCGGGGCGGTGTTTTGGTAGACGACGACCTTTTGCTTCTTACCCCAAGCGAGCAGCGCGGCCCCTGAGAGGGCGGCGACTAGGACCAGATGCCATAACTTCACCATGACTTCGCTCTCTGATTCCGTGAGGTCATTCGAAGGCATAGCAAATGATAGGCGCTGGGCTGAAAGATCGCAAGGAAAGTTCGCTCCCTCGATTCGCGGAGCAGCGCGCGCCACCTGGACGACGTTTGGACAGCCGGAGCGGCGCTCTCACTCTATCACCGCTCACCATCCCGGAAGGCGACAGCGAGCCACTCCACCCCACAGCGCTTCGCTCCGCCGACATTCGATGCCCACAGTTCTTCGCCCGGAGTTCAGACCCTGGTGAAGTAGGTCGTGTAGGCTTCGTCCCCCACAGCATAGAAGGGTACGAACCGCACCCTTGCACTCGGCGCGGGTAGTTCGAATGAACCTGGCGCATGAGTTGCCGGCTTCAGCCAGTCTGACGACGCGATTGCCCGCGGCGAAATCTGGAGCCCGGGCTCGAGTGCCACCAGCACGATTGGGCCTCGCATCAAGGCCACGGTATCTTGGTGCTGGTCGTCAATGGGAGCCATCGAGAACGACAGGGGCAACTTCACCTGCACGGTGTCGTTGTTGTCCCATTTCCGCTGGATGGCTGCGAAAGTCCCGGGTTTGGGGTCAACAGGGGCAGTCTTGTTGTTGACGAGAACCTGGGCTGGCGCCTGGAGCCAGCCCGGAATTCGAATGTTGAGGGTGAATTCCGCGGCAGACGGAAGCTCGAGCCGCAGCTCCGAGGTCTCGGATTCCGGGAAGCTCGTGGTCTGGGTGAGCTTGATAGGCATTCCCTTGTACTGCCAAAGCACTTCAGAAGGCACGAAGAGGTTTACGTAAATCCCCTCGTCGCTCCGGAAATAGGCGCTGATCAAGTAATCCGTCACGACCTGGGGAAGCGTTCCGGAGCAGCAAGGCCATTTGTCAGGATGATAACCTTTCTGCGCCGAGGCATGGTAATCCGAGTAGTAGAAGAAGTGGCCATCACCCTTGGGGTCCTTGGCGCCCAGGACGGTGTTATAAAGCACCCGCTCGAGTCCGTCCCCGTAACGCGCCTCGCCGGTAAAGCGCAGGAGGTAACGAGCCAGTTTGAAATGGGCGTACGCGCCGCAGGGGGTCTCAAAATGCGCGTGGCTGGTATTGAGACTTTGTGCCAGCAACCCCTTGTTCGGCACCACAAACGCCTCGTCAGGTCCCCATCCGCCCGACGCGAATTGCTGAGTCTTCTCGAGCATGTCCCAGGTGTTCCGGATTGCCTGGAGGTGCATCGGGTTCCCCAGGTGCAGGTAGGCTCGCGCTGCTGAACTCAGCGCGTTCACGTGGCTGTACGCGTGGAGGCCGGGCAGGACGTTCTCCCCTCGCGACAGCGGCTCATAGTATCTCCGGTCGAAGAGGAACTGTTTTGCCAATGCCAGCAAGTCCGGTTCGCCGGTCAGTTCGTAGGCGTAGAAGAAGTTTTCCGGCAGCGTGTAGGATTCATCGTAGGGAGAGTGCTTGGGCTCCTCGTCTCGCTCGAGGGCCCTCGGCGGCAAATAGCGCACTGCACCCTTGATGATCTTTTGAGCCGTGGGAAGGGCGGAGGACACGCCGGCAAACTGATAGGCGTCGAGGAAGCCAATGAGGTGCTTGTCGAGGATATACGCGGGGAATGAGGTGGAGGCTCGTCCGCTGGCGTAAGAATAACCATCCGGGTCGATGGTCGCAGCAAATCCTTCCACCAGTCTTTTGACCTTTTGCTGCGTGGCAGTATCGCCGGTGGCCTTGGCAAATCTAGCGAGGCCCGAAACGTACTGCCCAAAGCTATGGCCGGGGCCGAACGCCTCGGCGGGATCGTACCATCCGCCCATGTCCTCCCCGGGCGCGGGCAGTCCCGCGCGCAAGCGGTAGACCTTGAGAAGGCGATCTTCATCCAGCCCCAAATAGGCGGTGTGGAGCCGTTCGAACTGGGCCTTCAGCGGACCACCCGTAAGCTTCACGTCCGAATAACCGAACGGAAAGAGCTTTTCGCGAGAGGTTGGTGCGCTCTCGGCTGAAGAGCCTGCGACTCCGCCTGCGTAGGCGAGAGCGGTTGCCGTCACGGTCCCTTGCAGGAACTGTCGGCGAGACAGGGCAGTCTTAATCGCCATGGGCACGGGCCTCCTGAAGTGGAATTGAGGGGTCGGGCGGAACAAAACACCCGGCCCCGCCGCCCCAGGCATTGGAGCGGCGGGGCCAGGTGTGTGGACTCGATCAGAATATCACCTTCAGGCCAAACTGAATGTTTCTTGCAGGGTAGACCGACGTGGACTTTCCGAAGGTGCCGTCCGACAAGCCTCCATCGGGGTTTTGCAGGTTCACGTTGTTGAACAGGTTAAAGAACTCACCCCGGATCTGAATGCTTGCGGCCTCATCCTTCCAGAACCACGGGATCTTGTTGTTCTTGACGAGGTTGAAGTCAGTGTTGATGTATCCCGGACCGATGTAGGAATTGCGGCCGAGATCTCCTTCCTGACCCAGGCTCGGTACTGGGAAATCGGACCTCGTGAAGATACCATTCAGGAATTCTTGTTTGTTCCCACTCTTGAATCTGCCGAACGAGGGCAGCTTGGGATAGTCAGCATTGAACCCGTCGGCGTTGTAGTCGCAGCCGCTGTTCCCGATGATCTTTCCACCCGTATCCGTAATCGGGACAAAGGCATCGGTACACAGGACGCTGTACGGGCCGCCCTTCTGGAGGATGACGATAGCGCCAGCCTGCCATCCGCCAGCCAGCTTGCTTAAGAACCCGGTTTTCGGACCCGGGATATCGTACACGAAGCTGGCAGCGAGTTTGTGGCGGACGTCGAAGTCGGAAAGGCCGTAGTTGAGCCTCAAGTTGGACATATCCACCATCGTGAGGCCTGTGCCGTAACTACTGGCACTATCCTGGGCCTTGCCAACCGTGTAAGCAGCCTGGAAATCCAGACCGCGGCTGAATCGCTTCTTCACACTGAAGTTGCCGCCCGTATAGGCTGACGCGCCATTGGACTGACCGTAATCGATGCTTCCGAAGCTCGAATTCAGCCGATCCAGCGTACCGTCGAGCAGGTCGCCGTCGAAGCGGTTGACGTCATAGCCTTGGTACAGCTTGTGACCGCTCGAGCCGACATAGTTGCCCTCCACCACCCAGTTGTTGGTGAAGGCGTACTGTATGCCGACGAACCAGTTTTCAGAATACTGAACGCGCAGGTTCGGGTCCCACGGTTGGATGCCGCTCTTCGCCCCCAGGGCGCCGCCCTTCGGATCGACGCCGACCGTAATGCCCGTCATCGGCGGGTATCCATAGGGTGCAGTCTTCGATGTGCCAAAGCCGTAGACGGGTTTCGGCCCGGGGATGAACGCATTTGCTGTGATAACCGCGAACAGCGGAAGCTGGACACAGCAGTCGTGGAAAAACTGTCCAGAAAACCTATCAGTGAAGACCCCCGCGCCCGCGCGGACCGACATCTTTCCCTTCCCTGTCGGATCCCAGGCGATGCCGATACGAGGAGCGAAGTTGTTCTTGTCGGAGCCGAGGAGCGGAGCACCTTGGATCATCGACGCGTTCGCGATCCTTGAGGCAAAGTCGTTCCCACTGCCAAACACAATTCGCGAGAAGAGGCCCTTGGGCTTGTGCTGCTCGTACGGGACCCCGAACAGGTCATAGCGAAGCCCCAGACTAACGGTCAAGTTCGACTTAAGCTTCCACTCATCGTTGACAAAAGCCCCCCAGTGGGTAAAGACGGGAAGGAAGCTGTACCCGATCTGCCCTCCGGTAGCGGGATTAAACCCGTAATGGCTCTCTTCGACAGGATTGTCGAGGGCGAAATCGAACAGGTTGGTGAAGCGGTAGAAATAGCGGCTGTACTCACCTCCGAATTGGGCCCCGCTACCCCAACCATCGTCATGCGTGTAATTGGCGCCAAATTTGAAAGCGTGCTTTCCACGGTTCCAACTCAGCACGTTCCGCCACTCACCGTTGGTCTGGATGAAGGTCGGACCGCTGAACCCCATTCCGTACGCAGTCAACCCTGGAACGTTGATGTTGGGAATTTCGGGATGCGAACCACTCAAATCCACGTCTCCTCGCACCCGAGTCACTGTCAACGACCCTTCGTAAAGCAACGTGGGTGAGAAGATATGGGTGAAGTTCAGATTGAAGTACTCCCCGTATTCGGGCTCGGGCATGGTGAACGCCGGATAGATCGAGGTTGCGAAAGTCGCTTGTCGGCTCGTCCTGTACCAGTTGCCATACAGCCGGTCCTTGCCGTTGCGCCAGTTCTGATCGAGGCGTATATTCCACTGTCGGCCGTTCCGAGGATTCGTGTAGCTGGATGAGATATTTTCGGTGATCGGGAAGTTGCAGGGCAAAGCCCCAATGGGGGTGGGGATTGTTCCACTCCCGGTGCAACTGCTGCCCGCCACAGAGCCCGCCGTGGCCGCAACCCCCACGGGCGTACCGATGGGCGGGAAGCTATTAGCCAGGAAGGTCGACTTGTTATTGGGATAATTCGCCTTCAGGTAATTGATCAAGTCCGGCGTGAGCACGGTGCCCACCTGGGTTGATCCCGCACCCGACCGCAAGAAATCCATCGAAGCGAAGAAGAAGGTGCGGTCCTTCCGGATGGGCCCGCCCAAGCTCCAGTTACCTTCATTGCGCTGAAAGACGGGAATACGGTCGGTTGAGCCATCATAGCGTACGATAGTCTGCTGCTGGAAAATGTTTCCCGCCGTCAGGCGATTGTCGGTGTGGAAGTAGCCCAGCGTCCCGTGAACGCTGTTGGTTCCCGACTTGGTTACCACGTTGGTCACGGCCGAGGAGTTGCGTCCGTACTCGGC
>JBEKUR010000154.1:0-14382 GCA_049514855.1 Terriglobia bacterium
AACTTATCGAGTTCTCGACTCCTTGACTCCTCGACTCTCGACTCCTCGCCCCCGCACACTAGCCGATTCCCTCAAAGAGCACGGTGGATAAGTATCGCTCACCGGAATCCGGCAAGACCGTAACGATAATCTTCCCGGCAAACTCGGGCTGCTTCGCCAATCGCACGGCCACGGCCGTCGCGGCGCCGCAGGAAATGCCACTCAGGATACCTTCCTCCCTCGTCAGCCGCCGGCCAAATTCAATCGCCTCTTCGTTCGAGACCTGCTCGATACGGTCCACAAGCGACAGGTCGAGAACCTTCGGAACGAAGCCGCCTCCGATTCCCTGGATCTTGTGCGGACCGGGCTTCAAGGGCTGACCAGAAGTGAATTGAGTCAAGACAGGGCTCGCCGTCGGCTCGACCGCCACCGACAGGATTTGTTTGCCCTTGGTTTTCTTGATAAAGCGGGAAACGCCGGTGAGGGTCCCGCCCGTGCCTACCCCGGACACAAACACGTCAATTGTACCGTCGGTGTCGTCCCAAATCTCGGGCCCGGTGGTCTTTTCGTGGATATCGGGGTTGGCAGGATTCTCAAACTGCTGAGGCAGGAAATAATGGTTGGTATCGGATTGATAAATCTCCTGCGCCCTCCTGATCGCACCGGGCATGCCCTCCGGCCCCGGGGTGAGGATCAAGTTGGCGCCCAGGGCTGCCATCACTCGACGACGCTCGAGCGACATAGTCTCGGGCATGGTGAGCGTCAACTTGTAGCCTCGCGCGGCGGCAACGAATGCCAGAGCGATTCCAGTATTGCCGCTGGTGGGCTCAATGATCTCCTTCCCTGTTGTCAAAACGCCTCGCTTCTCGGCGTCCCAAATCATCGCCGCCCCGATCCGGTCCTTCACGGAATAGCCCGGGCCGCGGCCCTCGATCTTGGCCAAAACGGTTGCCTTGGCTCCGTCGGTCACCCGGTTAAGCCGTACGAGCGGAGTCCTTCCGATACTGAAAGAGTTATCCTGGTAAATGTTCGACATTGAGTATCCTCTCGATAGTGAATTGTGTGCCCTGAAACCCGGCTTCAAGGCCAGCCTACGCAACACGCTATTCGGTATTGATTGGGGTCGCGGGTGAGGAGTGCGCCCGGGATTCACCATCCGCCGCGGCGGATGGGAGCCCAGGCTAGCTACAGATACAACGGAGGGCCGTACCGCCGGCAATGGAAGGAACGATACTGAGTACGTCGTTTTCATTCAAGGGAGTTTGTTCCCTTTGCAGGAAAATGATCACCTTGACCGGCATTCTTGCTCCCCGGGATGCGGCTTCGAACGGCCTCGCGGCCAGCAGCCTTCCCGCCCTAACTAATTTCGATGCATTCTGAGCCCGAAGGATTCAACCTTTACTTGAGGAAGCAGTGCCCTCAATCGGTTAATCCACTATCTCAACCTGCTCCGCGCGAAAAGCCCCGCGATCCTCTGCTAAAACCCAGCTCGTCAAATCCTTCGGGACGCCCCGTTCAACGGGAATTATAACATAAGAATACCGCGGCCAGGCGTGTTCGCGGTCGTAGATCGAAGGCCGCGCCGGATGATCCGGGTGAGAATGGTAGTAACCCAGAACCTCTAAACCTCTCGCCCGCGCGTCCTTCTCCACCCGCAACTGGTCGAGCGGATCGATCAGGAAGCGGTTGCGCTCCGTTTCCTGGCCCGTATCATCCACCGGCAAGAGCTCCTGCGCACGACTCGGATCGTGGCGCAGGTTCTTGAGCGCCACGACCTCGGTGACCTGCTTCACCTCAGCGCTGACCTTACCTAGAAAAATGCCGCAGCATTCGCTGGGGTAGTCCCCTGCGCTGTGTCGCCGGATGGCTTCCAGATGCACATCCCCTAGTTTCAGAGTCATGGCCCGCCTGGGGTAAACAAAAATCTCTTGGGGGTCCACCCGTTACAAATCTTGCGTAATTATTATACTGAGCCCTGCCCGCGCCGCACCAACTATCGCAGGGGCAATGCCGGTACTAGCGGACCCTCAACTATTCTTTGCTCTTTCGAAGCCTCAGCCCTTGCGCTTCTTGCCAGCAATGGATTAGATTCACATTCTAGGGTCTCGATTGCGAGCTTGTGAACTTTCTGGAGTCGAATGGGATGGGACAAGAGCAGGTAGTGACGACCGACATTCGGAAAAAATTTACCACCTCCGGTTTTGAGATTGTGGAGGCTGGCGTATCCCCTGGCTCAATCGGCGTAAAGAAATACAACTGCCTGCAATACCTGGAACTGAAGGCAGAGCAAGCCTGGCTTCTTCTTGGCCCGCCTTATTTCATCATCCGCGGCTTGAACTGTGAACTTGAGGACCGCGGATACCAGAAGTTCTGGCACCACCGGGGCACAAGGTTCCCCATTCGAAAAGCCGAACTCCAAACACTCCACCGCTTTGATGAGGAAGTTCGCGAGATCCTTCGCTTGCGATCCCTTTACAACGAGTCCTTGGGCTCAACCTGCGCCCGAACCGTGTATGACCGCCTGGACGGAAGGACGGACCGCTGAGCTTGCGCGATAGCATTGCGCTGCCCGCCTCAGCGGGCCTTGTAGCGCCGATCCCGCATTGCGGGATCGGCATTTTCTTGCTTTCCCATCGTGCTGACCCCGCCCTGCGGGGTCAGCGCTACGGCGTCGCCTCGAGCAAGTTCGAGACGCAAAAGCGGCCGCAAGCGGCCGCACTCCAAAATTCGTGGGCGCTACACTACGAATGGTTCTGTCCAACCGGCTTGCCTTGAGATGTAGCAGGCGGTGTGGCCGTTTCGCTGGGGGTGGTCTGGGTTCCGCTCTGTGAGGGCGGCGGAAGAGCCTCGGCAGGTGCTGAGGAGCCAGCCACATTAGCAGCTTCACCAGGCGCTGTTGCAGGGGCAGGAGGCGCCTTCGAGGGCGGACTCGCAGGCCGGACTTCAGGCTTGGCTTGCTCGCGCGCGGCGCCTGGAGGATGCACGTGCGAAGGCGGCTTCGCCTCACGGACGGCAGGCTCCCTTCCAGTTCCCTGCTGCCAGGGGCGAGGAGTATGGCGGGTTTCGCCTTGCGGACGCCGGGCCGGCATCCCCGCAGGCTGCGAAATGGGGCGAAAGATAATCTCAATCTGAACCTTGTCCATGTCTTCGTCGCCCAGTTCGATGATCTCGTCAAATCCTTCCTGCCGAATGTCCGCCTTCGTCTGCCCAAAAGCCAGGTGCTGGCGCTCGATCACAGGACGTCCTACCGTCCTCGGGCGCGATCGGTCACGCTCGACACATTTCTCGAGCGGAACATCAAAAAGGAAAACCACGCAAGGAACCTGAAACCTCTTTGCCAATTCCAGATATTCCTTCCGGTGGTGCTCGGTGAGCGCGGTTGAATCCACCACACAGAGCCGGTTCAAGCTCAGTCGCAATTCCGCTAGGTAGTGGACGAGAGCGAAGGCCTGGGTTTGAAAACGCTGATCCCGCTCGTCGTCGCACACGCGAGCTCGCGCCCAGTCCGAAGAGATGATTTGCGTGGGGCGAAAGAGGCGGCGCGCAAAAGTCGACTTTCCGCAGGCAGCGGGTCCGCAGAGCAAGACGATCGACGGGCGAACCAATCTCACTCTCTTCTCTTTGCTTTCATTTGGCGTTTGTTCTTGGGCCATAGTAGTAATGATGGTTCACTTCGAGATTTGGCTGCTTATCCGCACTCACCCTCGACCGAAAAGGAGCGAAGGGGTGAAGAGTCCCACGAGAGCCATTTGAGCCAAAATACTATGATACTCCCCTTCTGTGGCGGGCCGCGCGATTATTTTCCCAAACCGATCGAACATTCGTGCCGCTCGCGGGAGACGCGTTCCTGCTCGAGGTAGGCGCGAGTGCGGCGGGTTAACTCATCGAAGTCCACTTGGTGCGCGTCGAACTCCGGCCCATCAACACAGGCGAACCGAACCTTCCCGCCCACGGTGACCCGGCATCCTCCGCACATCCCGGTACCATCCACCATAATGGGATTCAGGCTGGCATAAGTCGGGACCGCCCATTCGCGGGTGACCCCGGCGGCAGCGCGCATCATGGGAATCGGCCCGATAACATGGGCTACCCCAAGCGTGCAAGCGTTGCCCGCCCGCCAAGCGCGCATCAGGTCCACGACGGTGCCGTGCAGACCTGCCGAGCCATCATCGGTTGCCCAAAGCACTTCGTCGGCCGCCGAGCGGAGTTCCACATCAAGAATAATCTGGGCTGATGAACGCGCGCCGCACAGAGCGGTGACGTGGTTCCCCGCCTCTCTGAAAGCACGTGCCACGGGCAGTAACTCGGCGACCCCTACTCCCCCGGCGACGCACAGGACGTTTCCGACTTTCTCGATGCTGGCCGCTTGCCCGAGCGGTCCCAGAAGGTCTGCCAATCGGTCCCCGACCTCGAGCCGAACCGTGGCGCGACTTGTCTTTCCGACCGCCTGGACAACGAGCGTTATGCTCCCCGTCGCTTCGTCTCCATCTACAATCGTCAGCGGGATGCGCTCACTCCCTTGGGTGGGCCGGATGATGACGAACTGACCCGGCTTCCAATGTTTTGCAACTTCCGGGGCTTCCACTTGTAGCCAAGCAATCTCGGGCGTGAGCAGCCGCTTCTCCAGAATCCGATTGTCCAAGCTCGGTGGCACAGGCACTCTTGCCTGTGTACTGTCGACTGCCGGGACAGGTGACACAGGCAAGAGTGCCTGTGCCACAGACGCCTGCTGCTCGAGGGCGCGATGAATCGCGGCAGCAGCAGCGCGGCCGTCGCGCATCGCCAGGATGACGGTGGAGCCGCCCCGGACTACGTCTCCACCTGCAAACACGTTGGGAATATTGGTTTGCCCGTTGGCATCAATCAGAACCTTGCCACGTTTGGTCAGAAGCTGTGGGGTGGCGCGCTGCACCGTCGGGTTGGGGCTTTGACCGATGGCCATCACCACCGTATCTACCGGCATTCGGAATTCCGACCCCGGCATGGGAACCGGCGACGGCCGGCCTGATTCGTCAGGCTCTCCCAACTGCATCCGGATGCACTCCATCTCGTGCAGCACCCCTTTGTCGTCGCCGAAGAGGCGCACCGGCGCAGCCAGGAAATCGAAGCGCACTCCTTCTTCCTCGGCGTGCTCAATCTCCTCCAGCCGGGCACGCAATTCGGCGCGCCCGCGCCGGAACATGATCGTCGTATCGGCGCCCATTCGCCGCGACCAACGGGCCGCATCCATGGCGGAGTTCCCTCCGCCCACCACTACCACCCGGGAGCCGATCCGCACCGGTGTGTCAGACTCCGGGAAGCGAAAGGCCTCCATCAAATTCAGTCGCGTCAGGTATTCATTGGCGGTGTAGACGCCGATCAAGTTTTCTCCGGGAATGTTCATCAAATGTGGAAGGCCGGCGCCGGTACCCAGAAAGATGGCCTGAAATCCCTGCGCGAACAAATCCTCCACCGCGCACGTCTTGCCCACGATGAAATCCGTGCGAAACTCGACTCCCATGCTTCGGAGGCGGTCCACCTCGTCACGAATAATCTCGCGCGGCAAGCGAAAATTGGGGATGCCATAAGCCAGCACTCCCCCCAGCCCGTGGAGCGCTTCGAATATGCTTACCCGGTAGCCGTTTCGCACCAAATCGTAGGCCGCAATGAGGGAAGCGGGGCCGCTCCCCACCAGCGCCACGCGGGCCCCGTCGAGCGCCACGGGATGCGGCGTATTGGAGGCTGATTGACGGTGATAATCGGCCGCGAACCGCTCCAGGGACCCGATCGCCACCGGTTGGAGTTTCTTCCCCAGCAGGCAGGCACGCTCGCAGTAAAGCTCATGCTGACACACACGACCGCAGATGCCCGGAAAAGGACTTTCCTCACTGATCTTATCGAAAGCCCCGGCAAAATCGCCCTGCGCCATCAAGCCTATGAACTCTTTGACATTAATGTGCAACGGGCATGCTTCAACGCAAGTCGGATTCTTGCACTGCAAGCATCGGAGTGCCTCAACCTGGACCTGCCCGAGCGAAAAACCCAGTGCCACTTCCTCGGGACCGCGCAGGCGAACGTCTGGGGGAAGGAGTGGCAGGGGCTGACGAGGCGCTTTGGGGTTCAGCTTCACCCTGGGTTTGTTTTCGGCCGCCTGAGTCGCCGTTTGCTTCGTCTTCTCTGCGTTCAGGATAACCCTCCATCAATCGGTTCGGATTTCACTCTTGAATCCCTGATGCCTGGAGTACAGAGCAGCATGGCCAAATTTTGCGCTTGCTCAAACCCCCGGATGTTCAGGCGAGCAATTCTTTTGCCAGCCGATAGTCAACGAGGGATTAGTTTGTGTTGCATTTCGCAACCTAAGACCTTGGTCATTTTGCAGACTCAGGAGGCAAATTCCCAAAACACGTGTGACCAGGCTCGATGATGTGGCATTTGCAACACCTCCAAGTCCGAAAAGTGGGAAATTGTGCCCAATCGTGACCCAGTTTAGGGTTCATCCCGGATATTTCGACTCGGACCCGCAGCCTGACGTGGGAACAATGCGCATCCCCCACGCCGGCCATGCTGAGGAGTCCTGCCTTTCGCGCAAGAAAGTATCTCCGCAGCCCCTAGCTTTTCCCTGCGCGCCACCTACTAACTATCTGCGTTTTCAACAACATTCCCGCTTTAGAAGGCTAAGTACCTTTTTTTCATACACATTCCGGCTTCGGTCTCGAGTTTTCCACAGCGCTCCTTTGTTTTCATAGACATTCGCGTATGGTTCGTTCATTTTTTAAAGTTACTATGGTTACATGGTGCGGGCAGGCAATGACATACTGTCAGTTTGGAAACAAGCATGGAAGATCCCACAGTAAGCTCTGTACGGTCATGGCAGAACAGCCAAGCATCCTTTGCTAGGCTATCATATTAAGCATAGCCTGTCAAGCGTCTTTTTCGCAGCCAAACGGCAGGAGTCAGGATTCGGGATTCAGGATTTAGGAAAAGTTGACCGGGGTTATATTCCTTCCTCCTGTGTTACCATGATCCGGTGATCGGGAGAACAGCCCCGTTGTTCACCCGATCTCCCGATCATCCGATCTCCCGATTGTCAAGGCCGCCGCTCACGGGGTAGTGCCTGAAATTTGTGTTGCTGCACTCAGGAGGCTATAGTGGCTTATCCTTGCTGTTCCGTGTGTGGGTATGCAGGCTGTGGAGTCTCTGCCGCAGGCTGTGGAGTCTCTGCCAGTTGAGGTTTCGGGATCATGAGAATTGGACCATTTTGTGCTTCGAATCTCTGGATGACAACGGCCAGAACCCCTGCTAGGGACTTTGCCTGCATTGGGGTTAGAACAACACTTAGGTTTTCAATGATGTGTATTTCTCCGGTTGCGGTCGGGTAGGTTTCTCCGAAAAACAGCCGGAACTCTGTGGGTGAGGCGGCAATTCGCACCCGATTACTGAATACGCTGTAAAAGTCTTCTGATATTTTCGTGCGCGCCTTCACCTCGTCGGGAGTGAGTGGCCGCGAAGTAAGAAGTACCTGTGTTTCGTCCATTGTTTCCTCCACCAACGATCCTTATTAGAACAGAAACTCTCCAATTGTAGAAGTGGTTGCAGTATCCGAAGGAGGCGGTGTCATTGCGATCTCGTGGCTAACTTCAGGAAGTGCCTGCATTGGTCTGAGAGTAGAAACTATCCATGTGGACGGAGAGGAGAAACGACCAGTATTCACAAATGCCGCTGCCGCTGCCGGTAGGAGCCCTCTGTCCTGTTCAAATGTCACGACATTAAAGCTGTCCTGCGAGAACCCGTTTTCCCAGGCCAGCACTTCACTGAGCGGGACGAATTTGACGATTAGGCCAACTCTGAACGCAGCGGCTACACGAACAAGCGTTTCAATATTGAACTTTGTCGCACCAGGCTTCTCCATTGCAGAAATGCGAGGCTGCCTCATCCGCGCTTCGTTCGCCAGAGACTTTTGGGTCATCTCCTGCCTGAGACGCAGAGCGCGAATCTGCGAGGGAAGGTTCACGTTAATACTAGCCCTAATGTAAGCCTCACGGTACTTCCGGTCTTCGAGTTTTTCAATAAATTGAGATTCTTCGCTGTTCAAAAGATGCTGTTCCATTTTCCGATAATCCCTTTCTCTTAAAAGCTTGGTTGATGGCATCGGCCGGAGTATAATTTCCTCCCTTGTGATAGCATCCCATTAGCAAAACGGCCCGCTTTTCTCCCGCAAAGTCTCCAAGCACTCGATATTTTCTCCCATCACTTGAGAACTCCAGCTCCCAGACTCTATCCTTATGGAGTCTTATAAACCTTCTGAATCCCATCCAGTTTAAGTGATTCTCCGTCTTTCGGATGTTGTTTAGCAGCTTTGAAAACATCAATCTTCCTTCATCCGATAGGTCCTGAACCATCCATTCCTCAATCATGTTATTGCCGCCTGGAGACACGTAGTCCCAGAAGGTCCATACACCAGGAGATTCTATCACTTTTTTATTATCTGTCAACAAAATTCTTCTTGACATTTCAATATCATTTATTTATTATATTCACCATGAACAAAAAGGCTAGCCAATCCAATGAGTTATCAGGAATAGCTAGCCTAAATATTTTCTTGGGCCTGAGGGAAGGTTCCTGCTTGAACATGCTGGGTGTTCAAAGCTGGGGGCTCAACTCCCCCCAGGTCCATCAATTTAACGCCCCGCCGAAAGCTGATAACTATCGGCAGGGCACATCCTCAGGCCGAAGCCGAAAGGACGGGGTTTCTAGGCCCACCGTCATTTTCGCTCTCGCACCCGAAGAAAGCAAGGGAGAAAATGACTTGGTACAACTGTCGGATCGAATGTCGGAAATTTGGGAAAACTCGCAAAGAGCAACAGCGTTATCGCTGCTGCCAGTGCTACAAAACGTATTCTGAGCCAGGAAACGAGCACACCGAACGATCCGGTGCACCCCGGCGATGGAAGCACGGATCATGGACCATGTCTGGAGAATCTAGCAGTTACCTAATTAGGAGGACAAACAAATGGAAACTTACAGGAACCAGAATTTCCAGGGGAAGAGTTTTACTCTGGACGAAGTAACATTTTTGGAGTGCAAACTCAGCGATTGCGACCTTTACTACTCCGGCGGCGACTTCGAGTGGGTAAATTCGCATTTCGAGAACTGTCGGTTTCACTGGCGCGGTGCGGCGAAGAATACGGTAACACTGCTACAGGGGATGGGAGCGTTGCAGTGGCCACAAACGCCACCCCGAAGCTCGACGCTGATCCCAGGCGAGACCAAAAAGCCGAATTGATGTCAGGGTTAGATTTCAATTTCATTCCTCAGAACCTCCAAGGGGTGGGAAGGTAGCATAGAAACCTGAGTGTAGCAGCGCAAATTTCAGGCACTACCCGCTGCGGAATAAGATTGTATCTCCATTACCATGGTAATATAGGCGTGCAGACTTCGGCCCATGGCAAGCAATCAAACTCTGCAGGAGGAAATTCAATGATAAAGAGACTGCTGCTTCTTTTCGGAATCCTCTATTTCTTTGCATGTCCAATCTCTGTGCAAGCTGCAAAAAAGGCTAAGGCAGACCTACTCAATGCTCAAGGCGCGCCCGTTGGCACAGCAACATTCAGCGAGAAATCCAATGGCGTTCAACTGGAGCTGAAGGCCTCTAATCTTTCACCCGGACTTCACGGCTTCCACATTCATTCGGTGGGGAGGTGTGAAGCGCCCGATTTCAAATCGGCCGGCCCTCACTTCAATCCTGAGGGCAAGCAGCACGGTTGGGACAATCCGCTAGGCCATCACCTGGGCGATCTGCAAAACCTGAACGTGGGTCCGGGTGGAGACGCAAACATTAGGATTGTGGTTCCCGGGGTAACGCTTGGAGAGGGGCCGAAGTCGCTATTTCATGAGGGTGGCACCTCCCTTGTTATCCACGAGAAACCCGACGACGGGAAGACCGACCCCGCCGGCAACGCCGGGGCTCGGATTGCCTGCGGCGTGATCATCCCATAGGCCGGTTCTGGGGAAAGAAGTCAGGAGTCAGAAGCCAGGAGCCAGAAGGCAGGCAGTAAACAAAGGGTAATCATCAGTGAAGGCGACGGGGCTTGAACCCGAACTGGGAAACTGGAGTCGCGCCGACACGGCGCCCAGCTCAGGTCTGTCCTCGGCGTGCAACTGACCCCTCACCCGGCCCGCGCCGGCTGGTGAAAGCGCCGGTCGCGGGCCACCCTCTCCCCAGGGGAGAGGGCAACACACGTTTGCGACGTACCCGTTTCTGCCATCACGGGTAGCCGCTTTCGGCTATCCATGCTCAGAATGACAGGGGGCTGGGAAGCTGACGCTGGATACCTACTTTCCGCCAGGCCCACTGGATTAGCCATTAGCCATCTTCCGAAACGGCTGTTGTCACCAAAGCCCGCCGCAGCAGCGAGGTCGCCCATCTATCTCAGTCTCTGAAACTCTTCCAGCGAGATTCCCATTTGTCGAACGATCTTGAAGAAAAGCGGCGGGCCGATTTCGCGCCCAGCGTGGAGAGGTATGGTCACCGCGCGGCCGTCTGGATGGTTCCAGCGTTCGTGACTACCTGTTTGTCTTGTCTTGGTGAACCCCAACGCGCGAGCCGCCTTCTGGAAGTCTCGCGCCGTGGCGCTAGGCATGGACGATCTCGGTGGTATCAGCGGGCAGGGGAATACACTTGTCGCGGTATTCCTCAGCGATCATTTCAAAAACGCGGGTAAGCTCGGTAAGCGCCTCTTCGCGGGTGGGCATCAAGGCGTAGCAACCCTGTATCGCGGGGATTTCCGCCACCCACGAGCCGTCTTCCTGGCGGTAGAGAATCGTCTTGTAGTCCTCAACACTCATGACCGCACGGTCCCCATTCCACCCCAGTATACCACGCGTTTAGCCTGACACCCGCTCATCATTGCAGGTAGTGTTCGAGGACGGCATCCCACTTTCCCTGGGCGGAGAGAATCAGCTCGATGGCCTCGCGCACTGCGCCCCTGCCCCCCGGCTGCCGGGTCATATAATGAACGTGGCGGCGCAGGAGCTTGTGTCCGCCGGCCACACCGACCGCCAACCCGACTCGAGTCAGTACAGGCAGGTCCACGATGTCGTCGCCCACAAAGCACACTTCCTCATCTTTCAGGCGCGCCTCCTGAAGGATCTCCTGATAAGGCGCAAGCTTTTCCCGGGCATTCTGCTTCAGGAAATGAACACCCAATTCCTTCGCCCGGTATTCGACGGCGGGTGAACTGCGGCCTGTGATGAAGCCCGTCCTGAGCCCGGCTTGGTGGGCGATGCGAAAGCCCAGCCCGTCGCGAGAGTGGAAGGCCTTGGTTTCAACCAGCCCACCGCCCGGGCGTGGAACGTAAAAGAAGCGTCCATCAGTCAGGACGCCGTCAACGTCCATGAGCAGGAGCTTGATCTTGCGCGCGCGCGCCTGGAGTTGTTTGGATGTCAAAGGCATGTTTATATTCAAAACATTTGTGTTGTCCAGAGGTCGTGGATATGGACTACGCCCTCCAGCTTGCCTTGGGCGTCCACGACAAGGAGGGAGGTGATTTTCCGACTCTCCATGAAATTCAGGGCTTTGGTCGCCAACTCTTGCCGGCCAATAGTCACTGGATTTCGTGTCATGGCGTCCGCGGCTTTCAAATCCAGAGCTCGATTCCCTTCCCGCTGAAACAATCGTCGCAGGTCGCCATCCGAGATGATTCCCAACAAGCGGTCAGCTTCGCCGGTGACCGCGGTGTGCCCCAAACCCTTCTTGCTCATTTCATAGATCACGTCCGGCATGGGGGTGTGGGGGCCCACGCGGGGAAGTTGATCCCCCGTGTGCATAACGCTCTCGACGCGGCGCAGCTTAACTCCAAGGTCACCGCCCGGGTGGAGTGCGGCGTAGTCCGCTGCATCGAAACCCCGTTTCTCGAGCAGCGCCATGGCCAGCGCATCGCCCATGGCCAGCATGGCGGTGGTCGAGGCGGTGGGCGCCAGTCCCAGCGGGCAGGCTTCCTGCCGAATTCCCACGTCGATCACCGCCTCGCTTGCCTGCGCCAGTGTCGAAGTCAGATTGCCCGTCAGTGAGATTAGCGGGATAGCCAAACGTTTGACGGTATCGAGCAGCTGCAGCAGTTCCACGGTCTCACCGCTGTAGCACAGCGCCACCAGCACGTCGTGGCGGACCAAGCGTCCAAGGTCACCGTGCAAGGCTTCCGAGGAATGCAAGAAGAACGAGGGCGTGCCGGTGCTCGAAAGCGTGGCGGAAATCTTCTGGCCAATCAGGCCGGACTTCCCCATGCCGGTGACGACAACCCTCCCCCGACAGGCATAGAGGATTTCAACCGCCCGCACAAAGCTCTGATCGAGGCGGTCCACCAGTTCGCTCAAGGTCTTCGCCTCGATTTCCAGAACCCTGCGCGCCGTATCCAGACTCATCGCCGATTTACTCAAGCCGTGGATAATAACATAAGCTGCCTATCACGGTGTCATTCCGATCCCGCAGTCGCGGGAGAGGAATCTCGCCCTGTTCTTTGTTCCACCGAGTCCCAAGTCCAGAGCCAGATTCCTCGCGGAGTTTACCCTGAGCGGGCAGAGCGAGATCCTTCGCTGCGCTCAGGATGACAGCGAAGGGCTCGGAATGACATCCAGGGATGGTTCCAGCGTGTTCGCCGCTAGAGCGTTCGCCTTCGCGTTCACGTCCGCGCTTCGATCTTGTTGACGACGGTTTTCAGCGCCTTGACGCGCGCCCACCACTTCCAGTCGCCCTCAATGATGGTCCAGGGAGCGTAGTCCGTGTCCGTTTTCGCGAACATGTCTTCCAGCGCTTCAATGTACTGGTCCCACTTTTCGCGGTTGCGCCAATCATCTTCGGTCAGCTTATAATTCTTCCAGGGATCTTTTTCGCGCTTCTTGAAGCGGTCGAGTTGTTCCTTCTTGGAAATGTGAATCCAGAACTTCACCAGAACCATGCCGCTATCCACCAGGGTCCGCTCGAATTCATTGATCTCCCGGTAAGCGCGCTGCCATTCCTCCTTCTTGGCAAACTTCTCGACGCGCTCGACCAAAACCCGGCCGTACCAAGTGCGATCGAAAATCGCGATGCGTCCGCCGGGCGGGAGCCGGAGCCAAAAGCGACGCAGCCAGTGGTGGGCCTTGTCCTCCTCGGAGGGCGCGCCGATAGGGTAAACCTCGTAGCCGCGTGGGTCCAGGGCCTCGGTCAAGCGCTTGATATTGCCTCCCTTCCCTGCCGCGTCTTCTCCTTCGTAAGTGACACAGACCGGAATCCCTTTTTCAATAATCTTGCGTTGAAGTTTCAACAGCCTCAACTGGTACTCTTCCAAAAGCTCCTCGTACTCCTCCTTGGACTCGAGCTTCTTGTCGAGATCAAGCTTGTCCAGATAACCCATGATGCCACCTCCGGGGGCGGGAGTCAGAAGTCAGAAGGTGTGAAAAACCGCGCTTGGGAGCCCGTAGTGGCACCTTCCTCATTGCCCAGAGCGGCCACGAGGGCGGCCTCTACAACAACTCGCCCGCCGCGGCGGGACCACTGACGACTGACAACTACGTTATTTCTTTTCCTGCTGCTCGTGCTGAGCGGTCGGGTCGTGCTTCGGAGCAGCCTTGGCTTTCTGCTCGCGGAGGACCGCCTTGCGGCTCAGCCGGATCTTGTTGCCCTCGATGGCAATCACTTTAACCAACAACTGGTCCCCTTCCTTGAGTTCATCGCGAATGTCCCGGATACGGTGCTCAGCGACTTCACTGATATGCAGCAACCCGTCCGTGCCGGGGAAAATCTCAACGAAAGCGCCAAAGTCCGCCAGCCGGACCACCTTCCCGAGGTAGGTCTTGCCCAACTCGGCCTCGGCCAGAAGGTCCTTGATCATCTTGAGGGCCTTGTGGGCAGCAGTTTCGTCGGTGGCTGCCACGTTGACCTTCCCGTCATCCTCCACATCGATCTTCACGCCGGTCTGCTCGATAATGCCGCGAATCACCTTGCCCCCCGGCCCGATAAGTTCGCCGATCTTCTGACGGTTGATTTGCAGGGTGTAGATGTGGGGAGCATATTCGGAGATCTGCTTACGGGGCTCGGAGAGCGTCTCCAGCATTTTCCCCAGCACGTGCAGGCGGGCCGCCTTCGCCTGGCCAAGCGCCTCCGACATGATCTGCGCGGTGATGCCGGAGATCTTGATGTCCATTTGCAGGGCGGTAATGCCGGCTTTGCTGCCCGCCACTTTGAAGTCCATGTCGCCGTAATGGTCCTCGTTTCCGGCGATGTCCGTCAGGATGGCGTATTTCTCGCCTTCCTTGACCAGCCCCATGGCAATTCCCGCCAAGGGCGCCTTGATGGGCACGCCCGCATCCATCAGCGCGAGGGTCCCGCCGCACACGGTCGCCATCGAGGAAGACCCATTGGATTCGAGGATGTCCGAAACCACGCGA
>JBEKUR010000155.1:0-14376 GCA_049514855.1 Terriglobia bacterium
TTTCGCGCCCTCCAGTTGCCTTTCAACCTCGCCATGCTGGAGGCACGCATGGCAAGCACCCAGCCGGCGGGCCGGAAGCTGGCCCCCCTCTTACAGGTGGCAAGGGCACACGGATTAATGGTGTTCGCAAGCGCCAGCCTCCTTCAAGGCCAACTCACCCAAGGATTGCCGCCGGAGTCTCGAAGCTGGTTTCCGGGGATGCGGACGGACGCGCAACGCGCCCTCCAGTTTGTTCGATCCACCCCCGGCATTACCTGCGCTCTGGTGGGCATGAGCAATCTCGAACACGTGCAGGAGAATCTGGGCACGGCCTCGACCGCACCCATGACGCTCGAACAATTCCGCGCCATTTTACAGGGGACATGACTCTCTCGGCGGGGGTCAGGCGAGAGCCATCCCAACACTCAGGATATGAAAGCTGGAAGACTTAGCCAAACATATTTGGATTTTTCGTGCCGCCCGAGAAGTCGAAAGCTATCAGCCCTCAGCCCTCAGCTATCAGCTTCCAGCCTTCATACTGTTTGAATCCCACTGCCGACTGCCTTCTGGTCATTACGAGCCGCAGGTCCGGAGGGCGGGACCTGCGCTACGCTTGCTGGCTCCTGAATCCTGACCCTTGTCTTGCCAACCCTGCATTGCCAACTTGACAAAGGAGGACCTTTTCGTTAGTTTCGCCATAGTTCGCAATTGCATCGTTCTAAAGCAGGAGGACTCTTGCCTCACAGACCTATCATCACTCTAATAACAGACTTCGGAACGGCGGACCACTATGTGGGGACGATGAAGGGTGTCATCCTCAACATCAACCCCGAGGTTCAGATTGTGGACATCTGCCACCAAGTCTCTCCGTACGATATTTTTGAGGCCGCCTACGCACTGGTCCAGAGCTACAGATACTTCCCCAACAGTACTATCCATCTGGTTGTCGTGGACCCTGGAGTGGGAACCGCGCGACGGCCAATCCTGGCTTGTGCCGGGAAATACATATTCGTGGCGCCTGACAACGGGGTCCTCTCACTGCTTTTCACGCGCGAGGAGCGTGTTGAGGTCAGGCACGTCACCGCTGATCACTATTTCCTGAATCCCGTCAGCAACACTTTCCACGGCCGCGATATCTTCGCTCCCATCGCCGGCTGGTTGAGCAGAGGGGTGGAAGTGGAAAAATTCGGCGACCCGATCACTGACTACACCCAGTTCGTTTCCCCGAAACCCAAACGGGTGAGCGAGAATCTGGTCGAAGGCATGACCTTAAAGGTGGACTCGTTTGGAAACCTCATCACCAACATCAGTCCGGAAGACGTCCCGGAACTGTTTTCGGAGAACCCTCCGCCCTTCAAAATAATTGTCAACCACCAGGAAATAACCCGCCTCAATTTGGCCTACTCGATGGGCAGGCCCTCGGAGCTTTTTGCCATCGTAGGGAGTTCCGGATTCATTGAAATCTGCACCAACCGCGGCTCTGCCGCCAAGATGCTGAATGCAAACCGAGGCATGGAAGTGGGCGTGGTTATCGGTGGCGGACTCCCCCCTTAACCACTCGGCCTCCCTTGCGAATTCACGGCTGGCCTTGGAAAGGCTATTGTTTTCAGGGATACTTCACGAAGCCTGAATAGGCGGTCGTCCAGAGGCCGGCCTGGCTTGAGGAGGGGGAATGGGGAGTTTCTCAATTCTGACTTTCGCCACACGCCGGCCGTCCATCTCCGCCACTGTAAATCGGCGGCCTTCATAAGCGACGCTCTCGCCGCCTTTGGGGATTACCCCCAAAAGGGAAAGCACAAACCCGGCCAGCGTTTCATATCCAACCCCACGGGGCAGGACAATCTCGTAGTCATTCGCCAGTTCCCTAAGGCTGATCGACGCGTCCATCAGGAGCACGTTGCCGCTGACTTGGTGGATGGCTTGCTCGTCCTGGTCGTACTCGTCACGGATTTCGCCCACGAGTTGTTCCAACACGTCCTCGACGGTCACCAGGCCAACGTAAGTGCCGAATTCGTCAACCACCAAGGCCAGGTGAGAATGATGTTTCCGCGCCTCCTCGAGTACTTGGCTGAGAGGCTTGGCCTCGGGGACGATCATGGGTTGGCGGAGTATGGGGCGCAAATCTATGGGCACCTGCAGTGGCACGCCACTCTTCAGTCGCTCCGAAACCACCCTCAGCAGGTCCTTGGTGTAAAGAATGCCGACCACGTGGTCCGGCGATCCTTCATAAATCGGCAGGCGCGAATGTTGGTCTTTCACGATTCGGTCGAGCAGGAGCCTGAGGTCCTGGGTAAGCGGCAAGCAAGTGATCCTGCTCCAGGGCAGCATGATCTCCCGAACCAGGATACGGTCCAGGTCAAAGACCGTGTGGATGATATCCTCTTGTTCTTCCCGCAGAAGCCCGTGCTTGCGGATCGACGACACAATGAGTTTCACTTCTTCCGGCGTGTGAAGCGGCCTATAACCGCGCAAGGGAGAACGGCCAAGTGCACCCAAAACGCCGTTCGACATTCCCACTAGAGCTCCCACGGCGTAACGGCTTAGCCTCAGGAAAATAAGCATAGGCCGGGCGACAACCAAGGAAACCATCTCGGCATGGTCATACGCAACCGCTTTCGGAACCAGCTCGCCAAGCACCATGAGAAAAGCGGTGATAAGCACAAAGGCACAGGCCGAAGCAATCGAGTGCACCACCACAACGGAGGCGTGCCCCTGGAGTCCGGTACCAAACAGATGCTGGAGGCCCGCCGCGATGAATCCCTCCCCAAGCCAGCCCATCAGCAGGCTGACGACTGTCACGCCAAGTTGCGTACCTGAGATAAGCGAGCCGATATCCGCCAGCAAGGCCTGAACAACGCGCGCGCGAGGATCACCTTCCCGCACCAGTTGCTCGATGCGTGTCCGTCTCACGCTCAGGAGCGCATATTCGGTGGCGGCGAAAAACGCATTGAGCCCGATAAGGCCGATGATGAGTAGACCACGTAGCAAAACCACGTCCAGAATACCCACGATTGAAACATTGTAGGATAAAACCTTCTCGCTTCGCAAAACCCGGCGGGCAAGATAAGCTCCCTTCATCCCCAATATCGAAGCTGAAGAGCGCCGCGTGTCGCAATCCACGGGGTTGAAAGGCGATTGATCCAGGACGTGCCGCAACAATCCAGCGCCTCGAGAAATCAGCCCCCCACGCGGTGGTTTCCATTGACATTAATCCCCTTTCCACGCCAAAAGGTCCCTCGGCCGTGAAATTGTGGGGGGGGGGCCAACACACTTGACTCCGGGGTGGATGGTATAATGCTCCTTCCCACGGAGGTACACATGGCGTCGGACTCTCTTCCTCATTTATCCCCTGAACAGGAATTTGCTCATAAACTCGCTGCCCAGGAACTGGCCAAGTACTGCCAGGAGTTTTCGCGCTGGCGCAATTCAAAAGGGTGCAGTGCAGCCTCGGAAAAATCTCCGCGCGTGCAGGGTATGCTGGTATCGCCTCCCATGAAGAAGCCAGACCCTCCTGTGCCGCACTCATCAGCATAGCGAAGCCAAAATAGATTGCGAACCCCAAAGGCTGTAAATCTTGAATTGCTCTCTTCCTTCTCTGCTCTGCCCACGGCTAATTGCCGGGTAGTGGGTCAATTTGATGCTGTAGCGGCGATCCCGCAAGGCGGGATCGCCAAATGGCGGCGTAAAGCCGCCTCTACATCAAATTGACCCACTACCAATTGCCTACCGCGTTTGAAGAGCTGTGATACCATCTTTCAACATCAACTACCGGAGGGGAACATGCAACGTCGGGGTTTTGTTGCCCAAGTCCTGGCGGGTGGCGTGCTTGCGGGCTCGAGCGCGGATGGCATAGCCCAACACAACGCTGCTCCTGGCAAACTTCCAGGATTCGCCCGCCTGGTGGAGGTTGTGATTGAACGTCCGCTTACGGGCCAGCCTCATTCAGGTAAAGTCCTGGCCGTGATCCAACCCCATGCCGACGACATCCCCCACTTTGCCGGGGGAACCGTGGCGAAGCTCGTGAGCGAAGGGTATTCGGGATACCTGATCAGAACTTCCAACGCAGGAGGATGAATTATGATGCGCAAATACGCGCGCAGGGATTTCTTGCGCCGCGCGGCCGGGGCCACTTTGGCCCTGCCGCTGCTCACTCGTGCGCCCATTCTTTTCGCACAAATGGCGCCCGCACCCACGGTGAAAACTTTCCGCGGCATTTTTGCGATTCTCCAGACCCCTTTCACGCTGCACGACCAGTTGGAAGAAGAGGACCTCGAGCGCGAAGTGAACTTTTGCGTGCGCGCGAAGGCACAGGGGTTGGTGTGGCCGCAGCTTGCGGGCGAATTCTACCTCCTTTCCGAGGAGGAGCGGCGGCGCGGGGCGGAAATCCTAATCCGCGCGGCCGGAGGAAGGTGCGCGGTGGTGATTGGTGTCCAGGCAGCAAGCAAGGAAATCGCGATTCAATTCGCGCGCCATGCGGAGTCGAGGGGGGCTGACGCCGTCATCGCCCTGCCACCTTTTCTTGGTCCCATAACACTGGAGATGGTTGCTGAGTACTACCGAGCGATCGCGGCTGCCATCCGCCTCCCGGTTATCATTCAAAATTCGGGTGGCGAGTGGGGGCCGGCTCTCCCAACCAGTTTTGTAATTCAGCTCGCCAAGGAAAACCCTCGCCTGGGCTACATTAAGGAAGAAATTGCCCCCGTTCCACACCGCCTGGGGGAATACAAGAGTTCGGGCGTGATGCAGGGCATTTTTTCGGGGAGTGCCGGCAGGAACCTGCTGAACGAGCTGGCGCGGGGCGCTTCTGGGACCATGCCCGCTTGCGAGTTTGTGGACGTTCAGGTTCAGATTTACAGCTTGGCGGCAGCCGGCAGATGGGCCGAGGCACGGGCCCTGTTCCAAAAGCTGTTGCCCATGATCATCCTGGAAGAAACCTACGGCGTCGCTTTTGACAAGGCAGTACTCGTCCGGCGCGGCATCTTCCACACGACCAAGCGGCGTGGTGTGGCGGGCCTGGAGGTTCTCGACTCGGTTGACCAACGGGAGCTAGACGCCTGGTGGGAACAGCTTGTCCCGTATTTAACGGCCTCACGCAGAATCGCCTTGACGACCGCTTGATCGTCGCCATGCGGCGTTTTTGGGCCTTCCGCAGAGCGCGAATCGGAACCGGGCCGGTGGGATGATCGGCTACAACTTCAACTGCCGCACGTCCATCTTCGTCCGGTCCCACTCGCCCAGCCCGAGGGCGCCTGCGATCTCGACGTGCTCGGGCTGCCGGTGTACGAAGGTGCTGAACTGATCGGGCGTATCTTCCACCAGCTTTTTCATCCCGACCGAAACCCGCTTGGCGTCGATTACATCCCAGCCGATATGGTCGAGCGAGACGGGGTCGGTGGCGAAGTAGAGCGTGTTGTGCTCCCAAACGAACTGCGGGCGCGAGGTGGGCCCACCGTGATAGAGGCCCTTGACGCCATCGAGGATATGGAGGACGGTCTTGTTCCGGATCACGGGCATGGCCACCACTGCGGGGATGAAGGCGTTGCAAGCGTTGAGGCTTTTGGTCCCGTGGCTGCGGCTGACGTTGTTGACCAGGCCGTGCGACAGGTTCTTGAGCGCCAGCGTGATGCCGGCTGACTGGTGGTCCTTCAGGCAGGGGACGTTGATAAGCTTGTTGACCTCGCGGGTGATGAAGCGGGCCGCATAGGAGCGGCGCGCCGTGAGGTTGTCGATGTCGTAGCCCGGCAGCGTCAGCGCCATCTCCATGTAGTGGTCCGGGTCGTAGCCTGCGATCGCCTGCTGGATGTTGTCGGCGTCCTCGGAAGCGGAAGAGTTCCGGACGCCCTCGGGCAGCCACTTGTCGTACCCGGCCTCGTAGAACATCCGGCGGTAGCGGTCGTAGGCGACGATATCCTGAGGCTTGACGCCGGCGGCTTCGAGGCCCGCGATGATCTCGCGCACCACCGTCGCGTCTGACTTCACCAGCGGCTGGCCCACAGGGCTGAGCTTGATCCCCACCACATCCCCCGGCTCGAAAAAGCGCCGCCAAGCATCCACCCAGCCGTCCGCGCCTGTCAATTCCACCATTCCCCGGCGCATCATCTGGCGAACCGCCTCGGCCTGGTACTGACCCGATACCAGCACCGCCGGATTCTCGACCGCGACCACTCGGCCTCGGTAAAGCCCCGGCATCGCGAGCTTGCCGTCTTCGGCTTTCGACTCGGCTCGGGCAGCGAGGGCGAACGGCTTTGCCCCCTCAGCTACAACCGCCGCAGCCAGCCCCTTGCTTATCGCCTTCAGATAATCACGCCGACTGGTCATCATACGAACCTCCTAATCTAGCGATCCCGTTCCCTGTTGTTGCTGTATCGGTTGGTCAAGGCTGTGGATGACATATCCACCTTCCCGAACAATTGGCGGCACCCCGCAATGTCGCGCCGCCGGCGCAGGTTCCCTTCGCCTGAAATGATCGAGTTGCTAATAAGGCTGAGACGATTCCGAGTTAAGTTCTGCGGTGATCTCTTCGGTGAGTACGCGGATGAGTTCCCTAACAAGGTCCGGGGGCAGCACGGGAGGAGCCATCTTCATGACGACCTTGTGAACAATTACGTAAACCCACTCCGGGTTGATCACGGAAGGGGGAGGCTCCGGAGCCTCTCCCGGCTGTACAACCCCAGCTTCGGGCGACGGCGCCGCCTCCGCTTCAGGCGGGGGGATATAAACCTGGCCCTCCGCGGCTTCGGTGAGGGAAAAACTATCCAAGCTGGTTGCTGCTATGGGTTTCGGCTGTTGTCCTTCGACGAAAGGAGGCGCTTCGGGTGCAGGGAGAGCGGGAGCTCGCTCATCAATTACCATCGGCCCCGCAAACTCGGCAGCTACGCCGAACGCCAGGGTTCTATCGGCTGCCGGCTTCACGAGTTCAGGAGACGGGCACAGCGGAGGAAGCGGCTCTTCAGCAGGGACACCCGGGGGCGCCTGGGGCGCAGCCTCAGCAGGCGGATGAACTGCTTCGGTTACAGACACCGGCGCGCAGGGCAGGCCTGATTCTGCAACTGGTGGTTCTGACACGACCGATGCCAGCTCGGACGTAGCCTCTGGAGCGGTCCCAGAGATTGATTCAGGACTGACCAGAACCGACTCCGGTGCAGCCTCAGGGATGGGTTCTGGGGTTGGTTCAGGTGCGATCAGGGTGGGCTCAGGCGTAGGCTCCACAACGGTCGCGGAGATTGATTCAGGACTGACCAGAACCGACTCCGGTGCAGCCTCAGGGATGGGCTCTGGGGTTCGTTCAGGAGCGATCAGGGTGGGCTCAGGCGTAGGCTCCACAACGGTCGCGGAGATTGATTCAGGACTGACCAGAACCGACTCCGGTGCAGCCTCAGGGATGGGCTCCGGGGTTGGTTCAGGAGCGATCAGGGTGGGCTCAGGCGTAGGCTCCACAGCGCTCTCGGAGATTGATTCAGGACTGACCAGAACCGACTCCGGTGCAACCTCAGGGATGGGCTCCGGGGTTGGTTCAGGAGCGATCAGGGTGGGCTCAGGCGTAGGCTCCACAGCGCTCTCGGAGATTGATTCAGGACTGACCAGAACCGACTCCGGTGCAGCCTCCGGGATGGGCTCTGGGGTTGGTTCAGCAGCGATCAGGGTGGGCTCAGGCGTAGGCTCCACAGCGCTCTCGGAGATTGATTCAGGACTGACCAGAACCGACTCCGGTGCAGCCTCAGGGATGGGCTCCGGGGTTGGCTCAGGCGTCCCCTCAATTGCCAACCCTGGGAACGGTTCGGTCGGTACAAGTAACGGCTCCCACAAACCTCCCAGCAGGTCCTCGGGCGGAGCCGCAAGCAGTGGTTCGGATAAAGATTGTGCCCAGACTGGCAGCGGGGGCGGAAGCGAAGGCTGGACGGGAATATCGGGCAAAGGCTCAGGCGGCGTCGCCGGCATCGCAGGGAGTTCCGCAAAGGCCATACCAGCCGAAGGCGCGGCCAAATCCGGCGCGTGTCTTCCTGTGGCGCCTTCCGGTTCGTAACCCATTGGGGAGACTTCAGGTGGGGCCACAGGGGACGAAGTAATAGGCGTTTCAGGAAGCGCGGGTGGGGATGCTGGGGCTTCGCCGAGGGCGGCGAATTTCGCAACCATAGCGATCAAGTCGTGGGGGGAAAAGGGTTTCTTGATAATCCCGTCCGCCCCGACCTGCGCACCCCGCTGCTCATCGTACGGCTCTAGGTCGCTGGCCACCAGCAGCACGGGCACGTGGTGAAGATCCGCTGAGGTCTTTACATAATCACAAACCTCGTAGCCATCTTTGCCTGGCATGGACACGTCGGCTAGCACGAGGACAGGCTGCATTTTGGGTAGTTTCTTGATCGCCGCGACACCGTTGGAGACGGTTTCGACCTCGAAGCCCTCACCCTGCAAAATCCCTTGGGCTCTCCTTTGAATAGCAGGGCTATCGTCTGCGACCAGGATCAACCGAGCCACACGGCCTCCCTTCAACCTTGCGTCGCGAGATGACTTACCAGACGAATACCACGTCAATGAGAGGAAGTCAAGGCGCGCCAGGGATTGAGAGTCTTCAGTTGGCGTACAAGGTCCAAAAAATGGCCCGACAGAATCGGCTGGCGTGACCGTTTGCGAACACAGCCCCACCCTGGAGAGCCAAAGAAAGGCAAATCAGAAAGGCTTGACAATCTTCTTCAGGAGGTGGAATCGGCCCTTTTTCTTCGGAGGCGTGACTGTCCCAGATTGGTCTTGAGAAGCAGGGTTTGCTTTGCTCTCCCCTGCCTTCGAGCTGCTTTCATTGCTGGCAGAGTTCACCTTGTTCTCCTGAGCCTTCGAGCTGCTCTCACTGCCTGAAGAGTTTGCATTGTTGTCCTGAGCGTTAGCGCTGGTCCCTTTGTTGGAGTTGTCGACGCCAGGCTTGGAATCAACCGCCTTTCCGGAATTCAAGCCAGCATCGCCTACTGGCTCAGCAACAATCGCAGCATTGGGGAGAGACGGGGCAGCAGGTGTACGTTTGGCCACTTCGACACCACTCGCTTCCGCCGTCCCCAGGCGAACCGGGCCGCGCAAGGTGGCGCTTGTATCGGGCGTACTGGCCATCGCCGTGGTCAATTTTCCAAACAGGCTTTTGCTGCGCAATCGGGCTGCATCCGCCTGCGCTCGCGCCACCGTCGCTTTGGTGGGCTTTGGAACCGGTTCGCGCATGGCCACGAGCCGATCTTTGGCCTCTGCCGCCCGCGGGCTGAGAGGAAAATCACGAACCACCCGCGAGTAGTACGGAACCGCTTCCTTGGGGGCTTTCAGGTGCTCCAAGGTTTGGCCCAATCCATACAGCGCCTGATCCCCGCCGCTGAAGTTGGGGTACTTCTCGACAATCTCCCGGAAGCGTCCCCGTGCCGCGCGATACGCCCCCCTCATCTGGTAAAAACTCGCGGTCAGTAACTCCCCCTGGGCCAGGACTTCCTGTGTTTCTCGAAGGCGCGCCTTGACGCGGACCGTCAAGGGGTTGTCAGGGTATTTCATCAGAAACTCTTTGAACTCGACTTCCGCAAGGCGAGCCTCGGTCTGGTCCCGGTCGGCCTTGGCCATCAGGCGGAAATGCGCCATGCCGACGCGGAACTGCGCCTGAGGAGCCTCGGGCGCCGTAGGGAAGAAGGTAATGAAGTCTTTGTATTCAGCCTCGGATTGGGTCAGGCCCGAGACCCCTCCCTCGTTATAGTAGGAGTCCGCGATGGCAAGTTTTGCTTTTGCCAGATACTCGCTATCCGGGTACGTATTGATGAGGGTTTGGAGAGTGAGACGTCCTACGTCGTAACGACCGTGTACAATTTCGTTGCTCGCCCTTTCGTAAAGAATCTTGTCCGGCTGATCGCCAGCATTAACCATCGTGGATAAATCCGTGCGCCGATGGCGATGAAAAAGACATCCGGGCAGAAACACACCACCCAGTACAGCCACCCACAAAAGGAACGGCAGACGCTTCGATCCGGTCTTGCTGATTCGCTTCGCCAGTGCTTTCACTCCTGATTCGCGCCCATCATACTTTGGACATCCGCCGCGTTGCGGACACGAGGCGCAGCATTTCGTTCAGGCGTGCCTCTGGGTCATCGCTATAGAAGATGGCTGAACCGGCCACCAGGATGTCTGCGCCTGCCCGAGTAAGTTGCTCCACATGCTCAAAGCGGATTCCACCTTCGACTTGAATGGCAAAATCCGCGCGACGCTCATCACGCAGAAATGCCGCCGCTCGTACTTTCTCCACCGATCTGGGGACGAAGGTTCGCTCGCTCATCCCCGGATCAGAGGACAAAACTGAGAGAAAATCAAACTCCCCTACCACGTCCGCAATTGTCTCGACGGGCGTCGCCGGATTCAAGGCCACTCCTGCTTTGGCACCCTGCTCTCGGATCTGGTCCAAAACTCGGTGCAGGCGAGTCGTGGCCTCCACATGAACCGAGATACGATCCGCACCCGCCTCAACGAAGTCAGCAATGTAGCGTTCCGGACGTTCGATGAGCAGGTGTAAGTCCAGAACCAGGTCCGTGGCTTTCCGCAGGCTCCGGACGACCGGCTGCCCGACGGTAATTTCCTCCACAAAATGGCCGTCCATCACCTCCAGGTGGAGCATCGGTACGCCCGCAGCCTTTATAATGTGGAGCGCCTCTCCGAGTCGAGCGAAATCTGCCGCCAGCAGCGAGGGAACAATCAGGGCCATAAGTGAGGTCCCACAGGGAAGGCCCTTGTCGTGGGACGCACCTCGTAGATTAGCATAACTTCCCGATTCGTGCCCAGCGCTCCGGGCCCTTTTCTTTTTGCAATCTTAGATCTGGAATCCGTATTCTCAGCACAGCGGGAACTCGCTTCCAGCCCTCTGTTTCCAATTTCAAGCCTTTGCCTTTGAACTCCCAGGCGTACTTGGACCTGTGGCACGCCGGGAAGGTGTGCACCGACAGGACGGTCATTTGATTTTCAGCAGTTCGACGACAAAAGTGAGGGTGGAATTGGGAGGAATCACTCCCGGGTAGCCGCCCGGCCCGTAGGCCAAATCGGGAGGGATGACCAGCTTGCGCTTTCCACCTACGTGCATGGTGGCCACACCTTCGTCCCAACCTTTAATGACTCGGCCACGCCCAAGGGCGAACTCGAATGGCGGTTTGCCCACGGAGGTGTCGAAAACCTTGCCGTTCGTGAACGTTCCCGTGTAATTCACCACCACCGTGTCGCCATCTTTGGGCTGCGGTCCTTTGCCAACCACCAAGTCTCTGTATTGCAGTCCCGAGGGCGTGGTGGTCATCGGAGCCGCAGCGGTACTTTTCTGAGTAGAGGACCGTGCCTTCGGGGCGGGCGCAGGTGTGGTCGTTTGTTCCTGCGCAGCCCACACATTTAGCGATAGGAAGGCCAGGAATGTAAGGACTATGGCTGCGTTTTTCATCTTCGTTTCCCCTCCAAGCTCGAGTATGTGGATTTCTTGCGGGCCACTCTGTCCCGCCCGTACACAGTATCAGGAGTAGGCGACCGTTTCAACTGGCACATTGAAGCGCAGTTGCCGGTGGTCAAGCGGTCAACGATTCGGAGAGCGTAATCGGGGAGGCACGCCGGCGCGCTTGTCTGTGTTACCGGCGAGTTTCGCGCTACCTGTTAGAGGAGGTCCTTCTCGCGCAGAATCTGGAGGTACTCGTCCTTAGACAGAGGACATTTGCTGAGATCTCTGCATTGCTTTTGGGTTATGTGAAGTTCGCGTGGCAGGTGCCCGTGCCCCTTCTCTCTCGATGCGCGACGAACGCCGAACCTCGCAATCAGCTTGTCGTCCACAAAAAGCTCGTAGTACTTATGACTCCTACCTTCGTCGGGTATGCAACCTAACTTGTCAGCGATAGCTTCCGCATCGTCTTGGGTAAGCAAGGATCACCCCTTCTCGACTCTGCGAATGCACTTGTTTAGAAGCCTCTTTTGCCGTAATGGACCCTTGCCCAGCCTGGCGTCGGGGAGCCCGTTAAGCCGATCGACGGTGTCGATCAGCGTTTCCTTCAGGTTGGCAATCGCTTCCTCCTCCGTGTCACCGGACGCGAAAATACTCAGGTCGAAGATGCTTGCCTCAAACTCACTTTCCGCCTCCATCACGACGGCAGTAAATGGTCTCGTGATTTCGTAGGGTTCGGGCTCCAAAGTTTCAATCGGGACCAGGAAGCTTCGTCGTAGCGCGCTGAGATCTCCGATCCTCTTAAGCACTTGGTCAACTTTCGATTCGAGTTCTGCAACTCGCTCGCAGAGTTCATCAAATCTCTTCGTGTAGCCGAAAACGGCACGCAATTGCTCTTCGACCGATGTAACCTGTCGAACGACCGCGGCCGCCCCTTCCTCTCGCATGCGGTTGTAAACCCCATCAACGACGACGACAACGTTAGGGTCCCATGCCTCGAGGTCGAAAGTCTGGTAAAACTGGGCTGACGGAGTACCCTGGAACGAAAGGTAGCCGCCCGCCCGACTTTCGTGAACCTCGCGACGGAGCCATTCAAGCGTCGCAGGTGCCGCCTGGCTTCCTTTCATTTTTCCTCTTTCGGCTTTAATGCCAACATCGATATTCTACTTGCTACCTCGAGTAATGGAAGCGGAGTGTCTTCCGAAAGCTCCAATCTCTGTGTGAATCTCACGACGTGATTCACACGTTTGCCTTCGAATGACATCTCCAACTCGTACCCCATCTTGCCCTCGGGATTTCGTTTGACGCCTGTGATGCCGGTGATCTCATCGAAGATCACGGGCTGGTCGGCCAGACGGATTGGCCTGAACAGAGAGGTCACTTTTTCGCTGTCGTATGAGAAATAGGCCCACACAGACCCCTCGCGCTCGGGGAGGTATTCGTGGATGCAACGGAGCAGCTCGCTGAAGCGCTTGGACTCCGAGGGAGCGCCTTCCTTGGCCCTGGACCAAATGACCAGCACGCTGAGGTCCTTCTGCGGTCCCCGCGTGAGAATGGCTTGTGCGTTGACTTTTTCTTTCCCCTCGCCGGGATAGGTGGCTGCGAAGTCCCACGAGAGATTCAAACCCTTCCCACGAAGACAACTCCTGATTCTTGAAAGTAACGCCTTACTGGCAGGCAACTGAACTGACAAGATGAAGCTGAGTCGGGTGCAGTTGGTGCGCTTGAACGCCTGGTAGATTGGAGATGCAGCCATAACCAGCCCGTGCCTCTAGAAACGAACAGCGTGCAATTCGCCAGTTATCCTAGCATATGTCGCGATGAAAAGCGCGTTAGCTCTCGACCTGCACCAGGCCGTTGCCGTTCTGCTTCGCGGCTTTCGGGTCGAAGGGCACGGAGAATTGCCGCTCAATTTTCTCGCGCATGCAGGGCCCGGAGTTGTAAATGCAGAAGGGATAGACCAGGCCATTGGGCGCAGCGTAGTGGATCACGCAGCGCTTGACGCGGGCGAAATCGTAATTGTAGGAGTCCATGAAATGCATGCCCGCCACGAGCAACGTCTTGTACGTGAATGTGCCGTCGCCCCTGCCCCGCCCGTATTCGTGGTCGGTCATGCCCTGCAAGGTTTGCAGGAAGCGCTCGAAGGTCAAACCCGGCGGGGCAAACTGCGGCTTGAAAAGCCGGCGAAGCCTCTGCCAGGCGTTGATCTTAGTGAACATCTTAAATCGTGCTCCCTGCGCTTGCTGGGCGAGCCGGTCGATTTCGCGCAGCATGGCGGGCATATCGAAGAAGCGCGTGATGGGGATGGCCTTCTTCGTGTCGGGGTGAACGTAGAGGTAGGTCCCCATGGCGCAGTGGGGGTGAGAGGTGAGGTTGGGGCGTTCGTAATTCTGCAAGTTCGACAGCAGTTTCGAGAAGGGCGATATGCAGGACAGGGGGAACCAATCCTCATACTTGTCGGTCAGGCCGGTCTGGTCGGCGACGGCGTGCGCCAGATCCGATTGCGTGAAGCGCTTGCTCTCGAGTTCTCTGCGGTTGATGCGCCCCGTGAAACAAACCGGCTGGAAGCTGAAGCCACTGACGCAGTCGACGTTGTCGATGGCCAGGCGAATCATATCGCCGATCTGGTGGTCGTTCACGCCTTTCACGATGGTGGGAACGAAGATGATCTTCAGGCCTGCCTTTCGGCAGTTTTCGATGCAAGCCAGCTTTTTCTCCAGCAGCCTCTGGCCGCGCATGCGAAGGTAAACTTCATCGCTGACGCCGTCGAACTGCAGGTAAAGCGTGTGGAGGCCGGCTTCCCTGCACTTCCGGGCGAACTCCAGGTCGGAAAATTCAATGCCGTTGGTCGCGCACTGGATGTGGGTGAAGCCCATCTCGGTGGCCATGCGCAGGACGTCGTGGAAACGCGGATAAATGGTGGGCTCGCCGCCTGAGAACTGCACCACGCGGTTGGGCACGGGGCGCTGCTCACGAAGCGT
>JBEKUR010000156.1:0-14271 GCA_049514855.1 Terriglobia bacterium
GGTTACGGCTGACTTCACCGACATCGCGACCGGCTTCTGCGGCTTTTACATGGGTTTCTCAGGCGTGGCAGGCTATGACTTCTGCACCGGCGTCGGTGTCGCCAAGAGTTACGCTGGAAAGTAACTTTTCTCCGGCCCAGGCCGGACGCAACCCGGAAAAGTGCTGCCTCTCGGGCGCAAGGGCAGGATGCAGGGGCGCTGTGGGATGCCCGCTTTGGCTCACAATCGCCTCACGGGGACTCGGAATTCCTTAGTAGCGCTGTGGGAAGCCTCCGACCCCCACTTTTCCTGCACTTTTGTCTGTTCGTAGCACGTCAAGTTGTCCGGGTTTTAGAGCAAGCCATCTGTCTGGTTTTGCCTTTCTTTTCGGCGCTGACCGAAGGAGCCCGTAGGGCGACTGAGGTTAGCGCCGAAAAATGCCCGTTTGAACGAAGCCGCTGGCGCGGCGGACGCTTCGCGTGCGTGGAGGTTAGGGTGGCAGCCCTGATCCAGGGTATTGCCGGGTCAGGGATAATTTGTGTGTCAGTTGAATACCGCTCGCGCCTCTGGTCGAAATTGCTCATTCCAGTTGATGAGGGAGAACCACAGGGTGGGGTCGCTGGAAATCACTGGGGGTTTGGCATCCGGACTAGTCATGTAGGACTACGCTGGGGAAACCACCATGGACCGTCAATCCGCCGCCGTTCGAGTCGACAAAGCCAAGCTTCCTGAACTTGCCCCCCGTTAGTCAACAAGGGGTTCGTGCCTGGGCTACTTGCCCGCGATACTCGTATAGCGAAGCTGCTGTTTCACGATGTTTCGCGGGTAGAGGATTTCGACGTCTGAGATTCTCCCGGTCTTCCCGAACACCGGTTTCAAATCCGGGTTGATCCCGGACCAGTAAACAGGCAGGTCGAGCTGCTTGTGACGGGCCACCACCTGGTCGCGCCAGGCGGAGTTGAAGTGCATCCCGTATTTGGTGATGAGGGCCGTGGCGCGTTGGTAATCGCCCTCCGCCTTGATGCGCATCAGTTCCGCCAGCAGCATGCCAACGCCCTGCCGCATTTTCTCGTAGTCCTTCACCACCATGTAAACCTTCCCATCCCGCTCCACGGGTTCGACGGCCCCGGTCCTTTCGCGGATGTAATTGATGATGAGCTGCGTCCCGCGCCGGTGGTCTTCCTCAATGGTATCTCTGGTCGGGACCTCGCGGAGCTCGACCAGCGCGGCGCGCGCCTCGCCGTCGTAAGCGGCTTTGGCTACTTCGAAATTCGGCAGGGCGCCGATCTCGATGAGCTTGGGGTCGAAGAAGTTCCACAGGGCCACCAGGTCGGCGCGCGCCTCTTCGAGGGTTGAATAATACTCTTTGAGGTAAGATGCAGGCGCCTGGGTCAGCTTGGGGTTCATCTTTCCGGAGCCGTGGCCCAGAACCTCGTGCATGGCGGTATAAAGATCCTCGGCGAGGTCGCGGTACTGGCGCGCCCGCTCGATTTCCGCATCGGTGTAGGCGAACTCGCGCGTTACTTTGTTTCCGTAGGCCGCGGCGAGGGCCCGAGAGGAGCCGGTGAAGATGAAGCTTTTGCTCCCGTACTTGTCGTGGATTTCCGCCTCGTTCGGCAGGTTCTCGCCCACCGTGTTCACGTCGAAGTCGCCGGTCTCAATCACCGCCTCCACGGCATTGACGAGGGGAGGATGCGGGCTATCGAGTTTGTACATGTTTTCCCAGGGGGCGCGCTGCTCGAAATAGGCGGCGTTGGCCGCCAAGGATTTCATCAGCTTGTTCAGTTTCTCGTCCTGTACGGTCACATAGGCCTGCAAGGCCCCTTTCATGCCTCGCGCGTCCTTGTAAACCTCGATGAAGCCATTGGTGAAGTCCACGGCGGAGTCATCTCGAACCCAGTCAATGTTGAACTGCCGCCAGGCATCGGGTGAGCCGGTCTGGTAGTAGCGGGTAAGGTCCTGAAGCACCTTTTTCTGTGAGTCGGTTGCGTAGGGCAGAGCCAATTTCAGGTAACGGATCGCGTGGCTCAATTCATCCGCGTAAAGCCCGGGCGGAATCTTCCCATCCGGCGTGCCCGCGCGGTAGACCTGCTCGAGCAGTTTTCCGCCCTTCTTTACGAGCCGGGAATTGAGCGGGAATTTCTCCTGGAAGTCCGCAAGGTCGCTGGTGCGGACGCCCATGTAGAGGTTGTTCCCGCTGGCAAGCAGCGGGTCTTCTCCATCCTTAGGGTTTTTCAGAGTCAGCATCGGCTCGAATTCAGGGTCGAAGATCGGCTTCCGCAGTTCTTCTAAATCTTTCGCCAGCTTCGCGCGCGGCCCCAGGCGCGCGCCATTTTTCAGAGCCCGCTCGGCAGCAGCCTGTAACTCCTCGAACCTGAGCTCGGGCAGGAACTTCTTCGAGGTGAAACTGTTCCGGTTGCCTCGATTCGCCCAGAAAAGCTTTGTGTAGTCTGTGATCTTCCTGAGCAGCAAGGGATCGATGCCCTTCGGGTGAGTCAGAACCTGCTCGAGTAGGTGTTTTTCCTGGAGGCCATAGCGGGAATTCTGGTCGTAGACGATGGGGTTCACGGCGATGGCAGACATTGAAAGCCAGTGGGCCAGGATCTTCGCCTGGAGGGAAAGGCCGTTGAAGCTGTTGGAATAAAGCTGCACAAACCCCGTATCTCCGACCCGATCGACAAGGGGCGAAGCCTCAGAAGTGGCTTCCTGCCCAAAGACCACACGCGGTACCATCACCACCAGCACGCAAAGAAGAATAAGCAAGGTCTTGTAGCGCAAGGTTCGACTCCTGGTTCCGATCTGGAGTGGATTAAACCATAAGCGGGCCGATTTGGCCATCACATTGTTTGAGCAGAGGACAATTCTGCCCACATTATGCCCAAAGGAATGAGAACGGCTTGGCCTTGGCTCATATCAGATCAAGGCTGGCAGCACGGGGGGATTGCGAACACGCGCAACCTGCCAACGCCCTGAGCGACCCTTGGCGGCCCTCTGTCGGGCGCTCAAAAATCAAGTGCGTTGTCTCATACGCACCGCCCGTCATTCGTAGAGGATAACCCCACCGTGTGTCATTCTGATCCCGCCGGCCTAGGCCGGAGAAGAATCCCCGCATTTGACAGCGCAATCAGTGCGAAAGAAAATGCCGAGATGGTTCGTCCCCCGCGGCCGACTCTCCAGAAACTCGATGCATTACTCGTGTCGATTGAGCAACTTGCACCGAGCCTCTCTGACCCGTCCTCGGCGTGCAACTGACCCCTCACCCGGCCCGCGTCCCGATGAAGTGCATCGGGATCGCGGGCCACCCTCTCCCCAGGGGAGAGGGCAACACCCGTTTGCGACGTGCTCCGTTTCTGACATCACGGATAGCGGCTTTCGGCTATACACGCTCAGGATGACAGACCCGAAGGTAGTATCACATCTCCAGGAGCCCAACAGCTTTGCTAATCTTCTCAGCAGTGTATGTTGAGATTTTCATCAAGTTCTATCCTATTGAAAATAAAATAAGTTATCAATGGTCCGTCGCCCCAGCAGGCTTCGCGTGTTGTAATTCTCAGTAGGCAAATCGAGGTTCGGCCCTATTGTCCATCTCGCCAGTTCCTCATGCTGTCCGCTATCTGCTTGAAAACACGATGAATACCTTAACCCTTGTAGTTCCATTTTGAACAAGTTTATGGTCCCCTAGCTGCAACTACATGGGCGGAAATCAAAGGCTTCGCACCCCATTCAGAAGAGTGCGGAAAGATGAGGTATCACATGGTTGCAGCACTTGTCCTCGGCACGTTCGTTTGTTTCGTCATTGTTGATTATTTCTTGCAGACTCGGCGGCCGCAAGCTGCGAAAGCGGTGGTGGCGCCAGCGGAGCCTGAGGAAGTATCGTTTCCCATGAACATTGTGGGTGGCTTTAAGCTTCCCGCCGGCCTCTCGTATCACTCTGGCCATGCATGGGCTGCAAAGGAGTCCCGAAACGTAGTGCGCATCGGGCTGGATGACTTTGCGGTTCGCTTGTTGGGCAAGGTTGACCAACTCGATCTGCCGGCTCGGGGTCGGTGGCTGCGCCAAGGCGAGAAGGGTTGGACGCTCGGGCGCGGCGGTCACCGCTTCGAAATGTTGTCGCCCATCGAAGGCGAGGTAGTAGATGTAAACCCGGAGGTCTTGAAAGATCCCTCGGTCATTCACAAGGATCCCTACGGCCTCGGTTGGCTGGTTGCGGTCAACTCTCCTGCCGCTGATTCGAACCTGAAGAACCTGCTGCGGGGCAGGCTAGCCCAGCGCTGGATGGAAGAATCTGTGGCGACGCTCCATACCCACTTCAGCCCCTCGACCGGAGTTCACTTGCAGGATGGTGGCCACGCTGTTTCGGACGTCCTGAGCGCGCTCCCTGAGGACCGCTGGGAAAGTATCGTCCGCGAACTGTTTCTGGCCTAGGCCGAGTGCCTTGGTGTGTCAACGCCGGCGCGGGGGTGCCGGGGCACGCGGGTCTCTGTTCCGAGGAGGACAAGTCATGGTCGCACTCTTTGTAGCCTCGATGTTTATAGGTTTTGTGCTGGTGGATCTCGTTGTGCAAGCTCTACAGGCCCGGCGGGCAGCGGTCTCTACCGCTGCGGACCTTCCTTGGAATGTTCCCAAGGGTTTCTACCTGTCTGAAGGACACACTTGGTTTCACCCCGATTCCTCAGTGGGTTTGAGGGTGGGTGCGGATGCGCTGGTGGCGCGTGCCCTGGGTGCTGTGGAAAAGGTTGTGTTGCCGAAATTGGGCGAGCCGGTGAAAGCGGGTCAACCTCTATTTCAACTACAATACCAGGGCTGCGACCTGAAGATCCCAAGTTCGATCACCGGCTATGTGGCAGCGCTCAATCCAGGTCTCGGGAAGCGTCCGGAACTTGTTGCCCAAGACCCTTATGGTTCCGGTTGGATTTGCGCTATCACCCCCACTCAATCGGATGGCGGTTCTGGCGGCATGCGCGCGGGTGAAAAGGCGACCGCCTGGCTCGAGCAGGAGTTCCATCGTTTTCGAGAATTTCTCTCCCTGCAAATCTCTCCTGATCCAGCCCTGAGCGCGAGTTACCCGGACGGCGGTCTGCCTGCGGTGGGTTCCTTGACTCACCTCGGACGGGGCGGTTGGCACGCCTTCGAGGCGGAATTCTTGCGCCCCCAGCCAGCCCAGCCCGCTCCATGAAGGCCCAGCCAAACGGATTTGAAATTTTCCGCCCTCCTGAGGCAGTCGAGGGTCGAGAGTCGAAAGTCGCAAAAATGTGTGCGACAACCTGCACAGAGTTTGCCGGTAAGAATCTGAGAATCTATAGTCGGGACAATCCTCAAGAGACCTCATTCTACTCAGGCAGGCTCTGGAACTACTGACCCTGGCGGTCATGATGTCGCACCCTGAGCCCCGCATGTCCCTAATCCAAAAGTCAGATATGCATTGAAGTTGGGTGATTTCACCACAGTGGGAATATGAGGCAGAGGAAGCCCAGGATTTAGAGACAAAACGTCAGATTTTAGGTTCCACCCCGCTGAATTTCTCGGCATCTCGCGTGCATAGAAATACAGCGAGGCATGCTCGTTGCGGCAGACTTCTTGTCTTTGCACGCACGTGCCCCAGATGTGGAAAAAATGAGCAAAGCGATTCTTGTCGATACGACTCGCTGCGTTGGCTGTCAGCGTTGTGTTGTCGCGTGCAAGCTTGTGAATGGTTTACTAAGAGGCAGCCGTAGCGACTTTATGACGACCGATTCATTGAGACCTCTCGGCCCTGACACTGACCTTGCGATGGACGAGACCGGTGATGAAGAGTTGTCTGCCAATGCACTTAACGTGGTGCAGACTCGCGGAAGCGTGTACGTCCGTCGCTTCTGTATGCACTGTCAGGATCCTACTTGTGTTTCCGTTTGCCCTGTTGGGGCATTCAGGAAAACCGCAGCGGGGCCCGTTGTGTACGCAGAAGATCGTTGCATGGGTTGCCGGTACTGTATGATGGCTTGCCCATTTGGAGTCCCGCGCTACGAGTGGAACAAAGTCTGGGCGCCCAGAGTCAAGAAGTGCCACATGTGTGCTCCACGCCAGGCAAAAGGGCTCAAGCCTGCTTGCACAGAAGTGTGTCCGGTGCAGGCCGGGGTTTTTGGGGAGCGGGAAGACTTATTGCGCGAGGCCGAAAACCGGCTAAGACAGGAGCCTACAAAATACCTCCAATATATCTATGGCAAGCAGGAAGTGGGCGGCACTTCCGTATTGTACCTCTCTGCTATTCCCTTTGAAGGGCTTGGACTGCCCAACAACCTGCCACACGATGCGCTGCCCATGTACACCTATCGCGTGCTCTCGGAAATACCTACCGTGGTCACGCTGGGCGGAGCCTTGTTAGGCGGAATCTGGTGGATCACCAAGCGGCGGGAGGAAGTGGCGGAGGCGGGAAAGGAAGAGGGGAGCCGCAGATAGGAAGAGGTCCGCAGTTGATTGTCCGTTACGCGCCACGAGAAGCGAATTTGGACCAGCAACGAACGACGGACTACTGACGACGGACTACAAGGGCGGAGATCATCCATGAGCTTTGAGAAATTACCCAAATTCACCTTCTGGCGAGCGGTGCTCTTGGTGATCCTTGCCGCAGGTTTCTATTCAACGCTGCTTCGTTTCACCAAAGGTTTGGGGGCCGCTACCCATCTGACCGACCGCTTCCCCTGGGGCTTGTGGATTGGCTTTGACGTGATCTGTGGAGTGGGGCTGGCGGCGGGTGGATTCACCCTGGCGGCCATCGTTTACGTGTTCCATCTCCGGCGCTTCCATCCCATCCTACGTCCCTCGATTCTGACGGCCTTCCTGGGCTACGCGCTGGTGGCGGTAGCGCTGCTCATTGACCTCGGCAAGCCCTATAACATCTGGCACCCATTGGTGATGTGGAACCCTCACTCCGTAATGTTCGAGGTGGCTTGGTGCGTGATGCTCTATCTGACGGTGCTGGCCCTGGAGTTCTCCCCTGCCGTCTTCGAGCGTTTTGGAATGCAGAAGCCACTCAAACTGCTCAAGGCCATCACCATCCCGCTGGTCATTGTGGGAGTGCTGCTCTCCACGCTGCACCAATCGTCCCTGGGAAGTCTGTTCCTGATCGTGCCTTCAAAGCTGCACCCCTACTGGTACTCGCCGCTGCTGCCGCTGTTTTTCTTCATTTCGGCGGTGGGGGTAGGCATGGCGATGGTGATCTTCGAATCGAACTTGAGCGCGCGGGCGTTTGGCCAGGAAATCGAACTGCCGCTGCTGGCATCACTCGGGAAAGCGATGGCGGGGGTTCTGATAGTGTATGGAATCCTGCGCTTGCAGGACTTGTGGAGGAGAGGCGCGCTGGTCCACTTGCGCGAACCTTCCACGGAGACCATCCTGTTCGTGCTTGAAATTGTGCTGGGACTCCTGATCCCCTTGTTTCTGTTGCTCCTCCGCCGGGTGCGCGAGGACCGGGAGGGGATCTTTGCGGCCGCCGTGCTGGTGATCACAGGTTTTCTCCTCAACCGCTTGAACGTGTCGATCACCGGCCTCGAGTACTCCGCCCACGCGCATTACTTTCCGAAATGGACGGAGGTAGCCGTGACGCTCTCGATGGTGGGTATAGGGTTTGTTTGTTTCGCCCTGGCGGCGCGCTATCTCAATGTGTTTGAGGTCGAGCCGTCCGGAGAAATGCGCGGTGTTGAAGCCTGAGGGTCAACCAAGTACGCCCTATGCGTCGGTTCACTTACAGCCTGGCGACGAAACTGACGGCCTGCGTGGTCGGCAGCATGGCTCTCTTATTAGGGCTGTACGGGTACTGGAGCCTGCGGCTTTGGCGCCAATCTCAGCACGAGATGGTTTTTCAGAGCGCCGACCGAAACAGCGATATCATCTGGCGCAGCATCCGTTATTCGATGCTACGCAACCAGCGCGAAGAAGTCTTCCACATCATCAACACCATCGGGCACGAAGCGGGCATCAGCCGCATTCGCATCTTCAATAAGGAAGGCCAAATCACTTTTTCGACTGACCCGCAGGAGGTTGGGCAGTTCGTCGATAAGAAGGCGGAGGCCTGCTACGCCTGCCATGCTCAGGCGCAACCCCTCAAGCGCCTGAATCGCCCCGACCGCATGCGTATTTACAATGCCTCTGACGGCACACGCATTCTGGGCCTGATCCGGCCGATCGAGAACGAGCCCGACTGCTCGAACGCCGCCTGCCACGCCCACGCCGTGGGCAACCAGGTACTCGGGGTATTGGACACCAACCTCTCATTGGTCTCCGTGGATCAAGTCGTGGCCCGGAGCCAACGTCAGATTGCGGTCTTTACCATTGCTTCCATCATCATCCTCAGCTTGATTTCAGCAGGACTAATCCGGGTGACCGTGCACAAGCCCGTGCGCCAACTCACGGAGGGCACCCGACATGTGGCCGAGGGCGAATTGGACTATTCCTTGCCGGTGGGGAGTGGCGATGAGCTGGGCAGCCTGGCGGCTTCTTTCAATCGCATGACGGAGCAACTGAAGAAAGCGCAGGAGGAAAACCAGGAGTGGACCCGCACGCTGGAAGCGCGAGTCCATGACAAGACGGGAGAGCTCGAGCGTGCTTATCACCGCCTGGTGCAGTCCGAGAAGATGGCTTCGCTTGGAAAGCTCGCGGCGGTTGTCGCCCACGAGATCAATAACCCCCTGGCGGGCATTCTCACTTACAGCAAGCTGATTTCCCGTCTGGTGGATAAGGGCCTGGAGAACGAGGAGCGCCGCAAGGAAGTGAAGAATGACCTCCAGGAGATTGAAGGGGAAAGCCGGCGTTGTGGAACCATCGTCAAGAACCTGCTGACGTTCGCCCGGCAGGCGCCGCTCAACCCGCAAAAGAACGTTTTGGCCGGTGTCGTGGAACGCTGCCTGCTTCTGGTGGGGCACCAATGCGATCTGCAACAGGTGGATGTGGAAAGTCATTTGGACCTCAAGATGCCTTCCATCTACTGTGACGCGGGCCAGATTCAGCAGGTTCTTCTTGCCTTGCTGATGAACGCCGTCGAGGCCATGCCGCACGGCGGGCGGTTGAGGGTGGAAACTGCTTACAACCTTGAGCATCGCGAGGCGCGGATCATGATCAGCGATGACGGCATGGGAATTCCGGAAGACGTCCTGCCGCATATCTTTGAACCTTTCTTCACGACCAAGGCGGAGGGCAAAGGCGTTGGTTTAGGATTGGCCATCGCTATCGGGATTGTCCAGCAACATGGAGGGAACATCGAGGTGTCTTCCCCACAGCAGAAGGGAACTACTTTCACGGTAACTCTGCCGGAGGAGCCGAAACTGTGGCCGACGGCTGCCGGGGGAACAGTGATGAGTGACAAGTGACCCGCCGTGGCGGGACGAGCGGGAATACAGGAGTCAGGAGTCAGAAGACAGAAGACAGAAGGTAGGCAGTAGGCAGCCGGCAGTCGAGGGTTTTTCCCCTACTTACCACCTACCACATACCGATCTTCGCTCGAAACGGGAGTTGCGCATGGATTACAAAGCCAGCCTTTTGGTCGTGGACGATGAAAACGTCGTTCGCGAGTCGCTCGGCAAATGGTTTGAGGAAGAAGGCTACCTTGTTGAGACCGCGACCAGTGCGCGCGAGGCGCTGCTGAAGTTGCCCAGCCAGGGTTGGGACTTGGCCCTGGTGGATATCAAAATGCCCGGCATGGATGGTCTCGAGTTGCACCGCAAAATTCGCGAGGTCGATCCCGAGATTGTTGTCATCATCATGACGGGCTACGCTTCGGTTGAGACTGCTGTCCAGGCGCTGAAAGACGGGGCGTACGACTACATCACCAAGCCTTTCGATCCCGATGATCTGGCTCATTTGGTTCGTAAGGCCCTCGAACACCGCAAAATCAAAGAGGAAAATGTGCGGCTGCGGGAAAGCCTGGAGGAGGTTCAAGCGGTCGAATTGGTGGGGCAGAGCCAGCCGATGCAAAGGGTTATAGAACTCATCCGCACCGTTGCTCCCATGGATACCACTGTCCTGATCCATGGGGAAAGCGGCACTGGCAAGGAGTTGGTGGCGCGCGCCATTCACAACCTCAGCTCCCGCCGATTTATGCCCATGGTTACCATTCATTGTGGCGCCTTGACAGAGACCCTGCTCGAAAGCGAACTTTTCGGGCACGAGAGGGGCGCCTTCACGGGCGCCCAGTACCGTAAGAAAGGCAAGTTCGAAGTCGCCGAGGGTGGCACGGTCTTTCTGGATGAAATCGCGGATATCAGCCTGAAGACCCAGACGGACCTGCTGCGCGTTCTGCAAGAGAAAGAGATAACGCGCGTGGGTGGCAACCAGACCATCAAGGTTGACTTTCGTGCCGTCGCCGCAACCAACAAAGATCTGTCGGCCCTTGTGAAGGAAGGAACCTTCCGGCCCGACCTCTACTACCGCCTGAACGTTTTCGGGATTGAACTGCCTCCCTTGCGAGAACGCCATGAGGACATCCCGCTTTTGGTGGACCATTTCATCAAGAAGTATGCGCGGGTCATGAACAAGCGGTTCACTTCCGTCAGCCGGGCGGCCCTGGACATCTTGATGAATTACAGTTGGCCCGGCAATGTGCGCGAGCTCGAGAATGCCATCGAGCGGGCCATGGTAATGGGTCGCGAGCCGGAAATTCAGGCTTCCGATTTCCCCTTGCAGATTGGCTCGACCCAGCGGCCCGAGGTAGGCCTTTCGCTCGACGAGGTGGAGCGCGCACACATTCTTCGAGTTCTGGAATCCTGCGATTGGAACCAGACTCACGCGGCAAAAACCCTCGAGATTGACCGCGTCACCCTCTACAACAAGATCAAGAAATACGGCTTTCGGAAAGGCGTGCCCGCCGCGTCATGAGAATCATCTCGCTGGTTCCCGTCGGGCGAGTCGAGCGGGGCCACCTCGAATCGCTTGCAGAAGGGCTGACATCGCGCTTGCGCGTAGCATGCTGGATTCGGCCGGATGGACTGGATGGCGAGTTTGCTTACAATCCTGTGCGCGGGCAATACCACTCCACGGAAATTCTTAAGAAGCTTCTGCAGGACCCGCCTGCGGAGCGCTGGCGAATCCTGGGAGTGACCGACGCAGACCTTTACATCCCTATCCTGACCTTTGTTTTTGGCGAAGCCCAATTGGGTGACACCGGCGCCCTGGTTTCCACCCACCGCCTGCGCCCGGAGTTCTATGGCATGCCCAAGGACCCTGGGCTACTCCAAAGGCGCCTTTTGAAGGAGGCCCTCCACGAATTGGGCCACACTTTTGGGCTTCGCCATTGCCCGGATTACCTTTGCGTGATGAGCGCCTCGCATGCCGTGGAGAGAATCGATTTGAAGCAGGCGGGTTTTTGCATAGCCTGCGCGGGCGTGGCAGGAGTCAAGTAAAGCCGATTGCCGATTTTCCCGCCGTGGCGGGCTGATGGACATTGGAAGGAGTTGCCACACCACTTTTTCAATCGTCAATCGTCAATCGGCAACCAGCAATCGGCAATGAAAACCTGGTCTTCGGTTGCGGCCGAAGGCCGCGCGGTGTTGCTCCCCACCCCTAAATAGGGGGCGGAGGAGTAAAATCACTACTTGAGATGCCATTGGGGGATTAAGGAAATTGGCAAGGTTCAGTGAGTTTTTTACAAGCGAGCAAAGCCGCATCGAAGGCTTGTCGGCAATCTCGGAGCCCATCCAACAGCCGGAGGAAATCTTTCGGACTGCCGACAGGGGAAAGGGCCTCGTTCCCGAAGAGGCAGCCTTTCTGTTTGCGGCAGCGCGCGATCAAAACCTTCGAATTGAAATCCAGGTAGCAGCGAACCGAGTGCGCGCGCGTTTTGCGGCGCCAAGCGTTGAATTCGTCATCCCCGTCTACTTGACAAGCTTCTGCCAGAACGAATGCTTGTATTGCGGCTATCGGCAAAGCAATTCCATCGCCGAGCGAGTCCGGCTCAACCCTGAAGATTTTGAAAAACAATTAGACCTGATTCTCTCCTGGGGTCACCGCCAGATCGAATTGGTGCTCTCCGATGACCCTGAATTCGGCCCGGAAACGCTGGCGCGCTACGTTGCCGCCACACGCCGGAAACTCGAAGCCCTGGGCGGCGGAGTGGTGGCGCTGTGCTCCCCTGTTTACCAGCAAGAGGATTACGTCCGCTTGCGCGACGCCGGGTTGAATTGGGTGGTCGAGTGGCAAGAGACTTACCATCGCCCGCATTTCGACCGCTGGCACTTTGCGGGCTCGCCCAAACGGAACTATGAGTCTCGCCTGGATCTCTGGGATCGCGTTATCGCCGCAGGCATTACCAAGATTGGGATGGGGGTGCTGTTGGGGCTTTATGATTTCCATTACGACGCCTTGGCGGTCATCGAGCACGGAAACTATTTGCGGCGGACTTATGGAATTGAGCCGCACGCGCTAGGAATCCCGCGATTGAAGCCGGCGCGGGGCGTCCTGGCCTCGCAGAAGCCAAATCGCTTCAGCGTCTCCGACGACGACTTCCGCCTGGTTATTAGTGTTTATCACATGGCTTTTCCCACCTCCCGCCTGTTCTTCAATACCCGCGAGAGTTACGACTTGAATATCTCGATGGTGGCTGCCGGTGATCTGTTTACCGTGGATTGCGAAACCCTGCCGGGCGCCTACTTGCGCCGCCACCTGCCCGGCCAGTTTTCCACCCACGACTATCCGCCGCGCCGGGAAGTTGTTGCGACACTGGAGCAGCGTGGGCTTGCCTGCAAATATCTCGCCGAAGAGATGCCGTGCGAGATAGCCCGTACTGCGTCGGCCAGGGGAACGGCAATTGATGAGAAACGCTGGATCGACCAGCACGCTCAGGTGCGCGCCCGGCTGCAAGATTGGGAAATGGCGCTGGACCGTCTTTCCATGAATGGCAGCCAACCCGTCGAGCGGCAGGCGGCGGATGCCTCCTTACACGAGATACTGAAGTACCTCGAAACGGTTCTGACCGCACATTGCCGGCAAGAGGAATCGGAATTGTTCCCGGCCTTCCACCGCGACGCCGATATCACTTCAAAACTGGCGGCCTTTCGAGAAGACCACGAACGTTTTGGTGTGGACCTGGATAAATTCGAGAGGCAGATGGTCTCTTACGGTCTATCGAGAGACCCTACCGTGCTCTTGACCCTCGGGAACCGTATGATTCGTGAAATGCGTGCACACCTCGAGGCGGAAGAGCAGTTGTCGAGCGAATTGTTCCGCGGCTCCCTTGCTTCTTCAGCGAAGGCTGCCGGCCATGCTGATTGACTCCTGTTCTGCCTGCCGGCGGGTGTCGCGGACTCACCGCGGCGGAGCTGCGAATCCTTATCAACCCAAGAATGCGGCTGCTTGGTCGGCGATTGTGCAAACGTAATCCGTTTGGCGGATGGCAATCCTACCAAGGGGTGGCATATCTGCCACTCCGCTGTTGCATGGTGTGAAACCAAAGAGCACACATTTGAGGCATAATGGGAGCGACAGGGATGGTTGGAGACTTTTATCGGAGCGCGGTATAACCTGACGAACAAGGTTTTTCAAAAGTGAGTGCCCACGGTGGATGAAAAGCGAATTGCCGAGCTCAGTGAACGAATTGTTCGGGAGTTTCATCCGGAAAAAATCATCTTGTTTGGTTCCTATTACCAAGGTGGGTCATGACCCTGAGTTACCCATCCAGAAGACGCTTCGTTAAAGAAATGGGGATAGCCGGACTCACGGCTTCCCTGCTTGTTCCGCAGCAGGCAAAGCCAACTCCTGAAGAGGCCGCTCGAGATTGCCCATTGACAAGCACTCGATCGCTCGAGGGAGAGTGGCAGTTCCGATTGGACCCCGAGAGTGTGGGTGAATCTCAGGGCTGGCATCTCTCGAGCGCGTCAGCCGACGGGTGGTCGAGGGTCATTGTCCCACACACCTGGCAGGTGTCCGAGGATTCGGCCGCATACCTGGGGGTGGCGTGGTATCGGCGCACCTTTGAACTCCCGCAATCGTGGTCCTGTAAGGTTATTCGCCTGGAGTTCGAAGCAGTGTTTCACAGTGCCGTCGTGTGGGTGAACGGCAAACCGATCGGGAGTCATCTTCGCAAGGGGTACACGTCCTTTGCCTTCGACATTTCCTCCGCGGTGCTGCCAGGCCAAGCCACCACGATTGCCGTCAAAGTGGATAATTCCTTCGATCAAAATATGCTACCTCGAGGTAATTCCTATGATTGGACGCCGGACGGCGGGATTATCCGTCCCGTGAGTCTGCTCATCACCCCAAAGACGTTTATCGAACGGGTGGATGTGGATGCCCAACCCGACTTGAACACATCCCATGCCAGCCTCGCCA
>JBEKUR010000157.1:0-14113 GCA_049514855.1 Terriglobia bacterium
GAACACGGCGCGCTACGGCTTCCAGGAATTCCAACCAAGGCTTGCGACGCTGTTCATAGGCTGCAAGATCGAAGCTCCTGGCTTTGGCCACGCTGCCAGACGCCACACGCGCCGCGAGGAGCACCTGAGTTTTGGTCAAGCGTTCCTGCTTGGCCAGCAGTTCGAGGATGGCAGATTCATCCACGGGCTGAAAGAGAATCTGCAAACACCGGGAACGGATGGTCGGGCGCAACTCGTAAGGATTGGAGCAAACGAGAATGAAGGAGGTGGTTTCGGGGGGTTCTTCGAGCACTTTCAGCAGAAGATCCACCGCCTGCCAGTGAATCGTTTGTGCGTCATCAATGATAAAGACGCGTCGCGGGAACTGGAAAGGCCGCGTATAAGCCACACGGCGCAGTTGCCGGATTTGTTCCATCAGGATGAAGCGCGTGAGGGGTTCGAGGAGTTGGAAATCGAAATAGACTAACCCTTCGACCCGTCTTGCCGCCTCTTTGATTTCCCTCCGGCGCGCTAGGTCCTCTTGCGCAGCGCTGAACATCTGCTCGGCCCTATGGCAGCGTGGACAGGCATCGCAGAAGTCGCCATCACTTCGCTCGCACACCAACGCTTTGGCCAGCATCCGTGCCAGAGTTTTCTTGCCCACCCCGTCAGGACCCGAGAACAATAGCCCGCCAGGAACACGGCCGCCTGCCACCATCGCGCGCACGCTCGCGAGGGCTTTGGAGTTTCCGATGAATGAATCAAAAGGCATTTTAGATTTTGGATTTTAGATTTTGGATTTTGGATTGCCCTTTCCTTTGCACCGACTGCTTAGCGTCTTCTGCCAACTGGGGCGACTTTGGATTTTAGACTTTGGATTTTCCGCCGGCTTCTGCTTACCGATTTTGGGTGCAAGGGAGACAGCAATCCAAAATCCAAAATCCAAAATCCCTTCAGCAAAAGGCATTTTAGACTTTGGATTTTCCGCCGGCTTCTGCTTACCGATTTTGGGTGCAAGGGAGACAGCAATCCAAAATCCAAAATCCAAAATCCAAAATCTAAAATCCCTTCAGCCGCCGAGCCAGAAAAGCGTCAACGACCTTGCGAATCTCCGCATGGACTTCCGCCACTGGCCCATCTGCTTGCACAACCTTCACCCTCTGGGGTTCCTTGCGCGCGATGGCCAGGTATGCGTCCCGAACTCTTTTGTGAAATTTCATGCTCTGCAATTCGAACCGTTCCTGCTTTGATTTCCGCCCTGATTCGCGTCCTTGGGCGCGCTTAAGAGAGAGACGGGGAGCAAGATCCAGAACAATAGTCAAGTCAGGCTGCGTGCGAGCGCAGATGATGCGGTCGAACGCCCGGACAGTCTCTACGCCCAACTGTCGCCCATATCCCTGATAAGCGAGCGAGGCGTCATTATAACGGTCACTCACCACAATTTCGCCCCGGGCAAGCGCCGGCCGGATTACCTCCTGCAAGTGCTGCGCGCGGGCCGCGTAGATTAGAGCCAGCTCCGCCAGGGGAGTAAGCCGAGTGGTTGTCGAGGCCAAGAGGATTTTCCGAATACGCTCGCCCAGCTTCGTGCCGCCGGGTTCGCGGGTGACGCGCACCGCGAGCCCGCGCTTCTTCAAGTGCTGAACGAGGAGACGGAGTTGAGTGCTCTTTCCTGTCCCGTCTATTCCTTCCAGGGTGATGAAAAGGCCGTAATTCATTTTCTTTCGTCAAAGGTCCATTGTTCGTAGCTCTTCAGAAACTCTGGTTGTCGTCAGGGACGACTGACCACGGAGATCGGACAACTGACCAGAAAAGCATCGTAACATTTGGAGTTACCCGCGAACAAGATGCCTTCTTGCAGGTTGCTGAAAAACCTTTGGTACTCTCCGCAGCGGGCACGTCATGTGGACACGGGGGCCAGAGGTCTAAAACCAGCCCTCTCCCAAGGGGAGAGGGTGGACCGCGTCCGGCGTTTTCTCCAGCCGGCGCGGGCCGGGTGAGGGGTTACTTCCGTGGCCAAGCAAAGTTGTTGTGCCCGGCTAAGTCTTCGCAATGCTGTTATACTCCCCCCGTGCGCATCCCAACCCAACGCGTCCGCGAATTGCGGCGCAACCCAACCGAAGCTGAAAAAGCGGCATGGTATCTGTTGCGCGGCCGAAGGCTGGAGGCGAAGTTTCGCCGCCCACGCCGCATCGAAAACTGGGTTGTCGATTTCTACTGCTTTGAACATCGACTGGCGATCGAGCTTGATGGCGGTGTTCATTCTCAGCCGAGCCAAATGCGGAAAGACGCTGCGAAAGAGGATTATTTGAGAACGCTCGGGATCAGCTTGCTGCGGATTCCGAACGGGTTGGTGGTGGAAGATCCAGAGGAGTTCGTGGGCAAAGTCCGGGAGGCCATCGAGGTGAGGATGGGTCAGATGACGGCAAGATGACCTAGTGACTCCTCACCCGGCCCGCGTCCCGATGAAGTGCATCGGGAACGCGGTCCACCCTCTCCCCTCGGGAGAGGGCAGAGACCCAATTCCCTCTCTTTCTCGTCGGGAAAGGGGAAGGAGTCAGAGGTGGGACCGCCGTGTCCAGCCAAAGATGTGGGACATGCCCAGCCTCAGCCGAGGAGGGGAGCCATTTTCAGGGCAGAAGTTGGATGCTGCCAGATCGATGCCTGAGAGTTGTCATGATGGGTATCAAGGAAAACGTGGCGCAAGTACGGGAACGAGTTGCCGCCGCGTGCCGGCGTAGCCGCCGCGGGCCGGACGACGTGAAGCTGGTGGCAATTTCAAAAACCTTCCCGCCGGAGTGTATCCGCGCGGCGTATGAGGCTGGGCTGCGCGATTTTGGTGAGAACCGCGTGCAGGAAGCTATAGCCAAGCGGCCGGCGCTTTCGGATTTGAGCATCACGTGGCATTTGGTGGGCCACCTTCAGAGCAACAAAGCCCAGGCCGCACGAGAACTGTTCCACTGGGTGCATTCCGTGGACTCGTTTCGACTTGCTCAGAAACTGGACCAGGTGGCGGCCTCGGGTGCTGGCCGCTTGCCGGTGCTGCTGGAAGTCAACCTGGGCGAAGAGGCGAGCAAGGCGGGAGTTGGGGAGTCAGAAATAACCCCACTCGCCGAGCAGGTCAGTCGGCTTGGAACGCTCGAGGTTCGTGGTTTGATGGTTATCCCACCGTTCCTCGACGACCCCGAGCTGGTCCGGCCCTATTTCCGGCGGCTCCGGGAGTTGGCTCAGAAGATTGAATCGAAAAACATCGCCAACCTCTCCATGCAGGAGCTCTCGATGGGCATGAGCCACGATTTCGAAGTCGCTATCGAAGAAGGGGCAACCATCATCCGAGTGGGAACCGCTATCTTCGGAGTGAGGAGCTAATTCGACGGGGAGGCAGAAGGCAAAAAGCAGAAGGCAGAAAGCAGAAAGCAGTAGGCAGTAAGCAGAAAGCACGAGGCAGAAAGCAGGGGTAGCGCAGGTCCCGCTCTCCGGACCTGCGGCCCTTCAAAGGCAGTAGCCAGTGGGCAGCAGGGGGTGTTTCCCCCACCGACGGTCTGTCTTCCCACCACAACGGACCACGGGCCACTGACCCGCCGTGGCGGGACAACTGACCATGCCCGACTTCAAAGTCGAACAAGAAACAGTCTCTTTCTGGCTCAAGGTTAAGCCTCGCTCCGCCCGCGAGCGCTTGGCCTATGACTCTACCGGAGAACTCCGCCTGGAGCTACATGCGCCACCCACCGAGGGTGAGGCCAACGAGGCCTGTGTCTATTTTTTCGCACGTGCATTACGCTTGCCGCAAGCGTGTGTGGCCATTATCTCCGGGCGAAAATCTCGCCGGAAGCTCATTCGCATCACGGGCCGGTCAGCCGAGGAGACGCTCGCGGGTATCAAGGCGCTGGCAGCGCGTGACCGAAATAAGTGATGCGCCTGCCCCGCTTAGAGGAGACAAGACATGAGAATGCAGCCCGTAGTTTTTAAAGAGAGTTCCCTTTATTGGCTCATTTTATTCTGGCTGGGTATGGCCATGTTCTCCATTTGCACTGTTGCCTTGGCCGAGACGGCAATCGCCCCGAAACAGACCAGATCTCGTTCCTTTTCGGTTGTTCCGCCCGAGATCGTGGCCGACAGCGGCGATGGTGCCTTTCGACGGAAAGAGATCCAACCGGGGGAGATCCGACTCGGGGAGATACTCGCCGCCATGACGCTCGCCCAGCAAGCGCCTGCTGCCCCGGCAGCAGCGCCCGAATCTGTCCCAGGACATAAGGAAAGCGCAACCGCCGCCATCTTCAGTCCGGACGGCCGTCTTGTCGCTTCGGGAGACGACGGTGCGGTGTACGTTTGGGAGGTGGCTACCGGCAGGGCTTTGCACCACTTCCAGACTGAGATTTCCCATGTCCATTTCAGCCCCGACGGCCGCTTTCTGGCAGTGGCTGGCCGTAGGAATCTTCTGGATGTTTACGACCTCCAGACCGACCGGCCGGCCTTCTACTTGACGGGGGATCCGGCGGTCGACCCTCTGCTGGATCCAGCTGCTGCCGAGTTGTCGTTGCGTGATTTTGCCTTCAGCCCCGATGGCAAGGTGTTGGCTGCCATTGTATACTGCCGCCGCCTGAAGCCGTTCAAGCAGATCCTTCTACCGGTGTTGTGGGATGTTGCCTCTCGCAAGCTGATCCACTCATTGCCGGAAGTTCGCACGGCGTTAACGCCGAGGGATCCCGCGGTCTACGTGAAGTTCAGTCCGGATGGGAAACTTCTCGCCATCGGGTCGCCTATAGTTAGTGTGGAGAGGGTAGACTTCGGCCTGGGGACTGTGGAGGGGGCAACCTTCCTCGACGCGACTAGCCGCGTCAAGCGGGGCGTCATCCGGCTCTGGGATACGGCAGCATGGAATGAAGTGCGCGCACTTTCCTTCCCCAAAAAACCGTGGTGGCTCGGCGAGTTCTCTTTCAGCCCTGACGGCAAGATCCTCGCGGCGGCCTGTGAGAAGAGTGTACTTCTGTGGGACGTCTCCTCCGGCCAACTCGCGCGCACCTTGACGGGGCTTGTGGAATTTGCGAATGGCATTGCTTTCAGCCCCGACGGTCGCTGGCTCGTTGCCACCGAACTCGCCCAAGATAAGGCCGTCGCATGGGATCTTGTCTCCGGCCAGCAGTCGGCTAGCTTTGGATTTCCTGGGCAGCAGAAAGAACGGGAATTTAGGCAGTTTGGGTTCAGCCCCGACGGGAAACTCCTCGCGTTTCCTGCCAGCACCGGTGATATTCATCTTGTCGAGCCGCTTACCGGCAAGGTGGTCCGCACCTTCGGCACTGCCCGAAGTCTCGAGGTGATGGGGCCTTTCCGTCTCCTGCGGGAAGGCGCGCTTGAGAGTTACATAGAGCCGCCCCCCAGTATCCCCTTCTTTACGAAGAAAAACCTGCCGAGCAACTTCAGCTTCTATACCTGTGAAGTCGATCTGGAAAATCTGTCCGAGCAGGCGGAATACCTGACGGCCCCCACCGAGTTGTGGGGTATCGGAAGAGAATTGGTGGGAAAGCCCTTCATGGCGGGGTTCAAGCCCGCCTTCCCACTGCTCATGGTGCTTCCCACTGGGGGAGCGGGAGCCAGCAAATTCGAACTCACACTTGGCAAGCCCACCTCGGTCCGTTTTTCCGAATACCAACTGTCGGGCGTGCCGATGACAAGCGTCAAGGTGGAGCCCCACAGTAGGGCCACGCTTCAGCTCGTTTTCATGGCCCCCGCAAGCCACTATTGTCTGTATCTCAACATCAAGCAGCCCACGATCGGCGATTTTGTGGATCTGCACCGGTGATATTCATCTTGTCGAGCCGCTTACCGGCAAGGTGGTCCGCACCTTCGGCACTGCCCGAAGTCTCGGGGTGATGGGGCTGTTCCGTTTCCTGCGGGAAGGCGCGCTTGAGAGTTACATAGAGCCGCCCCCCAGTATCCCCTTCTTTACGAAGAAAAACCTGCCGAGCAACTTCAGGTTCTATATCTGTGAAGTCGATCTGGAAAATCTGTCCGAGCAGGCGGAATACCTGACGACCCCCACCGAGTTGTGGGGTATCGGAACGGAATCGGTGGAAAAGCCCTTCGTTGGGTTCAAGCCCGCCTTCCCACTGCTGATGGTGCTTCCCACTGGGGGAGCGGGAGCCAGCAAATTCGAACTCACACTTGGCAAGCCCACCTCGGTCCGTTTTTCCAAATACCAACTGTCGGGCGCGCCGATGACAAGCGTCAAGGTGGAGCCCCGCAGTGGCAGCAACTCCGCACCAGGGGGTATTGAATTCCGCGGCACTCTGGTAGTGCGAAGCCGAGTCCAGGCTGCGGGGACACTTAGATTCAGCCTGCCGGGCATCCGAATCGCAACGTTCGTGTCTTAGCGGTACACCTCCTTGCGGGGGAAGCTGGGTTCGGGCTGCTTAGGTTATCGATGGCCGGTCCTCGCCCTCAGGTTCGGCCGTCGGCGCGCCGGCAACGCGCCCCAGCGGACAGATCTAACCGGACGGTCGGTCGGGTATCAAGGCTTGACGCTGACTTCTACCTTCCTGTACACGTCAGGCACATCTTCAGCCAGCTTCGCGTGGAACGTCCGGAAAAGGTCGGCGACCAGGAAACGTACCTCCTCCTCGGCGAAAATCCGGGTCAGCCGCCTGTGAGGCTGTACCTCAGCCAGCAGTCAGGGCTGCTGGTACGCTTGGTGCGCTACGTCGAGACGCCGCTGGGGCGCAACCCCACGCAGATTGACTATGCTGACTATCGCGACGCCGAGGGCGTCAAAGTCCCCTTCCGCTGGACGATTGCTCGGCCCGGCGGGCGCTTCACCATTCAGGTTGACCAGACCCAACAGAACCTCCCCATCGACGACGCGAAGTTCGCTAAGCCCACCGAGCCCCCGGCGCCGGCACAAAAGCCCACTCCGCCCTAGTGTCCTGAGTCAGAAGTTAGCTGACAAAGTCTTCCCGTTTCGGGTGGCCGTTCCACAGCCCCGGCAGGGGCGTAATCCCGCGTACGCGGGACCAGGGCGCCAGCCCTTGGGGAAGGAGTCCTCATCCCGTCCCGCAGAGCGGGACACCCCTCTCCCGCGCGGGCGGGAGAGGGGACGGGGGAGGGGGAGGGGGAGGGTTCTCCTACCCACGGCTGAGAACGTGTGAAAAAATTGCGTTGTGGCGGCGCGTCGTAGGGGCAACCCTTGTGGTTGCCCCAGGGCGGCCACAAGGGCCGCCCCTACAACGCGATTTTTTCACAGCTTCTGACGCCGTGGGCTACCCTCTTTCGCCCCGACAAGTCGGGGCTGACTTCATCAACGAACTTCTGACTCAGGACATTAGCCGCGAATATCGCCCCTCGGGGCTACGCCGCCGGGGGACAAATCATTTCGGACTTGCCATCGGATGGCGCAAGGGGGGCCGCTTGCGGCGCCCTCGTTTGCGGTGGGCAGGGCAAGCCCCGCGTCTACGCTTGGGGCGGCAATTGCCGCGCCTCGTCAAATCGCTCCCGCGATTTTCGCCTAAGCTCCGGCCGAACTCGCGCAGTCACCATAGGCGTCGTGTGTTGGGAAAGCGCCCAGTGCATTACATTTGGCGGTCTGAACACTATCAAGAACAACGACATCGGCGTGCAGATCTCCTTCGGAGGCGTGGGCGTCTTCACCGCTGGCACCACGATCATCGAGGGAAACTCGACGGCCGGTGTGGAAGTCACCTCCCACAGCCACGCTCGATTCGATGGCCAAAGCAAAGTCCGCAACAATGGCTCAACAACCGAACCTTTACGCGCGGGGATTTGGGTTGACGGCACCTCGCAGGTCTACATGCAGGGAGGCAACGAGGTTACCGGCAACATTGGTCCGGGCATCGTAGCTGATATCAATTCCACCCTCGATGTAACGGACGCAACGATCAGCGGGAACACGGAGGAAGGCATCCGGCTCCGCCGCATGTCGATCGCGGAAATCCAGGGGGCAACAGCCACGGCAGGCAACAGCGGCGGGCCGCTGACCTGTGACGCCACCTCCCTCGTCATCAGCCGGCTAATTGGCAGGGGTGGGAAGTGCAGCAATACCGAGGTACCACCCGGCCCCAAGCCGCGAACGGCCTCAGCGCTAGGCATGGCGCCCTATGCAGAAGCAATGATGGAGCAGGCGCGGCGCATGGCCGAGCTTTCCAAGGGGCCGAAGTAATTGTCTATTCCGGATTCCCTTACTGATTCAGGAGGGGGAGGGGTGGCCACGTGCAGAACCATGCCACCCGCTCCCCTCCTCGGAGGGGTCCGGAGTGCTTTATTCCCCCCAAAGCTTGGCGTAACTTGCTAACCCTTCTCCTCGGTTAATAATCCCCCTTCACGTCTGCAAACGGAGAGGTGTCTATGGAGCGTCGGGTGCAAGTGCCGTTCCAATTCATCGCTCCTAAACAGACGGCAGACGGTGCATTCCCGGAAATCCACTTGCTGTCTGGAGGGGTTGACGCCAAACAGTTGGAACGGCACTGGTCGTTCTGGCTGTGGTGATTGGGTTGGCGGTGCCATCGTTTGCTGCCGAGCTAAAGATTTTGCGCGGATTCTTGGCTTGCTGGAATCGGGCAGCGTCACCCGCGAGCAAGTGGCGCGGCTGGCCGCCCGGCACGGATTGGCGGATGCGTGGACGCGGTTCGAGGCGAGGTTCCTGTCTCCGGAGCTATGAGGATGAGGGTGTCCCGTCCCGCCGGAGGTGAGTTCGGACCAGATAGCGGAAATGGACTCTGTGTCTCTTGACAGGCGCCAGCCAATAGGCTAGGATGATAGGTGAGGCTGGGGCAATGCTGAATGCTGAATTCTGAGTTTTGAAGTGTATAGTGAATAGTGAATTATGGATTGTGAGTTGCCTCTTCACTTCTCGCTACCGCCGACTGCTTACTGCCGACTGCCTACTGCCGACTGCCCACTCCTTACTGCCTACTGCCTACTGCATTCGAGGGAGGCGGGATGGAGAGGGCTCTTCGCAGGCATGGCAGCCCCAGACAAGATGTCACCGCCGACAGGGAAAGAAAAAACTAGTAAGTATAAAAAATGAACGAACGACTCGGGAATGTCTATGAAAACAAAGGGTCGGTCTCCAAGAGGCGGGGGCAAAGCTGCAATGTTATAGAAAACAAAGGTAGTTACGCGTTGAAAGCAGGAATGTTGTTGAAACTAAAGGTAGTTAGTGTTTGGTAGGTGGTAGGTTGGGAAGAAGGACAGGGTCCGGGTGTCAGGTGTCAAGTGATAGGTACCCAGTGTCAGGTGCCAAGTCACGGGCAGTGGAGCTGGGGCAAAGCTGAATTCTGAATTGTGAATTCTGAAGGGTGAATTATGGATTGTGAGTTGCCTCCTTACTTGTCGCCCCCGCTGAGTGCCTTCTGCCTTTGAAACGCCGCAGGTCCGGAGAGCGGGACCTGCGCTACGCCTGCTTACTGCGGCCTGCCTACTGCATTTGAAGGAGGGGGGACGGAGAGACGTCTTCCAGGGATTGGCTGGTGGACCTGGAGAGGTTCGAACTCTCGACCTCATGACTGCCAGTCATGCGCGCTCCCAACTGCGCCACAGGCCCTTCAGTCTGACATACAATTTCTATCATGGCGGGAAGCGGCTGTCAATGCAGAGATAGAACCAGCCAAGCATTTTTGGAACAAACCTCCGCCCCCTGGTGTCAATAGGAATGGACCAGGAAGGCAAGCGCGGTCTTGCAGTTGAAGCGGGGAAGTGGTATCGTATGGGCGTCATGGACACCGCGCGAACCGTGGGGATGGCGCTCGAGCGGGCGCTTCCCGCAATCAATGAAGAGGCGCCGTTGGTTGCGGAGCTGAAGGCAGGCTCCGAAGAGGCTTTCGCTTACTTGCTGGGAGTTTACCAGAACCCGGTCTTCAACCTCGTCTCGCACATTCTCGAGAACCAGGCTGAGGCGGCGGACGTTTTGCAGGATGTGTTCATCAAGGTCTTCAAAGGAATTCGGCAGTTTCACGGTGACAGCACTCTGAAGACCTGGATTTACAGGATAGCCGTCCACGAGGCTTCAAACCACCGGCGCGGTTGGATGCGGCGTCATTGGCACGAACCCCTTTCCATCGACGACACGGGTGCGGAAGTTGCTCTGTCGGCGGCAGAAGCGCGGGCCAGCTCTGAAACTCCCTATCGGCTCCTCGAGCAGGCGGAGCGGCAAGAACTGTTGAGGCGGGCGCTCGCCAGCCTGGCCCAGCCTTATCGAACCGTAGTGGTTTTGCGGGAGATCGAGGGGTTGGCCTACGAGGAGATTGCGCAAGTGACGGGGATGGCGGAGGGAACCGTAAAATCCCGTCTGAGGCGGGGCCGGCAATTGCTTCGCAGGAAACTCGTGAGTTGTTTTGGCAAAGCCCATGTTTGAAGGATGCGTCGAAATTCGGAATCACTATTCGGATTACCTGGATGGTCTCTGTGAGCCCCAGGTACTGAAATCCATCCGGTTTCATCTGAACTACTGCGGGTCCTGCCGGCGCGAGCTGGAAGTGTGGGAGAGCGTGCGGGCGGACCTGCGCGGGATGCCCCGTAGTCAAGTTCCTCGTGAACTGGCCTTGCGATTACGGGTTGAGGTCTCCCAGGGCCTGCATAGAAATCTGCTCGAGCGGCTACGGGTGTGGATGGATAACGCCCTTCAGCCCATGCTCTTGCCAGCCTCGGGCGGGGTACTGGCGGCCATCGTTTTCTTTTGCCTGATCATGGGTTCAGTGGTTGTCCCGGCTACCAGTACTCCGGATGTGCCCCTGGCTTTTGTGACGCCGCCCCGCGTGCGCGAGTTGGCGCCCTTTGACTTCAATACCGGCGACGCGCCGGTGGTGGTGGTCACCCGCATCGACGCGGGTGGCCGCGCGACGGGGTATCGCGTATTATCCGGCGGGACCTCCCCGGAGCTCATCCACCAACTTGACCGGGTTATTTACTTCAGTAATTTCCAGCCCGCGACTTGGTTTGGCAGGCCCACGGATGGCCAGGTAGTCCTCTCCTTGCGGCGAATCACAGTCCGAGGCTAGTCTGTTTGGTGGCGATTATTTTGGAGGCTATCCCCTCAATTTCCCCGTATCCCGTCGTCAGGTGTGATTGCTTCTCTTCTGCCTCACCCAGGCTGAGGCCCCACCAGTGTCTCTGTCTGGGGATAGGTGTGCTCGCCCTGCTGCTAGCCGCACCTTCGGCCCCTGCTCAGCAACAGGAGGGCAACGTCATTCTGGAGTCGAGCGAGCAAGTTTTTTGCGTGATGGCGGCGCTCAACGCCGGCGGATATGACGCCGGTCTTGGCCTTGCGACGGGAGACAATGCGCGCGAGGAAGCGAGGGAGTATCTGGAGCAGGCCCATGCGCCGGTGGCGAAAAGGCTGGAGAACTTTTACTCGGAGCACCGCGTGGAGGGCGACCCTGGCGCGGACCTTGGTCAATACGTTTCCTTGGCCCTTCTGCTGGGGCCGCCTCCGGATTTCAAATTGGTGGTTCCTCAGACCGACCTTCCCCCGGATGCCAGGGCAGTATCCGGGCTGGTTCCGCTCTTAAAAACCCTTTACGTACAAGCAAAACTCCATGAGCTCTGGTCTCGATTGCAGGCGCGCTACCAGGCAGCGGAGCTTCGATATTCCGCTGCGGTGCGCCAAGCCATTTTCATGGCGGATGTGTACTTCCGCCTTCCCGCGGGTGGGTATCTGGGGCGGACCTATCGGATCGACCTCGACCTGCTAGGGGCGCCGGAGCAGGCGCAGGCGCGGATTTACGGAATGAATTACTATATGGTGGTTACGGCCTCCAGGCGGTCCAAGATAGACGAAATCCGTTACCAGTACCTGCACTTTCTCCTCGATCCTCTCGCCGCCAAATACGCCCCGGAGATCAATGAAAAAGCCCGGCTGCGCGGAATCGCCTACCGCGCGCCGGCTCTGGCCTCTTCTTTCAAGGAGGATTTCCCACTGCTGGTCACACAATGCCTGATCAGGGCTGCGGAATTGCGCCTCGACAAGCGCCCGCAGGCGGAAGCCGAGAAAAGTCTGCAGGAGATGACGGCGTCTGGTCTGATCCTGGTCCGTTATTTCTACGAGTCTCTGGCGGTCTTTGAGAAGCAAGAGGCCTCCATGACCGTCTTTTACGAGCCAATGATCCATGGGATTCACCCGCTTGAAGAGGAGCAGAGGCTTGCTAAGGTTACGTTTGCCCCCGCGCCCACTCCTCCCGTCCAGGCAGCCGCGCCCGCTGCAAAGACAGAGGAAGAGCGGTTGCTCGATCAAGGCGACAACCTTTTTTACCGAGGTCGATACAGCGACGCGAAGTTGGCTTACCAGGAGGTGCTCGAGAAAACTGATCCTAAAAGCGAGCGTGCCCTCTTCGGGTTGGCCGTCGTAGCGAGCAACATGCGCAAGCCGGATCTGGCAGAAGAGTATTTCCAGAAAACCCTGGAAGCGGCCCGCGATCTCCGTCTGGTGACGTGGTCGCACATTTATCTAGGTCGGCTGTACGACCTGCGGGGAAAGCGCAATGACGCGCTGGCCCAATACCGCGCGGCGTCGTTAACTGCCGCCGCCTATCCGATGGCCTTGCGGGCCGTACAGGCCGGCGAGGCACAACAGTTCGGCTCCAAGGAAGAAACTCATAAGTGAGAAGAGCTGTGTGTTACGTGTGATTGACACCTGGGCGTTGTTCTTGTACGCTCAGCGCAACGGATCTGATGTGGAATCGCACAAGATGAATTTGGAGAATCGAGAGCCATTATGAGAATCAAACGAATCCTTTGGGTATTGGCAGCATTCGCTTTTACCAGTCTTCCATACGCGCAAGGGGGGCAGGCGTCGACCCAGTCAGCGACATCTGAAGCGACCAAGGCCCAGATGGCGGCCCAGAGCCGGGGCCAGACCGGGATAATCGCACAGAGCCACGCACAGGGGCCTGTCCCGATGACCGAGAAGGAAGTGACGAAGGAAATCAAGAGTGCCCCTGCGGAAACAGTGATCAAAGATGTGAAGGAGCGCGGAGTGAATTTTGAAATGACTCCGGACATCGAGAAAAAACTCCGCAAGGCGAAGGCTACAGACGAGGTGGTGGAGGCCGTCCGACGTGCGGGGCCGAAGGTCCGTGCGCAAATGGCAAGAATGAGTATGGGACTAGGCCAGGGCGGGGCTGTGGATATCCCTAAAGAGCAAGTTCAGGCGTTCGACGCAATCAAGAGCGAGTTGGACCCTGATAAGGCTATTGCGCTTGTCGGAGACTTCGCCAGCAAGTATCCCCAAAGCCCCTTACTCAGCTATGTTTACTCTTACGGCGCAAATGGTTATCAACAAAAGGGTGATGCGGACAAAGTCGTTGAGTACGCTGAAAAAGGCTTGAAGTTGAAACCTGATAACCTCATATGCTTGATTCTGAGCCTTGGGATGTTGCCCCAGCCACAGTACCTCAACAATCACCCGGCCGACCGAGGCAAGATTCTGCAGGAAGCAGTGAGCGAGGCCAGTCGTGCGCTGCAGCTTATCCTTCAGCTTCCGAAGCTACCCAATGAGGCCGATGTGGATCATCAGAAGCGCTTGGACCAGATTGCCTCTTCCGTTCACGGATCCCTCGGCATGATCCACCTTGACTTGGCGTCCGAGGCCCTGGCTGGCCCGGATAAAGATGAGTTGGCGAAGGCTGAGCAGGAACTCAAGACCGCCGTGACCACGACTGACCGTCCCTATCCCGGTGATTACTACCGTATGGGGGAGGCTTATGCGTTGGATGGCAAGTTGGACGATGCCATTGGAGCTTTCACGAAGGCCGGCGAAATGGGCCAGGGTACAATGATTAAGGCTTACGCCGATCAGCGGGTCGAGGAACTGAAAAAGAGGAAGGTCCAGGGTTCGGCCGCCCCAAAACCTTAGCATGTGGCTGCAGCCTCCAGGAACCCTGAATGGCGCGGGGGATTCGCTGGGTCGGGGAGTCAGCGGGAGATCACGGACTCGCCAATGCCCTCACCATCGTGTAGCGCCTTGAAGGCATGACTGAGAATCCTTTTCATCGCTTGCAAGACTTGATCGGCTACCGGTTCCAGAATCCCCAGCTTCTCTTGGAAGCACTCACTCACTCTTCCTACGCGCAGGAAACTCCCGGGCGTTGTCGAGACAACGAGCAACTTGAATTCCTGGGCGATGCGGTCTTGA
>JBEKUR010000158.1:0-13851 GCA_049514855.1 Terriglobia bacterium
ACAACTGGCTGGAGGTATTTGCCAACAATCACCGTACACGCTGCAATCTGAATCCGGTAAATGCCCTCGAAACCTACAGTCCCAAGGAGGAGCTTCTCAGGGATGTCTACGTGGTGGAGAAGACGGGGACCAAGCAAGGGTGGAGCCATCCCGCCCCGGATGAGGATTGGCAGCATGGGTACCTCCACGAGTTTCAGGATTTTGTGCAATGCCTTGCCCACAACCGAGAACCCCTCTCGAGTGGAGACTTGGCGCGCGACACCATCGCTGTTCTTTACAGTGCCTACGTGTCCGCTGAGCGGCGTGGAATGGAAGTCGAGGTCCCCGCGGAGAAGACGCCCTGAGTAATTGCCGTAGGAGGCATACATTGTAGTTTCCGTGGTTCTGGAAAGTAGGGCTTTCCATCACCTTGAGACTCTGTTCGTGCTGTTTTGGGGGTCAGAGCTAGCGGGGCTTGAGCACCGCCCGAATACTGTCCTGCGACAATTTTTGTCCAGAGCGCGTGCACAGCGCGTCTGCCTCTCGTGGGATTCGTTGCCAGAAGGACAGCAAATTCTTTGTTTTCAAGCCCAGGAGTCTGTGCGATGTGCGGCGGTCTCGGCATGAAACGTGCTATAGTATCTGGCGAGGTGTGAAGTGCGTTGAGGCACCAGTGTTTTCCTCTGGTGTGCCGGGGGGAAGGAATGAGTTCCATGCCTCGCCGTGAAGAAGGGTTCTCTCTTATAGAGCTCCTTATTGTTGTAGCTATCATCTTGATTGTTGCTGCAATAGCTATACCGAGCTTCATCAGGAGCCGGATAGCTGCTAACCAAGCTTCGGCCATCGAGAGCCTACGCGTGCTAGGAACCTCGGAGGTCACTTACGCCGCGATTTTCGGGAATGGTTATTCCTCCACCCTCGCCGCGCTGGGCCCACCTTCAGCCGGAGCCATTCCCACCGCCTCCGCCGCCGGCCTGATTGACGACCTTTTGGTAAGTGGAACCAAGAGTGGCTACACTTTCACGTACACTCCTACCTTGCAGGAGCCGGGCACCCTCCGATACAACGGGTATATAATTTTGGCTAACCCCAAAGACGTCGGCATAACAGGCATCGACTTCTACTACGAAGACGAGACGCATCTCATCCGCATGAATGCAACCGCTCCGGCTGGATCCACGGACTCGTATGTCGCGGATTAGTCTGCCGAATCAAGATTTCCAGTTCGATCAGACAAACTCAGATTTCGATATTTGCTCTTTCTGGTACTATAAACGTGTTGCGGCTTGGCCGGACACGAGGGAGCGTCGAATGTTTTCCCGCCATAATCGCATGATTGGTGCCTTTTATTTGTGCGCCGACACGCTGCTGGCCTTAATCAGTTTTTGGGTGGCGCGAGAGGTTCGCTCCTATCTCATCATTCCCCGGCCGCTTTATTCGCTTTCTAACTATCCCTGGATTGTTCCTCTATCGGTGGGGATTTGGATCCTCGTGGGCCTGCTGGCAGGGGTTTACCGCGAGATCAAGGAAGAAGATTTGCGTCGCGCTTTCGCAGACCCTCTCAAGGTTGGGCTCGTGGCGACGGTGCTGCTTTTTGCCGCCACCTTCGCGATTAAATTTCAATATCTCAGTCGCTTGCTGCTGGTGGTGTACGCGGCTACGGACCTGCTGGCCATGACGCTCTTCCGGCTCGTGGCACGGCGCTTCGCCGGACCTTTGCGGCGAAGTCTGGCGGGGCTGCGCAGTTTCCTGCTCGTCGGGGAGGGGCCGGAGGTGATTGAAGTTGCGCGCACCATCGAAGCCCATGAAACTCGCGGCATGCGGCTCTTGGGATTTGTTCGAACCGGCTCTGCTTCCCCCTTCTTGCTTGACCAGTCCCCGTTGCGGGGTTCTTACCCCGTCTTCGACTTGCCGCAGCTTCAGGAACTCCTCCGGAAGTACGTGATTGACGAAGTGATTTTTGCCACATCCAAAGACGATTTGGAAAGGCTGGGGGAGTCATTTCTGGCGTGTGAAGTGGAAGGGGTGAAGACGCGGGTGCTTCTCACCTTTTTCCCTCATTTGATCTCCAAGGTTTATTTGGAACGCCTGGGCGAGAAACCGCTGCTCACCTTCGCCACCACGCCCGAGAACGAATACCTGCTCCTTTTGAAACGCGCCCTGGATTTTGTGATGGCGGTTACCCTGCTCGTGGTTCTGTCTCCTCTGATGGCCCTGTTGGCCTTGCTCATCCGGTTGACCTCTCAGGGTCCGGTCCTTTACCGGCAGACGCGCTGCGGGCTGGGCGGCAGGAAGTTCACCCTTTATAAATTCCGTTCCATGCGTCCGGATGCCGACCTGCGCCGCGAGGAACTGGAAGCTCTGAATGAAGTGGATGGGCCGGTCTTCAAAATCACCCATGACCCCCGCTGCACGCCCATGGGGCGGTTCATGCGCAAATTCAGCCTCGATGAACTCCCGCAGTTGCTCAACATCGTCAAGGGCAATATGTCTTTTGTAGGTCCGAGGCCGCCCTTGCCGGAGGAAGTGGAGAAGTACGAGCGCTGGCAACGCCGCCGCCTGCGCATGCCTCCCGGCCTGACCTGCCTATGGGCGCTCGAAGGCCGCAGCCGCCTCAGTTTCCGCCGTTGGATGGAGCTCGACCTCGATTACATCGACCATTGGTCGCTGGCACTCGACTGGAAAATTCTGCTCAAAACCGTTCCCATAGTCCTACTTGGCCGAGGCGCCAGCTAGGGGGGAACCGGGCGGATGTCATTCCGAGCGCAGCGAGGAATCTCGCTCTGCGTTGGGGGTGAATCGTAGCTCAAGGCGGACCATGGGGTCGGTGGAAGAAAGGATCAGAGCGAGATTCCTCGCTGCGCTCGGAATGACAATGCTGAGGTTCTAGTCAGCCGGCTGAGTGCTGATGGCTGATAGCTGAGAGCTAACATGTCTGGACCAGAAAAGCGATATCCCTGGGCACGCTTCGGCAGGCCCGCAGAATACGGCTCTTATGGCGTCACCAAGCGCCTGGAAAAAATCGACCAAGCCTTTTCCCTCGCCGGGATGCGGCTGCTGGACCTGGGGTGCGGAAACGGAAGTTATACCCTGGAGCTTTCGCGGCGAGCCGCCTGGACCTGCGGCTTAGATGTGCAGTTCAATCTCTTGAAATCGGTCCCCGCCAGCATTCCTCGCGTCCAGGGAGCCGGCGAGAGTCTTCCCTTCAAGAACCAGAGCTTTGATTGCATAACCATGATTGAAGTCCTCGAACACACCTATTCAGACACCGGGGTCTTGGACGAATGCCGTCGCGTTCTAAGGAGCGGTGGGAAATTGGTGCTGTTTGTCCCCAATAAGCTTTATCCCTTCGAAACTCATCCAAGCCACCTCGCCGGGCTAACCCTCGGCACGAACGTTCCTTTCGTCTCATGGTTACCTGGCGCCCTTCACGCCCGAATTTCCTCCGCGAAGATTTATAGCCGCCGAAGGATCATAGGCATGGCGCGCGCGGCTGGCTTCGAAGTGTGTAAGGTTGGATACATCTTTCCCCCACTGGATTCTTTCCCCTTGCCTCTCAAGGATAGCTATCGGCGATTGGCCCGGCGACTCGAAGACACGCCCTTGCGCAATTTCGGGGTCTCGATCTTCTTAGTTCTAGCCAAACGGAGTTGAAATTCCCCGCCCTCCTGAGGCAGTCGAGGGTCGAGAGTCGAAAGTCGAAAAGGGCGATACCGCAAAAATGTGTGCGACAACCTGCACACATCTGCTGCGCTGGCGGTCGAACTTGGCGGCCCCTCCCAAATCATGCGGCAAGTGTAGCGTGCGGACCGCAGACCTACACGTCAGGTCTGATGCGCAACCTGCCGGCGCACATCAGGACGTATGCCAGCTCGATCAACAAACGGAGGGGGCATGCAGGATTCTTAGAGAATCGTAGAATCCAATCCGGCGATTTTCCTGAATCCCCTGTCGAATGAGACTACGTGAAAGTTGTGGAGCAGGGCCAGAGCCGCGATATACGCGTCGGTCCAGAGGCCTGTCACTGCAAACGCGCTTTGGGTGAGTTTCTTCCAAACGGGTTCAATGTTTGGGGGTTCCAGGGCGAAGACAACACGTGGGTCGCGCGCGAGTTGCTCGTAGACACTCCAAGCTTGCCGCTGATTCAAGACGTCATCGCCCATGACGCGCGAGTTGGTTAACAAACGGAGAAAGCCCATCTGCGTGACCCGGCAGAAAGCACTGCCGGCCCCGCGGATCGCGCTGAACCAGTCCCTCGCCAGCCCGTGATGGACATGCCGGTCGGATGCCAGTGCCACCCAGACGTTGATGTCAGGCAAGGTGATCTTCGATGTCAGCATTGGTGAGCCGCAATGCGCCCGGATGCTTGGAACGGATCAGAGGAAGCCTGACCTTGTGGCGGCGCACTCTCCTATCACTCGTGACTGCCTGGTGCAGCGCATCCTGAATGAACTCTTTCAGGGTTGAACCCCTCAACGCTGCCACAGACTTTACCTGGCGAAACAGAGGATCGGGCAGATCAACCGTGGTTCTCATAAAAGCATATTTACATAAAAGCGCGCGGGGGGTCAAACGAAACCCAGGCCAGAAAAGCGCCGCCCGTTCCGCAGCAGGGCCTTCGGCCGCAATCGGACACCAGGTTCTCATGGCCGATTGCTTCATTCATATCTTAGCGCCACCAGAGGATCGACTTTCGCGGCGCGGCGAGCGGGGAGGTAGCCCGCCAGCACCGCCACGGCGGTCAGGATTAGACAGACAGCGGCGAACGTCGCCGGGTCGGTGGGCTTGACCCCGAAAAGCAGGCTGGCGATGAAGCGTGTCAAGGCCAGCGCTCCGACCAGCCCTATGGCAATGCCCGCCAGCACCAGGCTGAGCGCCTGGCTCAGCACCGATTTCACTACATCGCGCGGCGCGGCCCCCAGCGCCATGCGGATGCCGATCTCGTGCGTGCGTTGCGCCACCACAAACGACATCATCCCGTAGATGCCCACCACCGCCAACAATAGCGCCAGCAGTCCGAAGGCTCCCAGCACGCCGGAGCCCAACTCCTGCGGCCAAACTGAGATGTTGATTTGCTGCCGCATGGTTTTCACATTGAAGAGCGGCAACCGACTGTCCAGGGCTTTGACCTCATTTTGTATCGGTCCCAGCAGGCTTGTGGGATTTCCCGAAGTCCGCACCAGCAAAGTCATCTGGGGAAGGTAGTTCTGAGAAAGAGGCAAGTACATCACACTGCGGGGGGATTCTGTCCAGGTGCGATACTTGCTGTCTGCGACGACCCCGATGACTTCTACGGCTCCCGCGAAGGCGTTGGCTTCCCCAAACCACTTCAGCCGGAACCGTTGCCCAAGAGGGTCTCGGTGTGGCCAAAGGCCTTGAGCCATTGTTTGACTGACGATGGCCACGTGCGGGGAAGCCGGCTGGTCCTGGGCCGTGAAGTCTCGTCCCCGGAGCTGCGGAATTCCCAGAGTGTGGAAGCACCCCGGGGCCACAACATTGAAATCAACGTTCACGGGCGAGGCCGACTGACCCGGTCGCCCCTCCACCTGAATGTCGGTAGCGAAACGATACACATCGAGGGGAATCTTCGAGAGCCACGTGGCGGTACGTATTCCCGGCAAAGCGCCCACGCGCTCCGGCAGTTGGCGGTAGAACTCCTGACCACGCTGCTTGTCGTAACCCTGGAGTCCCAGATCCACGGACGCCAGCAACAAATTTCCACTCTCAAAGCCCGGATTGGTCGCGAGCGCCTTCCGAACGCTCTGCACAAACAGACCCGTGGCAATGAGTAGCAGGAGCGAGAGCGAGACCTGCGCCAGTACCAGGAAAGCACGCAGGCGGGACCGCCTGTGCCCGCGGGCCGAACGCTCATCCTTCACTCCTGCCGCAAGCTCGACCCTCGTCGCCTGGAGTGCGGGAATAACTCCGGACAGCAAAGCGGTGGCAAGCGATAAGAGCAGGGCGCAAGCCAGCGAGCGCAAGTCCAGGGTGAACTGAAGCGCTTGCGGGGAAACAAACGGTGGCAGGGGAAGGGCCTTGATAAGATCTGGGATCCAATACGCGAGGACTACGCTGGCCACACCGCCGAATCCAGCGAGCAACGCGCTTTCGGTGAGGGATTGTTGAAACAGCCTGTGCCGGCCAGCCCCCAACGCGCAGCGCACTGCGAATTCCCGCTGGCGGGCTGTGGCACGCGCCAGGAGGAGGTTCGCCACATTCGCGCAGGCGATCAGCAGCACAAATCCTGCCGACCCTAAAAGCAAAGCCAGGAGAGGGAAAAAGTCTCCTCGCGTTCCGGGGTCAAGCTTTGCCTGGCCTGACGGGAAAGCCGTAATCGTCCATCCCTTCGCGCTCTCCGGATAAGCCTGCTCGAAGCGACGCCCCACGGTACCGAGCGCCGCCTGGGCTTGACGGAAGTCAACCGCCGGCTTTAATCGCCCCATAACGGTCAGCCAATCAGTTCCGGGGTTATCGAACAGGTCCTCTTCTGGTGTGCCCCATGGGCTTACTTCGCCATGCATCGTCAAGGGCACCCAAACGTCGGGCGCCGCTTCCAAGTCCGCGCCGCGGAAACCTCTGGGAGCGACACCAACGATGGCGAAGCTGTGGCCGTCGAGAGCAATAGTTCTTCCCAAGATGTTTGGGTCGCGTCCAAACCGGCGTTGCCACAATCCGTAGCTGATGACGGCCGCCGGGTGAGTGCCGGCAGTTTCATCCTCTTCCGGAAGGAACCCACGGCCCAAGGCAGGCGTCACGCCCAGCACGGTGAAATAGTTTCCCGAAACGATTTCCCCGTCGACGCGTTCATTGTTAGCTTCCGTGCTCAGGTTCACGGGCATTGAGGAATAGGCCAGCAAATCGGAGAAGATTTCCCGAAGGCTGCGGCGAAGGTCGAGAAAAGCCGGATGGGAAAAGGAGCTGTAGTCTTGGGGGTGCTGTATGCTTCTGCGAAAGAGCGTAACCACACGGGCGGGGTCCTTTACGGGCAGCGGCCTGAATAACAGCGCGTCGGCAAAGCTGAAGATGGCTGTATTCACACCAATCCCCAGCGCCAGCGTCACCACCGCCACCGCCGTGAAGCCGGGATTCTTGCGCAACATGCGAACTCCGTAGCGCACATCCTGTAGCAGGGTCTCCATGAATCTCGCCGCACCCACGTCTCGGCATTCTTCCTTAACTTGATCGAGCCCGCCAAACTCAAGCCGGGCGCGGCGGCGCGCTCCTTCCGGGGTCATGCCGGCGGCCACGTAGTCGGCAGCTTGCTGTTCCAGGTGAAAACGCAGCTCCGCATCGAGATGTCTTTCAGTGAGCCCTCTTCGGAAAAAACGTTGGTACCAGCGCATGACTCCAACTCTTACTCTGCCGTGCGAAGGATGAGTGCCACCGCCTCCGTCAATCGCTCCCAATTCACCACTTCGGCCTCCAACTGCTTCCGGCCCCCCCTCGTCAACGAATAGAACTTCGCTTCGCGGCCCGTGTCCGTGGGTTTCCACTCCGCTTGCAGCCAGCCGCGATCTTCGAGGCGGTGAAGCGCGGGGTAAAGCGAACCCTGCTGAAGCTGAAAGAATTCGCGGGAGATCTGCTGAATCCGCTGCGCGATGGCGTAGCCATGGATCGGCCCCAGCGCCACGATCTTGAGGATCAGCATGTCGAGGGTACCCTTGAGGAACTCTGCTTTTTCCTCGGCCATAAGCACACCTAGAATATCTACATATAGGCTCGAATCGGCGCGCTGTCAAGTGGCGCAGCTAGATACGGAACAGGTTGGAGGGGATAGGTTGCGGGGAACAAATATTGACCGTCAAGCGTGATCAGCCAAGCAGGCGGTCGCATTCGGCGTGAGAGCCGACCCAGAACCAAACGACGGTTGAGCCTTCCATGACGCCGAGCGCGCGGTAACCCAGTCCAATCCGCACCGAATCGACGTTGCTCTCCTCATCCACTTTCTTGAAGCGCAGACTGGGATGGCGTGGGTCGGTGCGGAACAGCCGGTAGGCGCGCTGTGCCTGCCGACGCACGTCGTTGGGCAGCGAAGCGAACGCCTCCCTGAACTGGCGCGTGGTGCGCGACTGGATCACAGGATCTCGTCCAGCGGACGGGTTTTGCCGCAGCGATGCTCGTCGAGCGCCTTCTCGGCGAGCTCGCGCAGCTTGGCGGGGTTCTTCCGAAGCATCTTTCCCCAGGCTTCTTCATCCTCAAGCGTCTCGAGAATCTGGGAGGCGATACCGTTCTGTTCGTCCTCGGAGAGCTTGCCGACTTTTCGGAGCGCGTCTTCAAGTAACCGCGTCATACCCTCAGCCTAACAGACGGAATCGACGGGCGCAAGCTGGTAACGGCTTGGGCTTCGTTTCGATTTGTGTTCGCTCGTTGCCGGGAAGCGCCGCAGCGCAGACTCCGGCCGTTCAGAACTCTGCGGCCTTTCCTTCAAATTCGCGCCCCTTGATCAGCCGGCAGCAATACACGATCGCTGGCCAGAATGCCATGCGCGCTGACGCCTGCGCTCAGGCCACCCGTGCAATCGTGCATACTCGACCACCGCCAGTCCTCGGCACGCATGACCAGGCCGGCCCTCACTGGGTTGAGGTGAATGCATTCCACTTGCCCGTAATATTCCTCAACGCTTCGCAGAGTGCGGGCGAAGAATCGCGGCTGCTAGAGAACGCCCCGCTCTCCTCTGCCCGCATTGATGCGAAGCGTCGAGCACGCTGGCCGATTATTTCAAAGCTTCACAATGTATGGGCCGGTCGAAGCGTGCCTGACATATCCTGCGCGCGACCTTTGCCGCCTTCCTAGCGGGAGCCTCCGCCAGGATGGCGTGCGAGGGAGGGCAGCAGGGGCGACCTGCCTAACTCGCGTCTATACGCCCAATACATATCACCGCAGCCGAGCGCGTCGAACTGCTGCACCGCGAACCGCGCCAGGGTGGCGGATGCCGCACCAAAGTCGTAATACGCCCCCCACTCGCCCACAAGCATGGGCATTTTCCACTTCCCTGCGAACTCCGCGTGGCGGCGGAAGATGAGCGCAACGCGCTGGTTGCTGGTCAGGTCCTTCGAATTCGTGTCGACGACAATGTCGTAGCCGTGCGGGGCGTAGGCCTGTTGCGGGTCGCGCCGGCCGGAGTCGTCCGTGAGTGGCTCGAGCGCACTGGGGATGGCCGCGTTGGCCGACATGGAGGGCTCCAGGAACAGGATGTGATGCGCATCCACCTGGCGGATCGCCCGGCGCACCCGCGCATACATGGGCATCAGGCGCCCGCGCTCGAAGTCCTGCATAATGGGCGTCCCGGCCTCCATCATTCCGGTGAACAATGAAATGTCGTTCAGCCATCTCGTGATCTGCCGTCTGCCGTCCGGGGTCGCCATCATCGCGAACAGTTCGTCCGGCGCGGCGTTCTTCTGGCCTTTGCGCGCCGCGAGCAATTCCGCGAGCCGTCGCAGGATGGCCTGCTCAGTGCGCAAGGCGTCCCGGCCGGGAAATGGCTCGTTCATCAGGTCGTAACCAATCACCGCCGGCTCATCGCGGAAGCGCCGGGCAACGCGCTGCCAGACTTTTGCGTAATGGTCCTGAAGGCCGACGCCATCAGGCCCGGGAGCGTTCTCCCAGAAATGATCCAAAGCGGTCTGGACCGCCGCGCTGGCGTAGTAAGCGTCGCTCCACACGGCGCCCACGGTGTGCGGCTTGCCCTCGTCGAGCGTCGCCCAGGCGGGTGCGCCGTCGGAAAACTTGACGCTATAGAGGTCCTGATGCATGTCGAGCAAGACATAGAGACCTTCCGCCTTGGCGTACCCGACCAGTTTTCCAACGCGCTCGAGATAGTCCTCATCGATGCGGCCCGGCTGCGGCTCCAGCCCGTCCCAGATGATGCCCAGCCGCACGCAGTTCATACCCCAGCTTCGAATGGCGGCAAAATCGGCCGGCGAGAAGTCGCCGACGTACCCCTGATCCTTGGACTTATTGATCACGTTGATCCCGTGGAGCAGGAGCGGCATGCCGGAGGCGTCCAGGAACTGCATCCCTGCGGCCTTCACGAACACCGGACCGTGGCGCTCCGGGGCAGGTTGCGCGGCTCCGCATTGCAGGCAAGCGGCGAGCATGAGCATCAGTGAGAACCGCGACATGGAAGCAACTCCTCTGTCAAAGAATCGGGAGAGCTGGTAACCAACTGGAACCTCCTCAGGTCCGCTTGCGGCGAGAGTTGCTACTTCAAGACATTCTACCGACCAGACGGTTTCTTGTCACCTGAATCTTTCTGAATAGGGCCTCAAAGCAGCAACTTTATGGTAAGATGGTTCGTCATAAGATATGTAAGCTGGGTGTAAAATCCCCGCCGGAGGTCGACCGTGAGATACGATCATTTACGACGTGTACTCGTGGTTATGGTCGCGGGGCTGCTCTTCCTACCAGCAGCTCTCTTTAGCCAACAACAGAACCCTTCCCAGGGGCGCTCGGTGCGGCTGAGTTCCGTCAGCGGCAGAGTGACGGTGAAGCGCCCAGGCGCAGCCGAAGGGGTCCCAGCACAACTGAACACACCCATCGAGGAAGGCTTTGAGGTGGCGACATCGGGTGGCGGCCTTGCGATCGTGAAGCTCGAGAACGGCTCCACGATTCAACTGAGCGAACTCACCAAAGCCAACTTCACGCAATTAACTACGGATGCGGATGGAAACAAACTGAACGTCGTCGCGTTGGAACAGGGAAATGCCGGTTTTTCTTTCATCCCTGAACGACAGGCCGTTTACATGGTGAAGATTGCTGACGCCACCTTAACTCCCAATGGCAAGACCGAATTCCAAACGGCTTTCATCGCGGGGAAGATGCAGGCGCGCGTCTTGGCGGGCTCCATCATAGTCTCAGCCCACTCCGGCTCCCTGACCCTGGGTAAGGGGAAGTTTATGGAGTATCAGCCGTCGGCTGATGAGGCGGTGGCGAAATCGCACGCGCGGGTGGTGCGCTTGAGCTACGTGAGTGGTACGGTGATGGTCAAGCGGCCTGGTTCGGCGGAAGAGGAACCGGCGATGGTGAACGTGCCCATCCAGGAGGGTTTCGAGCTCTCCACTTCCGACGGCAGCTATGCCGAAGTGGAATTTGAAAACGGTTCCACCGCACGCTTAGGCGAGCTCTCCAAATTGCTTTTCCATCAACTGGCGTTGGACGCCGACGGCAACAAGCTGAACGGCATGACGTTTGAGCAGGGATATGCCACTTTCCACTTTCTGCCCGAGCACAACGTTCCGCCCTCGGCAAAGCGGGATGGCACTATCCACTTTCAGCCCACGTACAGCGATGTTTATCGCGTCAAGATTGCCGACGCGACGGTGACGGCAGATGGCAAGTGCGAATTCCGCACGGACCTGGGCCAGGACAGCTTGCGCGTGGAAGTTTTCAATGGCTCGGTAGATGTCGCCACTCCTACCCTGTCTGCCAAACTCGGCGAAGGCAAGATCCTGGAACATAAGTCCGGCGGCACTGAGTTGGCTTTCAACACCCGGAAAGGAATTGTCAAGGACGCTTGGGATGGGTGGACGGAGGCACGGGATAAGCAGGTGCAGCTTACGGAAAAAGACGAGGCCGTCCATCCGAATGGACCGCGCTACGGCTGGAGTGAGCTTGACACCTATGGCGAATGGATTGCGCTTCCCGGTGGCAGATTCGGCTGGTCGCCCTACGCGCGGGCAGGTTGGTCGCCCTACACCCATGGCCAGTGGGGATTGTACCCGGGACTCGGCTGGACGTGGATTTCCGGTGAACCCTGGGGCTGGCTGCCTTACCACTGCGGTCTATGGGACTACGACGCCAGCTTTGGCTGGTATTGGATGAACCCGATGTTCGGTTGCGGACTCTGGGGGGCTTCGCTGGTCAATTGGTATGGGGGATCGGGGTGGATTGGCTGGGCGCCGAAGGGGGGGCCCGGCCCTCCTGGAACCGGGGGGCCCGGTCCACCAAGGCGTGGTCATCCAGGCCCTATTCCTCTCTCAGGGCATTTCCCAAGGGGAATTGTCACGGTTCCGACCAGTGTGGTTCAGAATCGGCAGTTGATTACGCCCCAGACCGTGAGCCACATGTTGCCCACGACGGGAAGCATGATTGAGCACCCGCCCTTCGAACCGGGCCCGCGGCCCACGAGCGCGGCAAGCTCGCCGGCGCTGAGCGCGGGAACCACATCCAAAAGTAATACCACGACCGCGGCGGCGCCGCCCGTACCCGCACCGATCGGTGGGGGGAGACTAGGCTTTGCATCGCACCGCGCTTCCGCGCCCTCGACCATCCTGATGGGAGGCGATGCGGCAAAGGAGAGTGCCCTGCTTGCGGAGCATCATTTCCATTCCGGCCGTGAACCCTTGCGCGCCGTTGCAGGCACAACCCTGGGGGGACGTTATCCGGTGCGCGGGTCAACGGGTGAGTTCCGCGGCACTGCTTTCAGAGGTGGGGAAAAGAATGGGGGCGCCAGTGGCAAGAACGGTCCCTTGGTGGGCCCCACCGTGTCGCACTCTGCGGGCGGGTCAGGGGCCATCATCATGTCCCACGGACAAGGTGGAGGCAGCTCGCACGGTGGGGGCTATTCCGGCGGCGGCGTCGGCTCGAGTAGCGGTGGAGGGCGCTCCGGTGGAGGTGGTGTAAGCGTCTCCGGCGGTGGCGGCGCGGCACACTCTGGCGGAGGTGGTGGAAGCGTCTCCAGCGGCGGTGGTGGCGCGGCACACTCTGGCGGTGGTGGTGGCGCCGGTGGCGGTGGCGGACACCACTAATCCACTGTCGCATTGCAGTTGTTGAATAATTATCGCGCCTTTAGCGCAACTTTCGCAGTTGAGGGGGTAGAAGAACGGCAAGTGGTTTGTTTTTAACGAACGAAGGGTTTTCAACCCGGGCTTGCGCGGGTTGTAGCCTTTCTTCACCCCTTCCTGCTCCCCCTAGCGCTCCAATACCGTCGAGTCCAGGTCCAGACGGTAGCTTCCCGCTCGCTGCGCCAGCCGCGCGGCGCTGCGGCGACCCACGCCCAGAGCGGCTCGTAGAAGCGCACCACCATCCCCGGCGTGAAGCGCTTGAACAAATTCCGTATCGTGCCGTCGGTGGAAAAGCGCTTCATCCCCAGCAAGGCGTGCGTCCCGCAAGGCGGGAGCATCCCGCACGGCGGGGCCACTACCGAGATCAGAAACGCCGTGAACGTCTGCGCCGGGCCGATGGCATTGGGTGATTCCAGGTGTACCGGCAGGTGCTCGCTCACCTGCTTCCCAATTCACGAATTCGGGTTCAACGTGCGGACAACCCGTTCGACGAGGTATCGGTCCGCCACCTGGTATTGGTCCTCCGGCGGGTAGAGAGCGCCTCCAAAAGTCACAAAGGGCCGGCCCCGAACGGAGGTATCAGATTGAGTCTTGAAGGCAGTGAGATGGACCTGTTTGCAGTCCGTCGACTCCACGACTTGGCGGAGGCTGAGTGGCTTTATGCCCCCACCAGGGAGTATTTCGATGCGGTCGCCGGCATATTCAATCAGCCGCTTGATGAGGTGTGCACCCTCCGGCACGGTATCTTCCTGGCCGCTTGTCAGGACGCGAGTAAACCCCAGCGCGACCAGTTGATCCAGAGACCGAAAAGGGTCAGGGGTGACATCGAAAGCACGATGGAAGACAGCCTGCCGATCACCGATGAGTTTCCGCATGCGTGTACACCGTTCCTCGTCGATGCCGCCGTCGGCATTCAGTATCCCGAGCACCATCCCCTCGGCGCCCTGCTCGGCAGCAAGCACAGTATCGCGTTCCATGACCGCCATTTCCGACTTCGTGTAGCAGAATCCTCCTCCGCGCGGTCGAATCATAACCATGATGGGGATCTTTAGCCGGGCTTTCGCTTCGATAATCGTACCGAGCGAGGGCG
>JBEKUR010000159.1:0-13816 GCA_049514855.1 Terriglobia bacterium
ACCGGTAAAGAGCTTGTCGCCAAGACCATCCATGCCATGAGCCCGCGCGCCGACCGGGCTTTTGTTCCTGTCAACACCGGCTCAATGCCTGTGGACCTCTTGGAGAGTACGCTGTTTGGCCATGTGAAGGGGGCCTTTACTTCTGCCATCGCCACCAAACGCGGATTGTTTGAACTGGCGGATCAGGGGACTATCTTCTTCGATGAAATCGGCACGGTGGGGGTTGAGACCCAGGCAAAACTGCTGCGGGTGATCCAGGAGCGCGAGTTCATGCGCCTGGGCGGGACGGAAACCATCAAGGTGGATGTGCGCATCCTCGCCGCCACCAACGCAGATTTGCGAAAGTTGGTCCTTGCGGGGCACTTCAGGGATGACCTCTATTACCGTTTGAACGTTATCAGTATTTGTCTTCCCCCCTTGCGGGAGCGCAAAGAAGATATTCCTCACCTCGTGGAGCACTTTTTGAGGAAGTTTGGCGAGGAGAATGGTCGTATCGGCCTCCAGTTCTCAGTGGAGGCAATGAAACCCTTAATGGACTACGACTGGCCGGGTAACGTGCGCGAACTGGAAAACGCCGTGGAGCGAGCTGTGGTCCTCGCCTCCGGGCCCACACTGGGGCTTGATCTCTTGCCTGAACAACTGTTTCAAGACGGCTCGCACGGGGCCCAGGGCTTCGGCTCCCAGGACTTTACAGGCCGGTCGCTTTTTGAAATCATGGAAGCTTGCGAGCGCAGGGTCATTCTCGATATGCTGGGTCGTACCAACTGGAGCCAGACCGATGCCGCCGAGCGCTTCAAGATCCCCCTTTCCACCCTCAATCAAAAGATAAAACGACTCCAGATCGACGTTAAGCACCGCAGGGAATCATAATCGCTGCCTCAGAGGACAGGCGGTAGCAGGAGTCAGAACTCCGAAGGGTAAAGGCTAAAGGCTAAAGGGTAAAAGGTGACAGTTGGTTTTAGTCTTTACCTTTATCCTTTACCCTTTACACTTTACACTTCATTCTGACTCCTGACCTAGGGCCTAGGCAAAGCGTTCAAGTTTCGGAAGTGCTCAGTGGACAGGAACAGGCCGATCATCATGCTGGCGTTATATCCCACATGAAGAAAGACGCTGGGCGCCAATGAACCGCTCATGCCGCGCACCAGCGAAAACACCAGCCCTACGAGGAAAATCAGAAACATGTGGTTCCAGGCGCCCCAGTACTCAGGCACGTGCAATCCCCCGAATAGGATGGCGGTAATCAGAATGGCGAAGCGGAGGCCGACCTGCGACTCGAAGATTGCAAAGAGGATGCCGCGGAAAATCATCTCCTCCACGAACGGGGCGACCAGAATGGCGAATGCTCCTATGGCATAAGCGGCAGCCCTTGAGTTGAACAGGCTTTCGAGGGGGAATTGAGTTGCGTCCGGTAGAACCGGTGGAAGTAAGGCAATGGCAAACGTCATGAGTGTTCCGCCGGCAAGGCAACCGAGCGCTCGCCACATTGTGATCCGCCGCCAGCGAAGCGTTGGCCAGAACGGTTGCCGGTGGTCCACGGCCACGAGGAAAAAAATGAACGCGAGCATCAACCCGTAGAAGACCGTTTGCAGTGCCAACAAGAAAAAAGGATCGGTCGAGAGTTGCTGTTTCGCCAAACGCCAGTGCATGGTTGGCTGAAGCAGCGCATATCCCAGGGAAACGAGAATATTGGCGGCAAACAGCCCCATAGGCACAAAAGCGATGAAGAGGAAAAAATCGCGCAGCCCCCAGGGCCTGGGCAGGGATTCCCGTGCCTCCGTGGGTGTGCTCTCCAGGGGTGGCTGCACATCCTGAGGGGGTGTCTGCTGCTGGGTTTCGTCTGTCAAGGCTTACTCTCCCGCCAATCTGCGAGTCGCGTGTTGGCCCGAGCGTCTAACAAAATCTGACTGGTCGTGTAACCGGTCATCTGTTATCCTAAGAGAGCCATGAAAATCAAGGAAAAGACATTCACAGCAACCGAGTTCAAGGCAAAGTGCTTGCGCATTCTGGACGACCTCGAGCCACAAGGCATTATCATTCTGAAATGGGGTCGCCCCGTTGCCAAGGTCATTCCCATTTCCAATCGGCAAAATGAGAAACTCATTGGGTCGATGAAGGGAAAGATTGTCATTACAGGCGACATCTTTTCAACCGGCGTAAAGTGGAATGCTCAATCTTGACACCCACATTCTAATCTCGATCCTTAACGACGACCTCACTCCCCGCGAACATGAGCTGGTGGTGAAAAACGAACTAGCAATCTCCGGCGTAGTACTTTGGGAGCTTGCCAAGCTGGTCCAAATCGGCCGCCTGCGCATGGATTTCGACAGCACCGAGTTCCGCCAGTGCCTTCGCCAAGTTACTATTCTTCCTATCACTCTCGAAATCGCGCGCACGAGCACTCGACTGGATTTCTCTTCCGATCCTGCCGACGAAATCATCGCTGCTACAAGTATCGTCGAAGACGTCCCACTTCTGACCCGCGACCGGAAAATCCTCAAATCCCGAATCGTCCCCTTCGCAAAGTAGGGAAGAGCAGGAGTCAGAAGACAGAAAGCCTGCCTCGTAGATTGAAGAAGAACTCCAGTCCCAGGCCCCGTGGTTTCAGAAGCTGGAGACTGGCGGCCGAACCCCTTTCTTCTGACTCCTTCAATCCGAATGACATACCTCCCCGCTTCATGCGCATCCCACTAAAGTCTTTAGCTCGTCACTCGTCACTTGTCACTAGTCACTAGCCACTAGTCACTGCCTTTTGAGCGCCGCCGCCAACAAGGGGACCATCAACTCGTGGTGCCCGGTGAGCATATACCCGTGGCTGCGATCCCGGCCCTTTCCCGGCCCCACCGTCGGCCGCAAGACCACATTTTCCACGGGGCGGTAATGCTGGATGAAATCCATGTTCACGGTTGTGATGCCGCGCGGGGCACGACCGAGGTTGGCCACGAGACTCAGGCATTTCAAGAAGACTTCCGGCAGCACAACGGCCGAGCCGACGTTCAGGTAAACGCCCCCACCCTCCAGGCCTTTGACCAATGAGGCAAGCAGAAGGAAATCGCGGTGCGAGGCGGCCCCGAGCGCGCGCGGAACGATGGCCGGATGATTATGGATAATGTCCGTTCCGATGGCCTCGTGCACCGTCACCGGAATCCGCCAGCGGTAGGCCTGCGCCAACAGGCTGAAGCGCCGGAAACGCGCCTGGCGACTTCCGGCTAGGAAGCGGCCGACAGCCTCTCCGATGCCCAACTCTTCCCGGTCGCCCTGCGCGATGGTTTCATTAATAATCCGCCCGGTTTCCTCAGCCATGCCAAACTCCCCGCGACCTAGGACTGCTGGGACGTCTTCGGAAGTTGCACCCACCAGGGCTATCTCGAAGTCATGGATCATCGCCGCGCCGTTCATCGCCACCGCGGTGAGGTAGCCGCGCTGCATCAGGTCGATCAGCACCGGCCCGAGTCCACACTTAATGACGTGCCCGCCAATCCCCCAGATGATCGGCTTGCGCTTAGCCCGCGCCTTTTCAATTGCACTTACCACAGCGCGAAAGCTCTCCCCGGCCAGTATTTGGGGCAGGGAATTGAGCCACTCGCGAACGCCGGCGCCGGGCCTCGCGACCTTCGCGAAGTCTCGAACCGTAACCTTGCTTGGCCGCGAGGCGAGCGGATAGGTGCTGACGTTATCGAGTTTGAGGGGTTGAGCGCGGTATATGCTCATGTTGACCGGGTCTTCTCTCGAAAAAGCAGTCTCACGCAAAGTCTGCATGGATCGTCATCGTTTCGGATGCCGCGTCACGAGCAGAAAGCTCGCATGGAAACAACCGTGGGCTTGAATTTCGCGATCAGAGTGCTGTCCGACGTGACCAGAGGCACGCCCAAGTCGTGCGCCAGGGCCACAAACTCACAAATGAGGTTGGTATCGGCGACGATCATGGGCGTCCTTGGTTCCTGGCGGCCCGAAGCTCCTTCTCGGTGAGAAACACGTGGGGCATGCGTTCGCGCAGAGAGAGCGCGCGCGCCAGAAAATCATGCGGGTCCACTCGATTGCCGACCAGCACCTTTTCGAGGCAGGAAATTGCCCCCCCATTGATGCTGCGGCGATGTTGCGCCGCGCTTTCCTTCAGCCGCGTGCACAGCTTTTCGGGGATATTCTTGATCGTCAGCGTTGCCATCGTCGGCTCTCAGGCTTCCAGAATGGAACCATTCGCGAACTAATCAACCGACAACTACAACTTCGGCGCCCCTGGGACGAGCTGACTCTGCGTTGGGTGGACGAGGCCCGCCGATTCCAACTTCTGCATGAGGGCTCTCATTCTGCCAGCGTATTGTCCGTTGGGAGCAATCTGGAGATAGGCGCCCATCTCAGCGTAAGCCTTATCGTAGGAATTCTCCCTCAGGTAGACGTCAGCGAGTTTCTCGTGCACAGCGGCAGAGTCATCGGGGCTGAACGACAATGCCCGCAGGAGTTCCTGCTCGGCCAGCGGGTAGTTCTTAAGGCCTTCATCGGCCTGCCCGAGGTGATAGTACAACTGCCAGGAACTGGGCGCTCGGCGTACTCCTTCCGCCAGGACTTTACGGCTCTCGACGTAGCGGTGCTCGGCGTTAAAGAGCCGCCCAAGCTCGAGGTAAGGCTCCACGAAGTCGGAATCGCACTCGATCGCCTTCTTGAGCGGCGCCTCGGCACGCGGCGAGTCGCGTTCTCTCATCAGCGTCAAGGCAAGATGCACCTGAGCCCGTGCATAACAGGGGTAGATCTTGACGGCCTTCTCGAAATGGGCGTGCGCCTCACTCAGCCTCCGCTCCTGGGAGGCCCGATCGCCCCTTTCCAACTCTTTGCGGGCCTTCTTCGGCGCGGTGGCGTCGGTGCGGGCCGACGAACTCGTCCCGGCTATTCCCTCGGCCTTATTGGGCTTCAAAGTGATAATGACGGTATTCATGCCTCCGGAGCTCGTTAGGTCCAGCCGCTGAACGTAAGTCTCATAGCCGTCGGCGGTCACGATGAGAGTATAGGCGAGTTTGCCGAGACCTGTGAAACAGAATTGCCCGTTCGTGCTGACATCTTCTTCTTCGACGACCCGGCCCTGCTGATCTTCCAGGCGCACGGTCGCGCCTGGAAGATGCTTGTTTCCCTCTTCCACGCGAACCGTGCCCTGGATTTGCACCTCGAAACCCTGGATCTCTAATCTGTGTCTTTGCTGCGCGGAGGCGGACAAGGCCAGCCCGAGCGTCAGACACACGAGCAACAGGGGCTTACCTGCTCCGCCCGAGAGCCCGCAGTTCATGGACCTCTCCGCCCAGCCAAGCCCGCGCTGCATACAAGCGCATCCCCCGGCAGCACCTATCCCAGGATTTCCATTTTGGCATCCTGGGCAGGGGTGGCATACACCGGAATTTCCGTTTTCAATCCCGCTTTCTGGCCCAATTCTACGCCAAGCCGCCCCGTCCAATCAAGCTCCAATCCCCATGGCCTCTTCTGAGGCCGCCAGGCGCGTAGACAGAATCGTCCTTCACAAAGGTAGGGCCTCTTGAAGTACACGTCTTCAGGAATCTGCTACCTCCGGCCATTCTTGAGCACCGCCGCCAGCGCCTGCCCCGTAAAGGATTTCTTCATGCGCGCCACTTCTTCCGGTGTGCCCTGGGCGACGATTCTGCCTCCCTCGTCACCGCCCTCCGGTCCCAGGTCGATGACCCAATCCGCTTGTTTCACAACGTCCAGATGATGCTCGATGATAATGACGGTGTTGCCAAGGTCTGTCAGGCGACTGAGCACCTCGAGGAGTTGTTTCACGTCGTCGAAATGCAGGCCGGTGGTAGGCTCGTCAAGAATGTACAGGGTGCGGCCGGTCTGGCGGCGGCTCAACTCGCGTCCCAGTTTGATGCGTTGGGCTTCGCCACCTGAAAGCGTGGTGGCGGGCTGGCCCAGGTGGACATAACCAAGTCCGACGTCCAGCAAGGTCTGGAGTCGCTGCTTGATTTGCGGAATGTTCTCAAGAATGGGCAGGGCATCCCGAACCGTGGTTTCAAGCAAGTCGGCGATGGATTGACCCTTGTATTTCACCGCCAGGGTTTCGGAGTTGTAGCGGCGGCCCCGGCAGACCTCGCAGGTCACGAAGACATCCGGCAGGAAATTCATCTCAATGCGGCGCAAGCCTTCACCCTGGCAGGCCTCGCAGCGGCCGCCTTTGACGTTGAAGCTGAACCGGCCGGCGCGATAGCCACGCTCGCGCGATTCGGGCAACATCGCAAAGAGCTCCCGGATGGGCGTAAACACGCCTGTATAAGTAGCCGGGTTGGAGCGCGGTGTGCGCCCGATCGGAGACTGGTCAATCACGATGACTTTATCAAGGTGCTCCAATCCCAGGATGGCCTTGTGCGCTCCCGGCTCCGCGATGGCCCGGTAGAGCTTCTTGGCAATGGCGTGATAGAGAATGTCGTTCACCAGGGTTGACTTGCCCGAGCCCGAAACGCCCGTCACCACGCTGAGCAAGCCCAGCGGAAACTGCACATCGATATTTTTCAAATTGTTAGCGCGCGCGCCCAGGACTGAAAGGCATTTGCCGTTCGGCGAGCGTCGCTTAGCAGGGACGGGGATGCGCAGCTTGCCCGAAAGATATTGCCCGGTAAGAGAATTCTCTGTGGCAGCGATCTGGCCGGGGGGCCCGGCAGCCACCAGAAAACCACCCTGCTTGCCGGCCCCTGGCCCGAGATCAACCACGTAATCAGCCCGGCGTATTGTTTCCTCGTCATGCTCGACCACCAGCACGGTATTTTGCAGGTCACGCAATCGTTCCAGGGTTTGGAGCAGTCGCTGGTTGTCGCGAGGGTGCAGGCCAATGCTCGGTTCGTCGAGGACATAGAGCACGCCGCGCAACTTCGATCCGATTTGGGTGGCCAGCCGGATGCGTTGGCTCTCGCCGCTGGAGAGCGTGGCTGCTGACCGGTCAAGGCTCAGGTAACCCAAACCCACGGCTTCCAGGAATTCCAGGCGCTCGAAGATTGCGTTCAAGATGCGCTGCGCTATGAACGCCTGGCGGGGCGTCATGCGAAGTTCCTTCAAGACTCCTTGCACTCGGCTTACAGGAAGCGCTGTGAGGTCGGCAATCGAGAGGTCAACCACGCTCACGGCCAGGCTTTCCGGCCTCAAACGCTTGCCCTGGCACTTGGAGCAAGGGACCGCAGACATGTACTGCCCGAACCATTCACGATAATTCTCCGACGTAGTTTCCCCATACCAGCGCTGGAGCAGGGGCAGCACGCCGGGAAACACCGAAGGGGCTTTGGGTTGCCCCGGGTTGCGCCCGAAAAGAATCAGGTTCTGGATCTTCACGGGAAGGCGCTCGAAGGGGGTCTTCAAGTCGAACCCATACTGTTCGGCCGCGCGCATCAGGCCGCGCTGTATGGCCGACGAGCTGCCGCCCGGCCCCAGCCCCCCTTCCAGCAACGGCCGGGACCAATCGACGATCACCTTGGCAGGATCGAAAGTGTACTGGCTGCCCAAGCCCCGGCAAGCGGCGCAGGCCCCATAGACGCTGTTGAAGGAAAAGGAACGAGGCTCGAGCGAGGGAACACTGATGCCGCAGTCCACGCACGCCCACTCCTGCGAATAGAGTTGCTCCTCGCCATTGACGACGGCCACCTGGACAATGCCCTTGGCAAGCTTCATGGCCGTTTCGATGGATTGCGCCAGCCGGCTCTCGATCCCGGACTTCAGCAGCAGGCGGTCCACCACCACCTCAATGGTATGGTTGCGGCGCCGGTCGAGGCGAATCTCCTCATCGACCTGCCGCAACTGCTTATCCACCCGGATGCGCACGAACCCTTCCTGCGACAGTTGCTCGAAGAGCTTGCGGAACTCCCCTTTCCGCCCGCGCACCACGGGGGCCAGAATCATGATGCGCTGGCCTTCGCCGTTTCCGGCGGAGCGGCCCTCCTGGTTCTGCGCCATGATGGAGGAGACGATCTGCTCCGTGGTCTGGCGGGAGATAGGCCGGCCGCACTGATGGCAATGGGGCTCGCCGATGGAGGAGTAAAGCAGCCGGAGATAGTCGTAGATTTCTGTGATCGTGCCCACCGTCGAGCGCGGGCTGCGGCTGGTGGTTTTTTGCTCGATGGAGATGGCGGGACTCAAGCCCTCCACCGTGTCAACATCAGGCCGCTCCATCTGGTCGAGGAATTGCCGGGCGTAGGCCGACAGGGTCTGAACGTAACGGCGCTGGCCTTCGGCGTAAATCACGTCGAACGCCAGACTGGACTTGCCGGAGCCGCTCAAGCCCGTGACCACCGTCAGGCTGTGGCGCGGAATCTCCACGTCGATGTTCTTGAGATTGTGCTGCCGCGCGCCACGAACCGTAATCCGCTCGATCATTCGCCCTGAGCCCTACAGTGATGAATTTCGTGAAAAGGCCAACCTTTCATGCTAATTCCTGCGGGAAAGGGGAGTCAAGCGTATTCAAAGACGGGTATTCAAAGACGGGTAGAAGAATTCGCTGTGGTGGGCACAAGCCGATGCGGGACGGCGGTTCGCCACCTTTGCGCAGCCCCATTGAATTACCAGCCGCCCGCAGCTACCGCGTGGTCGCGGCTTAGGGGCGATGAATTCGGGAGGAAACCACAAATGCCACGACACCCACAAGCACACCAGCCACGGCGTCGGCCATATAATGGTAGCGGCCGTAAACGGTGGCGGCGGCAATGCTCAGCGCGGCGATGCAGAAAAGAATGCCGAGGCGTGGCATGTATGCGCGGACTGCCAACGCCGTCGCGGTGACCGCCGCCGCGTGGGCGCTCGGGAAGAGACAGACCTGCACGCTCAAGCGGTCCAGAACCCACAGGTTCATGTGTCGTAGCAGCGGAGAAACAGGTGGCCCGGGAACATCGTTAAACAACACGCGTGGCGGAGTCAGCGGAAAGAACGGATAAACAGCGTAGCAGAATAGGGTGGCGAGGAGGACTGCGGTCCAGAACTTGTCAAACACAACTGCGGGGTGAAGTGGTTCGTGGTAAAGGTCTGCCCCAAGGCCACTGCCCCTGGGTTCGCGCTGCGCCGTGATCGAGGTCCGCGCCAGGTAAAGGGCCGCGAAGCCCAGTGGGACCAGGGGATAGCAGAGCAAATAACACATCTCGAGATAGTGTTGAAGCCAGGGAGCGCACGAATAGAGCGCCCATTCCACCCACCGGCTGTGAAGCATCGCTCGGTCCCACATGATGAACAGATGATCGAGCCGATGGGCAGGGTCGGGCTTGATGAACAATCCCGATTCGCGGTAGGCCAGCAACATGAGAAGGGCTGGGAGCCAATCGCGGATGGGTGAGGCTATCCGGCTTCGTTGGACCAGATCATCCTTGCTTAACGCCACGATGAGACAGCCAACGGTTACGTTCAATCCCGCCAGCACCCCGAGCGTAGTGCCAGGCAAAGACAGGGTGAAAGAAGCTATAAAGAGGGCGGCGAAGAAGGCCAGAAGGGTTTTTTCCGCAATGCGCAGTTTGCTTCCCACCCGCGTGCTGAAAAGAGTTCTCATTGGCAAGCCATTGTGTTTCAACAAGATACTAACACGAAATGGGTCGGCCAAGCTGCTGAACTCCTTGCCGGGTAGTGGTACAGCGCGGCTGTTGGCTGCAACCAAGACGAGACTCTCTGTGTCCTCCGTGCCTTTCAAGCTTTAACACAGAGCACACGGAGCATCTCAGTGACCTCTGTGTTGAGGCTTTTCTGGCCACAGAGGACACGGAGGCGCTAACGACACGAGGAGAAATCTTCGCGGCACGAGAAGGAGATGAAAACTAGTGCTACAGTTTGGTGTAGAGGCGGCTTTATGCCGCCAACTGGCGAGGTAAACTCGCCGCTACTTTGGAACGATCTCTTGCCAGTAACCTTCGCGATGAAATTTACGCGAACAGAAACATTCCTGTAACATTAGGGATGCTATACTTTTCGTGTGCGGCCACGCGTGGTCATCATTGAAGATGAGAAAGACATCGTCGAGCTAGTCCGTTACAACTTTCGCAAGGAAGGGTTCGAGGTCGAAAGTTTCGGGCGAGGACGTGAGGGGCTCGATTATCTTCGTCGTAACCCTGCCGACATACTCCTTCTGGACATTCTTCTGCCGGACGAAGACGGGTTTGGTATTTGCAAGCGCCTGCGCGCCGACGAGCGCTTGAGGGCTCTGCCTGTAATCTTCCTCACGGCCAAGGGTGAGGAAATGGATCGAGTTCTCGGCCTTGAGATTGGCGGGGACGACTATGTGGTCAAACCCTTCAGCCCGCGGGAGCTGGTGGCCCGCGTGCGAGCGGTTTTGCGCCGGCAGGAGCGCGTGGCAGAAAAGCGGGAGGTGGTGGAGGCCGGGAGCCTTCGGCTCGATTCGCGAACTCAGGAGGTGACCGTTCGTGGCCAGCCGGTGGAGCTGAGTACGCTGGAATTCAAGCTCCTGTTCTATCTGGCTTCTCACCCGCGTCATGTATTCAACCGCGACCGGCTTCTTGACGAGGTCTGGGGCCGCGACCGCTTCGTCACTCCACGGACTGTGGACGTCCACATCCGCCGCTTGCGCGAAAAGATTGAAGCAGTCCCCCATCGGCCTCAGTTTTTGCAGACGGTGCGCGGCAGTGGCTACCGGTTCTCGCCGGAGCCGCAGGAAGTGGGCGAATGACTCTGACCCTACTCAACCTGCCCGCAGCTTGCTCTTTCCTCCGTGATATAATGCGAGGATCGTTAATCCTTTTATCCTAGGCCGGCATGGTCTTCAGCAGCCCGATTTTCCGCAAGCTCCTCGCCAGCGCCTTTGTCTTGATTGCTCTGACGCTGGCCGTGCTGGATTTCTACCTCACGCGATACACAGGCAAGCACGAAGTTCAGGAAGTGGAACAGCGGCTTACCGCCGAGGCGAGGGTTTTGGCGGCCGAGCCATCGAATCTTCCCCTGGAGCGGATGGAAGAATGGGCCAAATCCGCTTCCCTGCGCGCACAATCACGCGTGACGGTTATAGACCCTCAGGGTGTGGTGCTGGCTGATTCCCACGATGACCCCAAGGGCATGGAGAACCACGCGGATCGTCCGGAGATTCAGGCAGCTTACCAGAACCGCACAGGTAGCGCCATCCGCCGCAGTCGCACCCTGGGTCGCGACTTGTGTTACTTGGCCGTCCCGCTCCAATACCAGGGCCGTTCCGGGTATGTGCTCAGGCTGGCGCTGCCACTCGAGAACCTCGACGACGCCATCGCGGCGGTCCGGTGGCGAATCCTGACCGCTTCCTTGGTTGCTACCTTCGCCGCCCTCTTTGTTGCCTATTTTTTCTCCCGCTCCTTCACGCGCCGGATCGGCAGGTTGCGCGCTTTCGCCGAGGGGCTGGTGAAAGCGAATTTCGCTGAAGGCCCGTTGCCGGACGGGGACGACGAGTTGGGGGCCCTGACACGCTCACTCAACTCGACGGCTTCCCAGTTACACGATCTCGTAGAGCGGTTGAGCCTGGAGTCGGCGCGTCGCGAAGCGATTCTCACCAGTATGGTCGAAGGCGTTCTGGCGGTGGACCAAGACCTGAGAATCACCTTCTACAACGCCTCCTTTGCCCGCGCGGTCGGCTCGCGCGCCGAGATCCCGGAAAGGTCGCCCCTGGTGGACGTTGTACGTGACCCGGTTCTGCGCGAGATTCTGTCGCGCGTCGTGACCACCGGCGAAACTTTGAAGCAGCGGTTGCAGCTTCCTGCCGCCGAAGGCCGCGCCTTTGAGGTCCAGGCCGCACCGCTTCGAGTGGCTGGAGGGCGCGGCGCCATTGCCATCCTCCATGACATCACCGACTTGGAAAGACTGGAACGCGTGAGAAAGGACTTTGTCGCAAACGTCTCACACGAATTGCGCACGCCGCTGACCGCTATTCGCGGCTATACGGAAACGCTGCTGGAGGGTGCGCTCGAAGACCGGGAGAACAACCGCAAATTCCTCGAGATTATCAAGACTCATGCCATCCGCTTGAATAGCATCGCCTCCGATCTCTTGGCCCTGTCCGAACTGGAGTCCGGCAAGCCCACGGCAGAGCAAGCACAAGTTTCAGTCCGGGCAGCTCTGGAAGCCGCCTTGCGGACCGTGGAAGCGGAGGCGCAGGGCCGCGGCGTCAAGCTCATTCGTGGCCATGTTGAGGAAGTTACGGTCCTCGGTGAGCGGGTCCACCTCGAGCAGGCGCTGGTGAATCTCCTGGACAATGCCGTGAAGTTCAACCGTCCGGATGGCGAAGTGCGCGTGGAGGTCACGCGAACCAAGGACGATGAGGTGAGCGTCACGATCGCTGATAACGGTATCGGAATTCCCTCGGCTGACTTGCCCCGCCTCTTCGAGCGTTTTTATAGAGTTGACAAGGCGCGTTCCCGCGAGGTGGGAGGCACCGGCCTGGGACTCTCCATCGTTAAGCATATCGTGGAGCGAATGCACGGTCGGGTAACAGTGGAGAGTCAACTGGGTAAAGGTTCTGTATTCACCATCCTTTTTCCTTGTGCATCCTAGTTGCTCCTCAATAAGAACCGCAGTGTTGTCAATCGGAGCTTTCCTGTCTCATGCGGAAGGGAAAAAGTGGTGTAGCAAAAGGAAGCACACCGAAGAAACGAGGGCAGAGATGGGAATGGTCAGCACCCACGCCCAGACAATCTTCCTTGCCACCCCCCAGTGCACGGCCGTGAGTCGCTGGACGCTGCCGACGCCCATGATGGCTCCGGCAATGGTATGAGTGGTTGAAACTGGAATGCCGCGTGATGCAGATCCCAAAAGACAGACGGCGGCTGCGGTCTCGGCACAGAATCCCCCCACCGGCTTCAGTCGGGTAATCTTCATTCCCATCGTCCTGACGATTCGCCAACCCCCCGACAAAGTCCCCAGCCCAATGGCAGCATGGGCCATCAGGACAACCCAGAAAGGGATGTAGAAGTGGTCAATAATTCCCGCCGTGAAGAGTACTCCGGCAATGATCCCCATCGTTTTCTGAGCGTCATTCGTACCGTGACCGAAACTGTAAGCGGCGGCGGAAAGGAGCTGCAATTTGCGGAAGTAGCGGTCGACACGCAAGGGTGAGAAGTTACGGAACAGCCAGTACACAGCAATCATCAGGCCTGCGCCCAGAAGCATTCCCAGGATCGGTGAAATGCCGATGAAGAGGAGAGTTTTCGTCCAGCCTCCCGGGATGATCACTTTCCAACCAGCTTTGGCCACGGCTGCGCCGGCGTAGCCACCGATCAGGGCGTGGGAGGAACTGATGGGCAGGCCGTAGTACCAGGTGAGAACATCCCACACGATCGCGCCCAGGAGGCCGGCGAGAATCACATACAGGTTGACGGCTTCGAGACGGATCATCCCGTGCCCCATGGTCTTGGCCACGGCGGTGCCAAACGTAAAGGCCGCGACGAAGTTGAAGAATGCCGCCCAAATGACCGCCACGCGCGGCGACAACACCCTGGTCGAGACCACGGTGGCTATGGAGTTGGCGGCATCGTGGAAGCCGTTCAGGAAATCGAAGGTCAGAGCGACCAAGGTGAGAAAGACAGCAAACCAGAACATGTTTCGTCGCGTGAAGGAGCTTTTGCAGATCCCATTCGGGGGCTCACGAGCTTCATATCCTTGATCCTTACCGATTCAGATTGATGCTGGACCGATTTTTAGGACCCTGCAGGCAAGGCTTCCTGAGTTCTCATGAGCCTTTCAGAACGACCGCTGCCAGGACGTCCGACACGTCTTCGCACTTGTCGGTGGCAGCTTCAAGCACTTCGTAAATCTCTTTCCATTTTATGATCTCGATGGCTTCCATCGAGTCCTCGAACAACTTGGCGATGCATTCGCCTTTAAT
>JBEKUR010000160.1:0-13736 GCA_049514855.1 Terriglobia bacterium
CCTCCAGACCGAAATACCACTACAAGTATAGCTGAAGTATCCCGGTTTGAGAAGGAAAAAATTACTATCACTGCGATAAATATTCAGATTGTCCGAAACCAGTTGCTTTCTTTCAACGCCTGCCCTGATTGTGGAGAAAAGCTCCCAATTCCAAGACGCCGAAAACCGCCAGACAAAGCCAAAAATCTACCAAGGTTCCGAGGTCAAGCTTGTAAGTGTGATGCCTGGCGGCTTGCGGCAAGTAGGGATTGAGGGCGAAATACAAGCCATTGCCAAGCACAATGGCAATCAAGTATTTGAACCATTTCACCGTTACCCGTTTCATCTTCGTTATCCGACGGTTTTGCGATACTGGTGTAAATTGAGAGGCACAGTCGTTACAGGTCGCGGTCATTCCCGCGAAAGCGGGAATCCACTCCGCAAATCTTAGGAAGTGCGGTGTCTGCGGACTTCCCGCTTTCGCGGGAATGACCGCCGCTTCCAAAGGTAACCCTCCCCAAATGACACCACTACCGATCTTCGCAACTCGTTCAGGCGCAAGACCTCATTGCGGCTATAATAGGAGATGCTGAAACGCAATGGCAACCGCGAACCTCACCCCCGCCTCGGAAGTGAAATACCTGAAGGGTGTGGGTCCAGTGCGAGCTGAGACTCTGGCCGCTCGAGGGATCCGCACCGTCGAAGACCTCCTTTACTATACTCCATTTCGCTACGAAGACCGCACCCACATAACCCGCATCCGGGACCTCGTTCCCGGCCAGACCACGACCATCCTGGCTGAGGTCCTGACCTGCGGCCTCATGAGGACTCGGAAGGGTACCTACATCTACGACCTTGCGGCCAGAGACGCAAGCGGAATGATTCGCTGCATATGGTTCAATGCACTTTACCTGGAAAAGGGCAAAGTCTTTCGCCAAGGGCAGCGCGTTTTCTTCTACGGGAAGGTGGAGCGCGACTTTTACGGCACTAACAATTTGCAGATCGTTCAGCCGCAGTTTGAAATCCTGCCTGAGAACGAACCGGAGAGTGGCAATTCCATTGAAGTGGGGCGCGTCGTGCCAATCTACGAAGGCATGGCCAATCTTGGCACGCGGGCGATCCGGCGGCTGATCTGGACCGCCCTGGCTTCCCTGGGGGATAACCTGCCTGATCGGCTTCCCTTGTCGGTCCGCGAGAAGAACCGGCTCGCGGACCGCGCCCTGGCTTTGCGCCAGACTCATTTCCCCGATTCCGACCAGCCGCTCGAACGCTTGTGCAATTTCCGCACGCCCGCGCAGGTGCGCCTGATCTTCGAAGAATTCTTCAACGTCGGCGCCGGTCTCGCTTTGAGACGGCGCAAGGCCAAAGCTGCGCAGGGAATTGAGTTTGAGGCAAAGGTGAGCGCCCGCGCCGCCATTCGCAGCATCTTACCCTTCCATCCCACGGCGGCACAAAAACGTGTGTTGAAGGAGATGGTGGATGATATGTGCTCTCCCCACCCCATGAATCGTCTTTTGCAGGGTGATGTGGGATCCGGGAAGACCATCGTCGCCATCCAGGCGGCCATCCTGGCCATCGAAAACGGCTACCAGGTGGCCCTGATGGCCCCCACCGAGATCCTGGCGACACAACATTACCTTTTCGCCAAAGCGTTGTTGCAACCCCTTCCTTACAAGATTGACCTGTTGATCAGTGCGCGCAAGGCTGCGGAAAAGGCGGACCTGAAAGAGCGCATGGGGAAGGGAGAAATCAACCTCGTGATGGGCACGCACGCCTTGCTCGAGGAGGATGTGGCATTCTCCAAGCTCGGCTTGGTGGTGGTGGATGAGCAGCACCGCTTCGGAGTTCTGCAGCGATACGGGTTGGTACGCAAAGCGCTCAACCCTCATGTCCTGGTCATGACGGCCACTCCCATTCCGCGCACGCTCGCCCTGACGCTTTACGGCGACCTGGATTTCTCCGTCATCGACGAGTTGCCTCCCCATCGCACGCCCATCGAAACGCGCCTGGTGGAGGAGAGTGACCGCACGCGGGCCTTTGAGTTTATTCGAGAAAAGGTGCGGCGTGGAGGGCAGGCTTACGTTGTTTATCCGGTGATCGAGGAGGGAGGAAAACTCGATCTGAAGCCCGCCGTGCGCATGTTCGAGCAACTTTCGCATAATGTCTTCCCCGAGTTTCGCGTGGGGTTGTTGCACGGGCGGTTGCCCAGTGAGGAAAAGGAAGACGTGATGCTCCGGTTCAAGCAGGGCGACGTTCAAATCCTGGTTTCGACCACCGTGGTGGAAGTCGGCGTCGACGTTCCGAACGCCACGGTAATGCTGATTGAGCACGCGGAGCGTTTCGGGCTTTCCCAGTTGCACCAACTGCGCGGCCGCATCGGCCGGGGGAGCCAGAAGTCGCATTGTCTCCTGCTCGCCTCGGAGAAGCGTAACGAGCTGGCCGAGCAGCGCCTTCAGACCATGATCGAAACCAATGATGGGTTCAAGATTGCCGAAATCGATTTGAAACTGCGTGGCCCCGGCGAATTCTTCGGCACGCGCCAATGGGGCATTCCGGCGTTCCGAATTGCCAATCTCATCCGCGACCAGGAGATTCTTGAGTGGGCCAAGCGGGAAGCCTCGAGCTTTGTCGAGCAGCCTTCCTCGCGTCAGGAATGGGAAGTGTTTGTGAGTTACTTGCGCGCCGAATGGCCGAGACGCTACAGCCTGGCAAGCGTGGCGTAACCATTTGTGATTTGTGATTTCTGATTGGTGATTGAGGTGACCGACTTTCAATCGCCAATCACTAATCGCCAATCACCAATCGCCAATCACCAATGAGAGTAATTTCCGGCACATACCGCGGGCTTCACTTAGGGACTTTAAAGGGCGGCAATCTTCGCCCCACCTCCGACCAAATGCGCGAGACGTTGTTTGATGTGCTCGGTCCCGGAGTGGAGGGCGCGAGCTTCCTCGATGCTTACGCCGGAAGCGGTGCGGTGGGGATCGAGGCGCTGAGCCGCGGGGCAAGCGAGGTCGTGTTCATAGAACATCATCGCCCGGCCCAACAGCTCATCCGCAAAAATCTCGCGACCCTCCGAATCGAGTCCGGCTATTACTTGATCAGGTCCACGGTCGCAACGGGACTCGAAAGACTGGAGCAGGAAGGTTCGCAGTTTAGTTTTGTCTTCCTGGACCCTCCCTATAACGAAATAGGAGAGTACCACCACGTGCTGCGCCTTCTTGGGCGCTCACATCTGTTGGATTCTCGATCCCTGGTGATTGCGGAACACTCGCGCCACTGTTTTCTCGAAGAAGAGTACGGAAACCTGCGCCGGGATCGCCTCATTCGCCATGGCGACGCACAACTTGGCTTCTATCGCGTGAAATAGAGCAGGATCGCGTCAAAGTCCTTGCGGGCAGGAATCCATAGGCCCGGCAGGGGCTTCCCGTGAGTAGTCCGTCAGCGGACGGATTTCAACCTGCGGACAACAAGGCCGAGGGAGCCGATTCCCGCCCTCTCCCCCATGGGGGAGAGGGTGGCCCGCCGCCGGCGTTTTCTTCAGCCGGGGCGGGCCGGGTGAGGGGGTCGGCGGACTCGCCTTCCGTTTGCAGCTCACAAATCGCCGCTGAAGGGCATTTACCCAAAGCGCATTAAAGCGCAATAGCCGACCTTGACCACGGGCGCTCTCTTACCCTAGTATTGTTAATCATGCCATCGTCCCGGGCAACGCTGTGGCGGGGTAGCTCAGTGGCAGAGCGAGGGTCTCATAATCCCTAGGTCGGGAGTTCGATCCTCCCCCCCGCTACCATCTCTTTTCAATAAATTGCGGCAGTTTCCTTCAAGCTCCACCGGCCCCATAGTGGGGACTTTGGACGAGTGGGGCCTGCTCTCGCGGGCTGGCGCAGAGCGCAGCTATGCGCTTCGGCGTGCTGTATTAGCGCTGGTCACGCCCACCCACAAACGCCATTTTGCGCGCGGACTGCAGCTCCTGGGCAGCAGCACCTGCCGCCGCGCCAAGCTTTTTGAGAGTGATCGGACGGCATGATTTCAGCCTTGCCTGCGGACCGCAGAGCTGCGCTCTGCGCCAGCCCGCGAACTTCTGACTCAGGACGCCAACCGCTTGGTTAGCCGGCCGGCGCGGGCGGGATCCGAAGAGCCGCAGACCTGCACAACAGCTCGGCATTACGCTTGCTCCTAAGGCCGAGCGGCTACCGGAGCGGGCGGGGCTGGCCTTTGTGGAATTTGGCTGATGGCCTTGCCGAGCTGCTGCCGGGCAAGATCGAGCTCGTAGGTCTTCTGGAGATTCATCCAGAGATCCGGGCTGGTCCCAAAGTAGCGGGCCAAGCGCAGGGCCGTGTCGGCGGAGATGGCCCGCTTCCGGGCGATGATCTGCGAAATGCGGTTGGCCGGCACCTCGAGCGTGCGCGCCAGTTCGGCTGCGGAAATGCCGATCTCCTTCAGTTCGTCGGCGAGAATTTCACCTGGGTGAATGGGGGTGCGTGCCATAATTCCGGACTCCTTAATGGTAATCGACGATCTCAACGTTTTCGGGGCCATTTGCTCCTTGCGGCCACTCGAAGCAGATGCGCCACCGCTGATTGATGCGAACGCTGTACTGGCCTCTCCTGTCGCCGGACAGGGCCTCCAGCCGGTTGCCGGGCAGCCGGGCCAAGTCCCATAAGCTGGCTGCCGCTTCAAGAACCCGCAGTCGCTTTTCGGCCTGATGGCGGAAGCCCTCAAAGCGGGGAACCCTTTCGCCCTCGGTAAAGCGCTGGGTGTTCCTGTCCCTGTAGCTCCGGATCACATACCAGCCTAGCAGAACATACGCAGTACGTCAAGCGTACACAACAAGGGGTGCTGGTGTCATTTGGAATGGGGGTCCACTCGAGCCGCGACAGACCGAAGCGGACACCGTGTCTCTTGACAACTGAACGAAGATAGGCTAGGATAGTAAGTTGAAGTCGTGGAGGCGTTCACGGCCTCCTGGAGCACTAGTGGCCAACTTCATCGCGTGGCGGGAACAAAAACAGATCCTTCTCCCGCAAGGCGGGATCAGGATGACATGTCCCGCCGCGGCGGGAGCGCAGCGTAGCGAAGAATCTGCTTTTGATTGCGGCCAAGGGCCGCGCTGGATTCACTTGACTGTAATGCTATCCCGATCGGCAGTGCACTCTCGGAAATGTCCCAAGCGAGGGCAAAAAGCCCGGAGAACTTCCTGGTTTCAGGTGGACAAGGAGTCCGTTCTAGGAAGGGGAAGAGAGAAAGAATTCTTTAAAAGTGAACGACCGACGCGCGAATGTCTATGAAAACAAAGGAACGGCTTTCCAGGGCCTGCAAAAAAGCTGGAATGTTATAGAAAACAAAGGCAATTACGCGTTGAAACCGGGAATATTATTGAAAACAAGCATGTTAGCCGATGGAGTATCTCGCATCCTGTGCGCCTTGGGAAAAGGGACCTCAACACCCGCTTGGGTCCTTCCAGCGTGACCGTCTGGCGGAGGGATACTATTGAGCGGACACTTCGTTAGCTTGTCAGAATGGGATACCTTCCATATTTTTTCGTCGCCTCGACCATAGTCCGGTAGTTTTGCGGCTTCACTGAGGAATGGATGGAGTTGGAAGAAGCGATGATATGCCCTCCCCTCGGAGAGGCTTTGAGAATACACTCCTTTACTGCGGCCTCAACTTCCTCCGTGGAAGCTTCTGAGAGAATATACGCACAGTCGATGTTTCCTATCAAGCACAGCCTCTTGCCGTATTTCTGCTTGACTGTTCCTATGTCCATTCCTGCAATAGGCTCCATGGGGTTCAGGGCATCTATCCCGGTATCCACAATCATGTCCAAGATGGGCCAAAGATTTCCATCCGAATGTTTTATCGCTTTTCCCCCTTCTTCATGGATTGCGTCTACCATTCGTTGCAGCCTGGGGAGAACGAATTCTTTGAAAACCGCCTGGGAAAAGAAGGGACTATCGTTACCGGCATAATCATCGGCGATGACAATGGCGTCGGCCCCTGCCCTGATCGCGTTTCTGGCAATACGGAGGCTCACCTCGAGGACCGTATCCATCAACCGATGCGCCAATTCAGGCTCGAGGAGAAAATTCAGGAGCAGGTTCTCGAACCCGTTCAGGAATACCGACCACATAAAGGCGGCACGGTGCCGAAAGAAGATCGCCTTCTTTCCCTTGAATCGCGCCACCAATTGGGGGAGTCTTCCCAAGCGGTGCGGCGCGTCAGGATCGGGTGGAACGTAATTCTCCAAATCGTGCATCGTCCGGATCGGACCTCTTATCGGATGATCGATTTCCTCAGGAGTCGGTTTGAATAATACGCCCCATTCATCGACATAGGTTCCGTCTGGATTCTCGGAGACCTTGTTGAACTGAGCTGCGGTGGAAACCCCGTCCAATTCAAGCATTTCCTCGAGATCCGTTTGGTCTTTAGCCTCGGGGCACAATGCCTTTATGACCTTACGATTGACTGTCCACTCCACGATGGGTACCCGGTCGGGTTCTCCACGTTCAAGGGCCGTCATAACTCTCTGGTACGAATTCATGAAGCACCTCGAGCGATTTTGACCTTCTCCGTTTTGGTCTTAGCGGGTTGGGGGTCTCTCATGATGACAAAGTAAAGCTGCGATTACCGGCCATTTTTGAAATTTGACCTTTGCCATTTGACCTGTCGTTCAGAATTTCATCCGTCAGTTGACGGACAAATGGCAAAAGTCAAATAGCAAACGTTTTGCCCGCATCATTATACACGTTCGGAGATAGCCCCTGTCACCATCACCCCTGCCACCACCCCCACCCCTCCTTAGATGAGGAGGGGAGTCCAATTCCCCTCCTTGGTTAAGGAGGGGGCAGGGGGTGGTTGGCCCCCGACCGCACCTATGGCCAGCGGGGGCGCGAACGGCGCTGAGCGGACCGAAACTGACTACATGTCTCTTGACAAACGCAAGAAGATAGGCTAGGAATGTGAGTGGAAGCTGGGCGGGAGGTCATGGCCTCCCGGGAGCACTATCCTGCAATGCTGCTGCGCCTCCCAACCCACTCCTGAGAATATGCCAGGCAGGACGAAAAGCCCGCGAATTGTCTTGCCGCCCCTCTTGACAAGCCCTAAGGGACTCGGGTAGTCTTGGTCTAATGTCGTGTTGCGCGACACGGCAGGATCAAGATTTGGGCCTGGATGCTTACTCATTCAGGCCCAATATCCCGAGTAAGCGGGAATGATTAACTTCCAGCCAAAAACCGATTCTCCACAAACAGACCTGACTTATCAGGAGCATGTGATTCGGCTCTCGGGATACCCGCGCCTGCATAGTGGTAGCCGAGGGCTTCATGGTTCAGTGTCTCGACCGGATGGCTTGTCAACCGAGTCATGCGGTAGGGGCACTGCGCCTGAGATTAGTGAGGGTTTCGTAGGTGAGAAATGCGCGGAGGGTGCGATGCTGCCAAGCCTAGTAATGGTCGCAATGGGACTAAGGTCGGGCCAGCAGCATGATTTTCGTGTTACCTTCGCCGGGTTTAGCTCGTGACTTGCAACTCACGGGATAGTCGTTCCCTTATCACCGAGGTCGACCCGAGCTAGAGGCTTCAACACAGGAGAAGAAGCCAGAGCAGTTGATTATGACGCCCGAAGAGTTCAAGGAGATCGCACAATAGAGGAAATATGAAAAAGATTGTAGCCTTACTACTGCTGTCATCCCTCCCTGGATTTTGTGCCCAGCCGCAGCACGCAGAGGCCCAGCGCCATTTCAAGCGGAGTGTCGCATTGTGGGGGAAGGCAGATGGCGATGGTGAGATCGCGGAATTGCGGAAGACTCTCGCCCTGGACCCCGGCTTCCAAGAGGCGCATTTCAATCTCGGCGTTGCCTTCGCAGATAAAGATGAATTCGGAGAAGCCGTCACGGAGTTCCGAGAGGCGGTGCGCTTAAAGCCAAGCGATGACTTGGCCCACCATTGCCTGGCTCTCGCTCTTGAGAAGCAGGGCGACCTTCGGGATGCTCTTGAAGAGTCTAAGCTGGCTTGCGAGCTGGACGGGAAGAACGGCACTTACAAGGCGCATTACGAGCAGGTGTTGCGAATTATTCATGCCCTCCCGTAACTCACTGATAACAAAAGAATAGGCGGTCGGTGGCAGGGGGGACGGGAGGAAAGCTCCCGTTTCAGGGGTTGCCGAGGTGGGGCCGACCGCCGGGTGGAGGTTTATCGCAAGAAGGTTTCTAGCTGTGCGCAAGTGACTTGTATCTCACTAGGAGGCAATTCAGGGATGTAAGTTACCTCGTTCAGAACCACGACAGCATAGTGATCCTGACGCCCTTTATCCTTTTTCTGTTTCGCAAATGTAAGAACTCCATTTTCGCCACGGTATCCAGTTCTAACCCCGATGCGTAAAATCTTTTCCTTAGCCAGCACAATTAGGTCACATGAACACGCTGGGCTAAGAGCCCTAAAACAAGCATAACCCTTTGACAATAAATCAGCGGCTACTCGAAACTCAGCAATCGATCCTACTGTCCAAGAAGTCTGGTCCTTGCAAGGGGAAGAGAAAAGAATGCTTTAAAATTGACCGAGTGATGCAGGAATGTCTATGAAAACAAAGGACCGCTGTGGAAAACTTGGGAACGAAGCGGGAATGTGTATGAAAGCACAAGCTGTTATCCGCTTAAAGCGGGAATGTTGTTGAAAAGAAAGGCGCTTAAAGCGAGCAAGATTTGCCGCTGAATCTGCCCGCAAGTTGGTACAATCATCGGGGCGCATGGGAACTACTGAGGCGCACATCCCCGATCACAGACGCTCCTGACAAGGTTCCGGAAAGCGCCTCGAATGTGGCAAGTTCGTATGGGTTAGAACCTGCACGCGACGTTGCCTTCGATGGAGCACAAATCCTCGAAAGAAGGGCGGTAAACGCACCATGGCAAAACCTCATCATCTCGTTTGTTCGAAAACCCGATGGCAGGGCAGGGAAGCGTACACACTCAGCAATGGCCTCCTCCAAATGGTGAATTTGACGGGCGGCGGCCACATCGCTGAGCTTCGTTTTGCGGACGGCAGCGGTTTTCCTACACTTAATCCTCTCTGGATTCCTAACTGGAAAGGCATGGAGCCGTTCCAGTACCGCTCCAAGGCTCACGCCAAACGCTACGGGCCAATATCAGAAGCGAAATTGCTCTCGGGGATTGCCGGCCACAATATCTGTCTGGATTATTTCGGGGCGCCTTCGGAGGAGGAAGCTGCCCAGGGACTCTCAACCCACGGCGAGGCGCCGAGCTTGAAGTGGCGCAAGTCAAGCGCGCGCCTTACGGCGCGCCAGTTAAGCTTGACGCTTTCCGTTCACTTGCCCGAGGCCGGTCTGCAATTCAGTCGAGAAATTGAGATGCGGGTGGGAGAGTCGGTGGTGTACCTCAAGGAGACCGTCACAAACGAACGCAAACTCGATCACTTCTTTCACTGGACCCAGCATGCTACCCTGGCTCCTCCTTTTGTCGCGCCCGAGGATGGCCGCGTGTTCATGTCTGCCACGAAAGGGATTACGAGCCCCGGTGGTTATGACGGGAAAGCGCTGCTCGAATCGGGGCGGGAGTTCCAATGGCCCATCGCTCCTGCCAGCACGGGGGGCGAAGTTGACCTGTCCCACTGCCTGACGCGGAAGGGATTAGGGATTATTGCTTCTCTGCTTTTGGATCCCGCGCGCGACGTGCAGTTTGTCGGCGCCCTGAACACTCGGCTCCGCCTTCTGTTCGCCTATTGCTTCCACCGCGCGGATTATCCCTGGGTCACGATTTGGGAGGAAAACTGCGCGCGAGTAAGTGCCCCGTGGAATGGCCGCGCACAGACCCGCGGTTTGGAGTTTGGCTCCGCACCTCTGCCGGTAACGCGTCGGGAGGCGTTCACCCGAGGTCCGATTTTTGGCACGCCGACTTTTTCCACTGTGCCCGCTCGCGGCCGATTGACGATTCCGTATGTTGCCTTCCTTGCCCATTTGCCTGAAGGATTTGGCGAGGTTCGCGACATCAGTCTCGGCAAAAACGAAATCCTTGTGCAGGGCAGAGAGCAAAACCAAGTGGCAACCCTTCCTGCGTCGGGGCTCGCGGGGCTCATTGCCGATTGACGATTGCCGATTGTCGATTGAGGTCATGCCGGAAAGGCTTTGTGTCCTCCGTGGCCAGGAAGAGCCTAACACAGAGGTCACTGAAGTCCTTCGTGGTCTCTGTGTTGAGGATTTGGAGGCACGGAGAACACGGAGAATCCTGTTTCGGTTGCGCTTGCCGAGCGGGGCAGCGGGCAGTGACCGTCGGGCAGGAGGCTGCCGTGGCACAATCCAAAATCCAAAATCCAAAATCGCCCCAGTCCCACTGAGGGGCTTATCATGTCTATAAAAACTATTCATTTAACACGTACATTCACGGTCGAGCATACTTAATCGTGTTGAGGCAAAGGGGTAGGTGCCCGCAAGGAGGGATGCGGGATCTACGTCGTTGTGCGGAGTGAGGGGGGAATCTGGTTCGCGTTACGGTGTTAAACCTCCTGAATCCTTGCCTACCACCCAGGGATTTGTGTCGAACAAAAATGAGGCCAGGCGCTGGGGGCTGGAGTGCTTCCCCCACTTAGCATCTACCTCCTACCGTCTGGTGAGTCAGGTACGTATTTGACATGAGCTACAGCTTTATCTCCCGAGGGTTACCACAGCCTCAGGGTCTATACGACTCTCGCAACGAGCACGATGCCTGTGGGATTGGTTTTGTGGCGAACATTTCCGGCCAGAAAAGCCACGACATCATCCGCAAAGGCATCGAGATTCTCATCAACCTCACGCACCGGGGCGCCTGCGGCTGCGATCCGCAGACCGGTGACGGCGCGGGAGTCTTGCTCCAAATCCCTCACGCCTTTTTCGAAGCCGAGTGCACGCGGTTGGGCTTCGCACTGCCCTCGCCGGGCGAATACGGCGTGGGAATGGTATTTCTTCCGGTGGAACCCCATGAGCGCATGCGCTGCGAGGCCCTCGTGGAAGAGATCGTGCTCGAGGAGGGCCTCTCCGTACTTGGTTGGCGGGACACTCCCGTAGACGCCAACACGATTGGACGCCTGGCGCGCAGCACCCAGCCTTACATTGAGCAAGTCTTCATCCGGCGAGCCTACGGGATGGACCAGGACGCCCTGGAGCGGAAGCTCTACGTCATCCGCAAGCGCGCGGAAAGCGAAGTGGCCAAAACGGAGCTGCGGGAGAAAAGCTTCTTTTACATTCCCTCACTCTCTTCTCGGACGATCGTTTACAAAGGCCTGCTCCTTGCCCCTCAGATCGCCAACTTCTACATCGAGCTGTCGAATTCGGAAGTCAGAAGCGCGCTTTGTCTGGTTCACCAGCGCTTCTCCACCAATACGTTTCCTACCTGGCATCTTGCACATCCGTTTCGCTATCTCTGTCACAACGGAGAAATCAATACCCTGCGCGGCAACGTGAACTGGATGCACGCGCGGACTTCCGTGCTGGCTTCCCCGCTTTTTGGTGAGGATCTCAAGAAACTGGAGCCCATCATCGCCCCGGGCGGCAGCGATTCGGCCAGCCTCGACAACGCTGTGGAACTCTTGACGCTCGCCGGCCGCAGCCTTCCTCACGTGATGGAAATGCTGATTCCGGCAGCCTGGGTGAGCGATCCCACGATGCCGGAAGACGTCAAGGCGTTCTATGAGTACCACGCCTCGCTGATGGAGCCTTGGGACGGCCCGGCTGCGGTGGCTTTCACGGACGGCCGCGTGATCGGCGCCAAGCTCGACCGCAATGGATTGCGACCTGGCCGCTTTCTCGTAACAACCCGCGGCCTGGTCCTTATGGCGTCCGAGGCGGGCGTGTTGCCGGTGAATCCCGCAGAGATCCGCTTTAAGGGCAGGCTTGAGCCGGGCCGCATGCTCCTCGTGGACACGGAAAAGGGGCTTGTCATTCCCGATGAGGAGATCAAGAAGGAATTGGCTGCAAGGCGGCCTTACGCGAAGTGGCTGAGGGAAAACCAGATTTCGCTGAAGCAGTTGGCCGATCCGCCGCGCGTCCAACCCACTGACCACGCCACCATCCTGATGCGACAGCGCGCTTTCGGGTACACCGACGAGGACCTGCGCATCATCATGATTCCCATGGCGCAGAACGGCGAAGAGCCCGTGGGGTCGATGGGAACCGATACCCCTCTCGCTTGCCTTTCGGACAAGCCCCAGTTGCTGTTCAATTACTTCAAGCAGATGTTCGCGCAGGTCACCAACCCGGCGATTGACCCCATTCGTGAAGACTTGGTGATGTCCCTCCACGACTTCATCGGGCGTGAGGGCAACATCCTGGATGAGACACCCCAACTCTGCCACACGCTGAAGAAGCGCCATCCCATAGTGACCAACTGGAACCTGGAAAAACTTCGCCGCGTCAGCCAGGGAGATTTTCTTGCCACAACGCTGCCCATGCTTTTTCGCGTGGAGGCTGGCGAGAAGCGCCTGGAGGAGGCCGTGGATAGCCTTTGTCGTAGCGCCTCCTTGGCGATCAAGTCCGGCTATACGCTGCTGATTCTCTCCGACCGCGGCGTGGATGAGGAATACGCGCCCATTCCGAGTCTCCTGGCATTATCAGCCGTGCACAATCATTTAGTGCGAGAGAAGACACGGACCCAGGTCGCCCTCATCGTCGAGACGGGCGAGCCGCGCGAGGTCATGCATTTCGCGCTCTTGCTCGGCTACGGGGCCAGCGCCATCAATCCCTATCTGGCTATCGAAACGCTGGAAGATCTGCACGTTCGAGGGTACTTTCCCCCCGCTTACACATTCCAAAAGCTCCTGAAGAATTACATTAAAGCCGTCGATAAGGGACTGCTCAAGGTGCTTTCCAAGATGGGGATTTCAACCCTGCAGAGCTATTGCGGGGCTCAAATCTTCGAGGCGCTCGGGCTCAACCGCGCGGTCGTTGAGCGCTACTTCACGGGCACGCCTTCTCGGATTGAGGGTGTGGGTCTGGAGGTTCTGGCCCGCGAAGCCCTCACGAAGCACAAGTTCGCCATGCAGGCGCCGGCTGAGTCCGAAACCGAGCTGGAGATTGGCGGCAGCTACCAATATCGAGAGCGGGGTGAGCGGCACCTGCTGAATCCTCTCACCATCAGCAAACTTCAGCATGCGGTGAGGCAGTCCAGCTACCCCACGTTTCAGGAATACGTGAAGATCGTCAACGAGCAAAGCCGGAATCTCTACACGCTGCGAGGCATGCTCGATTTCCGCTCCGCCGGGCCGCCGCTATCCATCGACGAAGTGGAACCGGCATCTGAAATCGTCAAGCGGTTCGCCACGGGCGCCATGTCTTTCGGGTCCATCAGCAAAGAAGCGCATGAGACGCTGGCCATCGCCATGAACCGCATTGGCGGCCGCTCCAACACCGGCGAGGGCGGAGAGGATGAAGCGCGCTTCCGCCCCGACCCCAACGGCGACTTGCGCCGCAGCGCAGTGAAGCAGGTAGCCTCGGCGCGGTTCGGTGTGACCACGAATTACCTGGTGAACGCCGATGAATTGCAGATCAAGATTGCGCAAGGCGCCAAGCCGGGCGAGGGCGGCCAGCTTCCTGGTCACAAGGTTGACGAAGTGGTGGCGCGCGTGCGCCACGCCATTCCCGGTGTCGCCCTGATCTCGCCGCCCCCGCACCACGACATCTACTCGATTGAGGACTTGGCGCAGCTCATCTACGACCTCAAGAACGTGAACCCGCAGGCGAGGATTTCCGTGAAGCTGGTGGCTGAATCCGGTGTGGGG
>JBEKUR010000161.1:0-13586 GCA_049514855.1 Terriglobia bacterium
CGGACGTATACGACGGCGGCCAGTGTCCTACCGTGTAGGAGTGCATCGAAAGGCCATTGATGTCCCAACTCCACGAGTGATGCTGATAGGCCTTCATGATGGCCTCCGTCCAGTCAGTCCACCGAGGTCCATCGCCGCCGGGGCCGACGGCGATCTTCAGCATCTGCTGCTTGTCCTGCTGTTCCGGATTGAAGTTGCGGACAAAGCGGCTGTAGATCTTAAGCTGGCTCAGATAGTAGTCGGGTGTCATGTTGCCGCCGCAGTCCCAGCTTTCGTTACCGATGCCGAGAAAGGTGACCTTATAGAGAGCAGGATGGCCATTGGCGGCGCGCTCCTTGGCCACAGTCGTCGGTTGAGCGGCGGTCATGTATTCCAGCCATTCGGCCGCCTCCTGGGGAGTGCCGGACCCGACATTCACCGAGATGTACGCCTCAGCGCCAATCTGGTCGAGGAAGTCCATGAATTCGTGTGTTCCGAACGTGTTCGGCTCGATCACACCGCCCCAGTTCGGATTGAGAGTTACTGCTCGCTGAGGGCCGACGCCCTTGCGCCAGTGGTATTCGTCCGCGAAGCAGCCGCCGGGCCAACGAACATTCGGAACTTTCAACGCTTTAAGCGCAGTAACGACATCGGTGCGGATCCCGCGAGTATTGGGGATTTTGGAATCTGGGCCGACCCAAATACCTTCATAGATACCGTGCCCGAGATGCTCGGCGAACTGGCCGAAAATATTGCGGTCGATCTTCGCGCCGGCCTTGGACACATCTACGGACAATTCAACTTTCTGCGCGTCAGCAAAAGGCGTGGTCGCGCCTATCGCCATCAGAGTGAAACCGAAAAGAAGCGCGCGGATGACGGATGCGCCCGTGTGAGTCAGAACCATGAATGGCAGGACAAAATGACGACCGAGACGTGAGCTTCTTGTGGACGAGAAAAACATTCTTGTTCTCCATCCGGAATTAACTTTTTGCCGTTCCGGCGGTCAAAAATATACACCCATTTGCGTCCAACCGAGCCCCCTTTTCTCTCCAGGAGCGTCAGGGGTCGGCTTACGGGGGCTTGGGAAAGTAAGGACATTTATGACGCACTACGCTAGAGGGCGATCAATCCGCCACGGCGGGAGGTCCGAAGGCTGGTTCTGGTTGATTTTCGGCCGAAAAACATTGACCTTCCTGTTTTCATATAGATTCGGGCTTCTAGCGGACAACTACCTTTATTTTCATACATATTCCCGGTTTCACCGCACTTTTCCACAGCGGTCCTTTGTTTTCATAGACATTCCCGCATCGGTCGTGCAAAAAAAAGAACGGAAGCATGCACTTTACGCGATGGACCGATTCAGACGATATAGGCCAACTCCCACGCGGACAAATAGCTCGGTTGTTTGCCCGTTTCCAACAGCGTGCTTAGCAAGGAATGTGTGATAGGTTCGTTCCGCCCACCCTGGACAAGCTTGCTTTACCATTGCAGCGTTAAAGGGTTCTGTGAGCTTACCGGAACGAACCGCGGCGTAAATCTCGGAAGCAAACTCCTTCATCGCAATTCCCCCCTGCTCCGGCCGTCCGTCAGACGAAAAAGAATTCTTTCTTTGCGGTGCAGTGGCGGCGATCAGTCAACAGTTCGCAGTCAACAGTCCATAGTGGGAAATTGTATGCAGACTGTTTCTCCGGATCGGGCGAACTTACCGACAGCAGTGCGAGGCCAGCCGCCCAACCGGCTCTTGTCCACGAGAAAGCTCCGTACCTTGCCATACGCTACTAGTGTAGCCGATTGGATGGAGTTTGTCAAGTCTAATCTTTCAAGGCCATCCTTTCTCTCGCCCCGGACCGGCCCAGGTTAGGGGCGAAGGGTCGGATGCGCCAGGCGCGTTTTCCAGGACCGGCCAGTTCTGGTATACTCCCAGGTCTATTCAGGACTCGCAGATCAGGGGGGCGCGCACGGGAGCGGTCGCCCGAGATCCCCGAGTCCTCTGCATCTTCCCGTAGGGAGTCATCCCTATGCTTTTCAAAGCACTCAGCGCTGCGGTCTTCGGCATTGACGCTTATCCGGTTGAGGTCGAGGTGGATATTTCCGCCGGATTGCCCAATTTCACCACCGTGGGTCTTCCCGACGCCGCCGTGCGCGAAAGCCGCGAGCGCATCAAATCCGCCATCAAAAATTGCGGCTTGGAGTTTCCCTTCCAGAACATCACGGTCAACCTCGCCCCGGCGGACGTGAAGAAGGAAGGCTCGGGGTTTGACCTGCCCATCGCGCTGGGCATCCTGGGCACCACCGGCGTCCTTTTGAAAACCGACCTCAAGAACACCTTGTTTCTGGGTGAACTTTCGCTCGATGGCGGCCTTCGCCCCATCAAGGGTGCGCTTTCGATTGCCGCCATGGCGCGTCAGAAGGGTATTCAGCGGATGGTCCTGCCGGTGGAAAACGCCTGCGAGGCGGCGGTGGTAGAGGAGTTGCAGGTTTACGGCCTGCGCTCTTTGCCGGAAGTCCTGGACCTCATCAATGAGACGCGCGAGTTCAAGCCGGCCAAAGTGGATAGCGCCGCCATGCTGGCGCAAGCCAGCCAATACAGCGTGGATTTCCGCGACGTCAAGGGGCAGCTCCATGCCAAGCGCGCCATTGAAGTTGCCACTGCCGGAGGCCACAACATCCTGATGATCGGCCCGCCGGGCGCCGGCAAGACGATGCTGGCCAAACGCATCCCGACGATCCTGCCGCCGCTTACTTTCGACGAGGCTATCCAGACCACGAAGATCCACAGCGTCGCCGGGGTGCTCGACCCGGGCGCGGGCCTGGTGGGCACGCGACCCTTCCGTTCTCCCCACCACACCATTTCGGATGCCGGACTGATTGGAGGCGGCGCCGTGCCCCGTCCGGGCGAAGTGAGCCTGGCGCACAATGGCGTGCTTTTCCTGGACGAGTTGCCGGAATTCCAGCGCAACGTCCTGGAGGTTTTGAGGCAGCCCGTGGAAGACGGCACGGTCACCATCTCACGCGCCGCCATGTCCCTGACGTTTCCTTCGCGCTTCATGCTGGCCGCCGCCATGAACCCCTGTCCATACGGGTATCATTAGTGCTGAACATAGATTGATTGAGTCCGAGCGATTCAACCCGATAGTCGGCAACCCGAATATCGGGAACTAGAGCGGAAAGGACGACTCGCTTCTGGTTCCGAGTCCAGCACTCCCATTCCCCAAGCGCTGCGAAGGCTTCGACAAGCTTTGTCGTATCGAGTGCGGGAGTTGGTGCTTCTCTCATTAGGATATCCTCCGCCACTCGGATGTCTTGGTCGATTGCCGTCAGGCGGCGGTCTCGTTCCTCTCGTCCGATTGTCCCGTCTACAAAACTATCAACCACACGCCCTCGCTTCGAACGAAGCGCATTGATATCGGCGGTCAACTTCTGGATGCGCCGAGCGGAGCCTCGCTGCTCAGCACGCTGCTTTAGTTCCTCCACGCATCGCTCAAGAAAGCGAGGGTTGGTGAGACGGGTTGCGAACAGGTTGTCCAGCACCACCTCCAGCTTTTCCCGCCTCATGTATTTGGTCTGGCACGCATGACCACTACGCCGTCCTTTGCAAATGTAGTAATCCCGGCGTGCGAAGGCAGTATGCACAACTTCACCGCAGGCGGAACACGTCAAGAAACTGTTGTACGTGAACCGCCGCTCAACGTTTTCCTGACATCGCCAATGCCTCGACTGCTTGCGGTCCATAATTCGCTGGACGGCTCGGAAATCGGCTTCTGACACAAGCGGCTCAGCAATGACCGGGATACGAATGACTTCTTCAGGGGCACGCTTCACCTTCCGCCGGTCTGCCTGGCGTCCGTGTACTGCCGGATAACGACCAGCGGCAGAGGTGTCACGTTTTTTGTCTATTACCCGCCAGCCGGTCCAAATTGGATTCCGCAGAATGATGTGCATTCCCCGTGGGGTCACGCCGACAAGTTGTGCGAGTTTCAGATAATTCTGGTTGCCAGCCAAGAACAGCCGGAAGGCTTCACGCACCCGTTCGGCTTCCGGTTTGTAATAGAAGCCACGACCCTTCTCGTATCCAACTGCGAAGGGTAAAACAATTTGGCTCTGCGCCAGTTCTCCCCGTCGTCTTTTCTCCTCTTTGGCGGTCCACACTCGTTCAAGAATCTCGGTCCGCTCCAACCCGGCAATTGCTGCACGTATAGAACCCATTAGACGACCTGTCTTACTGCTGAGGTCTATCGGTCCTTCAGGAAGGTACAACACAGTCTTGGAATCGACAAAAGCCTGGAGCAGGGCATAATCAGCAAAATTCTCTGGCCGCATCAGACGACTGAATTCACGAGTCACGACGCCGTCAATCTCAGGAGACTGCATCAGCCGCATCAAGTCCTGAATTTCTGGCGCTAGGAGGACCGAAGCACCCGAAACGTCTGTGACCTCGATTGAACGGACAATCTCAAGCCCGTGCTGGGCACAAGTTTTCCTGTTTACGACCCGCTGTGCAGGAATCGAAGCCCTGTCGCTTGCAGCTTGCTGCTCGGTGCTGACCCTGATTAGTTCGATGACCTTTTTCACGTTGTTCATCCTGGCAATCCGCAGAGTTGCCGTGCCAATTGGAGCGCCTTGGCGTTGTTACCGGATTGTAAGAGGGACCGCAGTTGGTCGAGAAGCGACTTCCGTTGACGGCTGACTTCCAGGATGGCGTCTACTACGCCAGAAACGACAATAGGGGTGACGACCACTTGGGCGTCCACAAACGATTCTAGCCGTGAGTTAGGCGCTGGCGTGGGATTAACCCCTGGTATGCTTGTGGCTTCCGCTGACGGTATTAGTGGTTCCAAGTTGCTCCCCCTTTCCAAGAAATCATCAAAGGCTAATACTCAAGTTCCAGGATTTTTTTCGGGCAGGGGCAGGAATTGCCGCTGTGGGCCTCTTGCACCCGTCGCCCATTGCCGATGCTGGGTTTCAACGGCATTCCCCCGGCACGATACTCCTCCCCAGGGATACATTCCCCTCAATTACCGTAATACTCAACTTTTGGAACTTTTCTTGGGATTTTCTGGAGCGTCGCAGATTTTTCGAGCGGCACAACAAGAAACTCGGGAGCCATGGGCTGGGAGCTGGCCATCGCTCGCCCAGACGAACAACGCTTCTCGATGGCGTGGAGCGCAAGGACATCCCGGCGTTCTTTACGGGACCGCAGCCGGAAGGGGGCCGTGTAGGTCTTACTGTTGGGCTTTCAGCTTCCATATGCCGTATGTGAATTTCCACTGCCCGCCGTACACCGTTTCAGCCCTACCACTCTCACAGAGCAGGCGGCAGATTCGCCGTTTGGACAACCGGGGCGGTCAGGTGATATCCGACCCCTTGCCCCGTCTCCCGCAGAAAGTCGGGAATTTCACGGTAGACACGCCCGTCGAGAAGGCCGGACGGGCGTCTCTCCTTCCTTAGCAATGCAAATTGCCCGTGCCTTCTCCGCGTATGCATCGTTCGGTTTATGTAGGCTTCCATCTTTATCAGCAAGTAACGCTGCCTCGTCGAAGAAGTGTGCAAAGCCGCGACCAAGTTTCTTACCCTGGTCGGTATGCTTATCGTGCGCCCAACTGGGCACTTCGCGTTTTGAGTGGTCTCCATACGCAACCATCAAGGCGTTATCCACGAGACGACTCTTCTTCGCGTGGACGCACGCGAGTACCGCGTGTACCAAGTACAGTCGTTCGGGAGTGCCATCTTCACTTGCGGTCTCTTTAAGACCGTGACCGCGCTTCCAAAGCCTATGAAGCGTCCCGACGACGACACATACATTGGGGTCGGCAAGACCAATATCTTCCGACGCCGAATGGTGCAGTGTCTCCCACACCGCACCTGGGAACCCCGTCAAATCCAACTCGACTACCGCATACAGCGCCTCTTCTTCCAGCCCACGGCGGATACTTTTTTGCAACCAACTCTTCAACTCCCACGTAGTGTGTCCATTCGGGGAAGTGGCGAAACGGAAGTCGGGTGTTTTGGCACGCCGTGGCTTCACGACCTCGGATTCCAGGACGTTGATTTCAGTCGCCGTTTCGTTGGCGGCGGAGTGGACTTTGTCCACCGTCTCGTCACTGGGCATCGGGACTGGGACAGGGTCGCAGACCTCGGCGTCCTTGGCATCGGGTTCGCCAACCTTGATATCTGTCACGGAGGTTTCGGCAACCTCCGGTTTGTCAGGTGTTGTCGCCTCGGCGGGCAAGGCTTTCTGCCAGCCGCCGCCGTAATGCTTCTTGCGGATTTTGAAAAAGTAGGATGGGTCGCACTCCAGGATGAGGCGGATAGCCTGCTTGAAGGAATCGCAGGGTTGACTCTTGATGATGAGCGGCGACATCCCTTTCCGCTTGCGGTCAGCAATGCGAATCGCCAATTCGTCAAAGACCGGGAAGCGTCCCACGAGCCATTCGTTGATGTAGGTGCGGACGTGATGCCAGACCTCGCCCTGTGCTTCCACTTTGGTGACTAGGGCTACGTCCGAAAGAGCCTTCGCCTCCTTGGTGGTAACCAATGCGAGCAGGTCGTCGGGCGTCCCTTGATTGGTCATCTTTGCAATGTAGTCCCTGTCCCCGAGCGGGACGAGGGCGGTGCTTTTCGTTGCCATATCGTTTCTCCTCCCATTGCTTCAAAACATCCTGTCTTGAAGTTGGTTGGCCAGCGTCTGCTGGCCTCATGGGGAGAAATACTGCGACTCGCAGCGTTTTTTCGCCGCCATTTCATATTTCTTTTATTTGGCGCTTTTTCAACAGGTTAGGGCAATCCTGGGTTTCGGCTTGGTGAATTCCGCAATTTTGGTGGCTTCCGCAGTTATGGATATTGACCGTTAATTCCGTTTGGCGATTAAACGGTCAATGACCTTTCGTCGTGCTGGTCTGCGCAAGTTCGAGAGGGACCACCCCCGCCTCGACAACATGCTGCTGCGCAAGCTGGACGAGCTGCACCGTTTTCACGCAGGTCGGTAACCCGCCCCCTTTCTCCTACCGTTCAGGACCGCAGGCCGCCGCTGCCGGACCGACAGCAGCGTTGGGCGTTCGATTCCCGACCACACCGTGCGGATTCCGGGGCAAGGCAGGATTCCGGGATGAGGCTGGGCGTTAGTGCGGATTTCAATGCGGCCACTTTTGGCTTGTTGCCGGTTCCCAAGCACGATAGCCCGCCCGAGATGCACTCTCCCAAATACCTAATACTGAAAATATTGAATTGTTTTTGAGTTGCCCCCAGGAAAACATCTCTTTCCAAAACAGGAACCTCCTTTTTTTCCCCCAAGGCGCTAAGTCTTCCCCAAAAACCAGTATTACCCGCAGTAGGGGTATGGTTCGCCGTCCCCAGGTCAAGAACAGGAGGTACGCAGAAATGGGAAGCCCGATACCAAGTGATTCAACAACCGAAAACATCGTCACGTTAAGCGGAATAGGACTCAGCCCGGACTGGGTAGAACGAGACAATGGCCCAAACGCAACCCCTGCGGGTATGGGAAAAGCGGAAGCGAACATTGTTCGCCTCGTGACCCCCGGCGAAGCCGACCAAAAAGGCGAAATGATTTCGCCATTATCGCCGTCGCCGGTGACGAAACTTCCCCCGGACTTCGATTTCATCGCCAGCAAGACCGACGACGAGAAAATCGAGTACATCCAGTCGGTCCTAGCCCGGAGCGAGGATGAGGCAATCGCTGTCATCGCTCCTGCGCTTCGGCTTTACGGGACTGCTGGCTCCGTGGTCGAGGCTTATTTGCCTCTCATCCTTGAAGTGAAAAAGCACCTGTGCCGTCCCGGTCGCCCCAAGGTTGACCCGGCGACCGGGGGACGCAGCAAGACCTGGGAGGAGGTATGCAAGGAGCACTTCCACATGAGCATCCGGCGCATGCAGCAGATTCTTGCTAGTCTCAAGGAGCCCACGCCCCTCGGCAAGGGCGGCACCCCGGACCGCAGGCCGCCGATTGACCGGGATGACTACGAGCGTGCCAGGCAGGTCGCCGCCCCAGCCATGACCCTCGCAGAGGCGGTCGTCAAACAGGGAATGGGAGACAAGTTCCCCGAGGCGCTTGAAATCTTCAGGCTGGCGGATGTCCCGGTACCGGACGTGCAGCCAGCCAGTGACCCAGTTCCTGACCCCGACCCCGGCGTCATGGAAGCACTGCGGCAGCGGGTCAACCTGATGGCAGATACACACGAGATAGCGAAGGCGCTGCACGAATTCTTCTCGGGGTTAATCCAACCATTATTGGAGCAGCACCAGTACGGTCCTTCTTCAACTATCTGTGTTGAGGTCTCCCGGAGAGGTTGCAGTCGCATCGGCGAGGGCGATTGGGTGGAGTACAAAGGGGGGGACACTCAGCTCACGGAGCGGGCAGGACGTGACAAGACGCTTGGTCGGGTGGTGGGGATGGACAATATGGGTCGCCCAAGAATCCGCTGGCACAACGGGCAGGCATGGGGCAAGCCATACAGCCTCTACCACAACAACAACGCCTCGTCCCTGCGGGTTCTGTTCGATTTCCAGGCGGCGGCACAATTTCCCGAGGCGTATGGCTCTTACCCGGCAGAGGGTGAAGGTGCCGCAGCGCCTTCCCCCGAGGCGAAGCAAGGGATGAGCGAGGAAGCCAGTTGCCCGCTTTCCATGGATGCTCCCGAGCCGCCCAGCGACGGTGCCGGAGTGCCGACGGCGGATGCAGCAAGGAGGGAGGAAACGGCTAAGCACGAGTGCCCCTTGAGCGACCTTGAAATCATCATGAAGTGGAGCCAAACCAATTGGGGAACCGCCAAGGACATCGTGGCGCAATGCCCGGACCTTGCCGAGAAGAGAGTCAAGAAGGTCGGTGAGATGTGCGAGCAGCTCGTCGCCGAGGGCAGGCTGAAGGCGACCGACGCACCCGGCCTCCACTACATAGGGCAGGCTGGGGAATACTATAGGGAGCTGAGGAAGAAAGGCGTCCGAGAGGTGTGGACCGGAAGCGGAAACTCAAGACAGCGCGTGCTCATCTGATATGGCGAAGAAGGGAGGCACCGATGGGAATGAGGAAGAAGGCAGACAGACCCTCAGTCCGCCTCACAGCGAATCCGGGCCTTTGGCTTCCCCGCCAGCCGCAGTATTACCTGCTTGCAGCGGGGCACGCCCTAGCGGGGTTCCTTCCCCGCTCCTCCAACGACCCCAGCCCGCTGCACGGGGCGCAAGAGCGGACCGCACGAAGTTCCCGCAATCCCCATGGCGGCTGCGATTTCCATCTGCGTCATGGGTCCGTTCGCCTTGAGGCCTGGTCGGGTCCCCCGGAAGGGGACGGGTTAATTGCAATCATTCGTCAAGCTTCAGGGTTCTCGATATCTTCAATGGACTTGTCCGGTTCAGGTTGGCTGATGCTGAAACCATCCTCGTCCTCAAGAGCCTCAATCCAAGACTTGGAGGGGGGGGCGCCGCCGTCAGGGGGGGTGGAGACAGAATCCTTCTTAACCCAGGCACGGCGATTGCCACGGGCCTTTCCTGCCTCAAGCCTGTCCAGCCATTCCTGGGCATAGCCCTTCACGACGGAGTCAATCAGGAGTCCGACAGGACTGGCCTTCCCCTTCAGCTTGGCGGAGACCAGGGTGGGTGAGGACAGGACTTGTTCTATCAAGAGCTTGCTGTCCTCACTGCGGAGCAGGTTACAGAGTTTCCCCATGGACCCATTGGGCTTCTTGTCTCCCAACAGGTTGAATATTCTGTTGGCCTGTTGTTTTAGTTCGTCAGACGGTGACACAACAGCAGCAGGCGCAGCCGAAGGCTGCTGTTCCTGCACGCTCTCCTGCTTGTTATCAAGCAAGCTATCCTGCAAGATATTATGCTTGCTTATGCTTGTTCTCTGCACACCTTCATCCAAGGCTTCCTCCACACCTTCCGCCACACCTTCATCCAAGGTTTCATCCAAGGCTTCAGCACGGACACCCTCCAGGTATTCCCTGTAAGTTATTGTGGCGTGCTTGTTTATCATGCAGCGCTTCGTCACGGACTCACCTGTCTCCTCATCTACCTTGGTTATCTGGGCACGGTAGTTGTGGATGGTGACTGGATAACTCTTGTGGGACCCAAGAGTCAGGTGCCTTTTTATCTCTCCCATCTGTTCCCACCTGACCAGGGCATCCTGGTAGGTGTTCCTGTGGTAGGCGTCGTTGGATGCAGTGGCGAGGCCCTTGGACGATACCTTCTTCACATACCCGTTGTCCCATCCTGACCAGGAATAAAGCATCACCATGGTCAGGAGCATGGACCCCGTTATCTCGCCGTCCATCATCATCTGGACGTAACGCTTGGGTATCCGTACTTCAAGGTCTGGCTGGTTCCCGTTCATGCGGTCCTCCACACCCTAATCCCTTCCGGCAATGTGCGCACTGTGAAATGCTTGTTGTAGCGGACCTGCCTGTATGAGATGCAGGACCGCAGCGATACCCGGTTGACCGTCAATGGAAGCAGGGTTGATTCCCCTATCTGGAGGTCATCGAGAACTCCATACAGACCACGCCGGGGAACCCTGACTCCCGTTTCAATCTTTTCCATAACCATAAATCTCTTCTCCAAACTGAAAGTTTCTGTCTTACAACCATGGATTTGGTAGTTGTGAAATTTGGCGAGAAAAGGCGAAAGGCACGGGGAACAGAAGGCGAAAAAACGCAGAATCGCCAATGAAAGGGCATCAAAATATTTATTTGGTTTGGGTCAACAAATGGCTACCGGTGGACTGCGGCGACGGTCCTGTCGGGGTCCCGGCAGCCCTCAGGGCCTTGCGGTCATATTGGAATCGTGCCCTGCGGCCGCATTTTTGCGGATGCGCTCAAGGTCGTCGACCCCACCGTGCTGTCGGCTTCATGGTCACGCTGAAATTCGACGACGAGAGAGAAGGTAAGCAATATCTGCCGCTGAGCTGGCGCACGGCTGTAGCCGCCGCTTTGATGCGGGGATAACCTCCAATCACGGTTGACCACAAAAAAACAACTACGTGCCCCAATAATGGGGGCAACTTCCAAAGCCTGGATTTCAGCTCCCGACTTTCTTGAATGCGAGGTACGCAAATGGGCACGATGCTCGAAACCATCCAAAACGTTGTCATCCCCGAGCCGGAACCGGAGGCCGAGGCCCAGCCCGTCACGACTCCGCCTGAAGACAGCACAATCGAAAACCAGTTGACGCAGGAAATCTCCGAGCTTTGGTCGAATCACACCCTGCTGAGCGCCAGCCGCAAGACGACCGCCAAAGAATTGCGCCAAATCCGTGCAAGACTGGCCGAGCGTCTTTACGCTATGAAGAACCTGCTTTCTCATCCCGGTCGTGGCGGCGAATGGCGGGGCTGGCTAAGGGAACGTAGAATCCCGAGGTCGACCGCCGACCGCCTCGTCAGCCGTTACTCGGAGACGCTTTGTGTCGATAGGGAAAATGTGCCCAGTGGGGCAATTCCCGAACCCAGTGAGGCTGATATCGAACGGTTGTTCAATTCGCTCTGGCCTCGCCTGGAACGACGGCTCCCTACGCCCCGGTCCGTTTACCATTTTGTCCGGTGGTTTGTCGGAAGTTTCGGCCTCCCCTATGAAATGCACAAGAACGGGCTATTGGTGCTCTACCCAGGAGTTGAAACCCCGAGCGCTACCGCCACTGCGGTAATGACCGAAGCGGTCGCTGCATCTGGCGATGGCGTTGGAAAAAGCGGCGAAGTTGTTCAGTAGCCAGGTGGGAGGCCAGGACAATTAGTGGTGGACATCCACAACCGCAGAAAGCCAAAGAAACCCCTCTGTGGAACCTCCCATCGCTGCCATCCAGGGTCGCCCCAGCACTCTCAACGACCCGGAAACGGCGAAGGTAAGTCCTAGCCGCACCAGCCCCCGACCTGCCGGATGAAGGCGGTCGCATCGCGGACAAGGTGCGCCGTCGATCAGAGCCTGCCATTAGTCCGTCGGATTCTATGGACGAATCCGCTGCGGCCAGGAGGACCAATGTTGAGCTCGACAGCAACTCAGGCAGATGAGACCTGCGGCTCCCCAACAAAGCTCGCGAGATGCCATTTTGTGTGGGCATGGCTGCCGCCCAAAAACGGCTGGCGACATTGAAAGGCACGGCTGAACCGGATCCCCGAACCCTGACCGACTCGGGCGCCTTCACTGCGAACGAAATGCCCCTTCTCCTCACTCGGCATCTTCTGAACAAGGCCCGCACACATAAGCCAAAGGAGTTGATGCTCGCTCCCACATATGTCCGCCTGAACGGAAACAACTTGGTAGAGGTTCTTGACTGCTCCGAACTAACGACCGCCATGGGTCTCGATAAATTTCAGTATTACACACTGGGAAGTGCTCGCTGACCCGAAGCAACAGCCAGAGAATGGCCGATCAGGAAGCTGGCCGAAATGATGCCCGATGGCCGGGGAACCGATCAGAATCAACGCGAGCCATGATTGGGAGGACACATGGACGAGAAAGAACTGCGGGAGATGCAAAATGCAGAAATACGCCGCCGAGAGGGCCTGGAGGATGCGACCTGCACCGACCCGGCCTGCAACGGATTCAAGTGCAACAAGAGGTACCACCTTATGGCATACCTGGGAAACATGATAGTCGCCAACCTGGCAGACGACGAGAAGAAGGATGTGGGGAAGGCGTCTTCCGTGAAGTCGCCACGCCCTGAGGACACGGCGAAGCGGCGCCCGCCAAACTGCTCGGAATGCACTGACTCCGAGCAGGCCGCCGTGCCAGCAACCGAGCCAGCAACCAAGGCAGCCGAGTTCGTGAAGCAAGTCATCGCCACCGACATGGGCTAGAACGGCGACGCCCTCATCACCATGAGAGACCATTCCGTCATCCGTGTGCATGACCTCAGGCACGACGGTGTCGCGCTCAGGCCTAAGGATTCGCCAGTAACCGTGAAGGCACACGAATGTTGAGACAGGGTTCCCGAGGAGGCGCTGCCTCAAGCCTTTTACGGCTCTTCGCCGCTTGGACGAGCCAACTGCCGGTGCCAGAAGAAGGCTTGAGTCCGCAGGGCGGGGGATCGCAGCTTGCTGGCGGCTCCCTGATCTGCATGCCCGTTCCAATGAAGGTGCTTGGGATCGCCAGGCGCTTGTCCGACTCCCGCTTCGACTTCGGGAGCCCTATGACCATCTCCTGGATGGCCTTCCCCTCGTCATCGATGCAATGGTCCGAGTGGCGGACGGACCATCGCCCGATCGCTGCCGGTCCCAACGTCTGGGCTGGAACGCTCGAATCACCACCAGCAAACGAAAATATTTAATACGGACCCCTCTTAATAGGAGGGTATCAATATGGACTTAAAGGCAACGAACGCCCGAATCGGGGAATACATCGAGTCGCACCAGTCGGAGACCTACGCCCAGATAGGCAGCACCCTGTGCCTCAGCCGCAGCCAAGTGACCCGCATCGCCAAGCAGCAGGGCATCAAGCGGCGGCCGGGCAAGAGGTCTTCCGCTCTGGAGGCGGCTATCGCCGCAATCGAGGCGGCCAGCCCGAAGCCGGACTGTGCACCGGCGGGCGAGGCGGCTACTCCGCCGATGGAGGCGACTCTCTCGAGCACGCCTGCCACGCCGTCGGCGGAAATTGCGGTCGTGTAGATAG
>JBEKUR010000162.1:0-13558 GCA_049514855.1 Terriglobia bacterium
GAAACCTGGACTCCAAGAACGGGGAGGCGGTGATGGACCTGCTGCGCGAACTCCACCGTGAAGGCGCCACCATCTGCATGGTCACTCACGATCCGCGCTACGCCGAGTTCGCCGACCGCACGGTTCATCTCTTCGATGGCCAGATCGTGGAAGAGACCAGCAGTGATTGACTCATTGAATCATTGACTCATTGAACCATTGAAAAGCGGTCGCAAGCGAGTCTATTCAATGAATCAGTGGTTCGCTGGACGAATGCATCAGTTGATTGATTCATTGGCCCCTTGACTCATTTGATCATTGAAAGGCGGTGGTGGGCGAGTTTCCAATTTCCATTTTCGACTCTTGCTGAGCTGAGTTAATGAATCAATGAACCAATTGGAGGAGGGATGGGCGCACTTTTTCAGGATGTTCGCTACGGCTTCCGGATGCTGGCGAAGAACCCCGGCTTTACCGCCGTTGCGGTATTGACGCTGGCCCTGGGCATTGGCGCGAACTCTGCCATCTTCAGTGTGGTTTACGGTGTGCTGCTCCGCCCCTTGACCTATCCCAAGCCCGACCAAATCGTCGATCTGCGGGAAGTGAACGCCAAGGGCGGACGGATGAACTTCGCCGATCCCAACTTTGAAGACATCCGCTCACAGAACCGTTCTCTGAAGGGCCTGGCGGAGTACTCGGCCTGGCTCGAATCGGTTTCGGGCGCCTCCGAACCGACGCGTAGCATGCTGGCTTCAGTCTCCCACGATTTCTTTCCGCTAATGGGCGTAGAGCCTGTTCTGGGCCGGGGTTTCGTGGAGGAAGAGCAGCGCTTCGGCGCGGCTCGTGTCGGCCTGGTTAGTTATGCCTACTGGAAACAATTCCTGGGCGGTACGACGGACTTGGCCAAGATCAAGCTGACGGTCGAAAACCAGTCGTGCTCGATCGTCGGTGTGCTCCCGCCCGGCTTCCGGTTCCCGTTCGACAGTGACATCTGGGTCCCGCGTGAGCTTTTGGAACGGCTGCCCAGCCGCACCGCGCACAATTGGCACGTTGTGGCGCGGCTGCGTGAGGGCGTGCCGCTGGCCCAAGCGCGCGCCGAGCTTTCCGGAATCGCTCAGAGGCTCAAGCAACAGTACGGCCAAGACACGATGATGACGGACGTGGCCGTGTTCCCGCTGCGTGACGCCCTGACGAGCCAGGTGCGCCCGGCGCTGCTCGTGCTGCTTGGGGCGGTCGGTTTCCTGCTGCTGGTCGCCTGCGCCAACGTGGTGAATCTGCTGCTCGCGCAGGCTGCTGCGCGCGAGCGGGAACTGGCGATTCGTTCGGCGCTGGGCGCCGGGCGAAACCGGCTGGTGCGCCAGTTCCTCACCGAAGCCCTTCTGCTCTCCCTCACCGGCGGTGCGCTCGGCGTCATCGCGGCGCTCTGGGGCGTGGACGCATTGGTGGCGCTGGCCCCAAATAACCTGCCGCGCCTCCAGGATGTTTCGATAAACCTGCCCGTGCTCTCCTTCGCGTTCGCTCTTTCGGTGCTAGTTGCGTCCGGACTGGGCATATTCACGGCGCTGCGTGCGACCGCGGGAGACGTTCAGGGCACACTGGCCGAACGCGGCCAAGGACACGTAGTCACGCGGCGCGGCCACCGCTTCGGCCGCACGATTGTGGCGGCACAGCTTGCCATCACGCTGGTGCTGCTGGCCGGCGCCGGACTGCTGGGCCGGAGCCTGCTGCGCGTGCTCTCGGTTGATCCCGGCTTTCGCACCCAAGACGTCCTGACCATAGATCTCGCACTACCATTTCCCGAGAAGGACACAGAAAAAGTCCACCGGGTGGAATTCCTGAACGAACTGTTCTCGCGTTTGCACCTTGTTCCCGGCGTCCGGGAAGTCGGCGGCGCCAACGGCCTGCCATTGACGACCGGCTTGGCAGACGGCACGTATGTCTTGATGAGCCCACAAGAAAAACTGCCGCGCATGGAGGACCTCGAGCGACTGTTCCACGATTCGACGCGCACCGGCGATGCCGACTATGGTGTAGCGAGCGAGGGCTACTTCCGTACCCTCGGCATTCCTTTGCTGCGCGGGCGGCTCTTCGACGATCGCGACACTATGGACGCGCCGCACGTTGCGCTCATTAGCCAGTCGCTGGCGCGCGAGAAGTGGCCTAACATGGATCCGCTGGGCCGGACGATCGAGTTCGGCAACATGGATGGGGACCTGCGGTTGCTCACCGTCGTGGGTGTTGTGGGCGATGTCCGTGAAGACAGCTTGGAGGCAACACCGCGCCCCACCATCTACGTAGACTATCGGCAACGGCCCCAGGCCACTGGGCGCTTCACCCTTGTGCTGCGCACAACTGCACAACCCGCTGTCATCATCCCGGCTGCGCGGGAAATTGTGCGCGGCCTGGATCCCAATGTTCCGCCCAGCTTCAATATCTTCACCGAGGTCTTCTCCTCTTCGCTCAAGACACGCCGCTTCAACCTGACGCTGGTGGGGGTCTTCGCCGCCACAGCTCTGCTGCTCGCCGTGGCGGGCATCTATGGCGTGATGGCTTATTCGGTGGCGAGGCGCACACACGAGATGGGGGTTCGGATCGCGCTCGGGGCTAGCGCGCCAGATGTCTTGCGCCTTGTACTCAGCCAGGGAATGCTGACCACTGTGGTTGGCGTGGCGGTGGGAATTGCCAGCTCGTTCGTCCTGACCCGCGCCATGCAGTCGCTGCTGTTTGGGGTGAGCGCGACTGATGCGGTTACGCTTGCCGGGGTCGCATTGCTGCTTAGTTTTGCGGCGCTTTTGGCCAGTTACATTCCCGCGCGCAGGGCCACCAAGGTCGATCCCATGGTGGCGCTGAGGTATGAATGAAGCTGTCAGTTTTCAGCCGTCAGCCGTCAGCTATGGGAGAAGGCGTCGGCTGCTTGCTGATAGCTGAAAGCTGATGGCTGATAGCTTGTCCATTAGATCAATCAATGACCCGATACGGGGGAGACGATGAATAACCTGCTCCAAGACTTGCGCTACGGCCTGCGAATGCTGGCGAAGAACCCCGGCTTCACCGCCGTCGCGGTGCTGACCCTGGCGCTAGGCATCGGCGCCAACACGGCTATCTTCACGGTCATCAACTCGGTCTTGCTCAGCACGCTGCCCGTTAAGGACCCACGGCAACTTGTCGTTCTTACCAACCCGGACTCCCACGGAATGAGTATCGGAAGCGAGGATGGAGATCGCGACTTCCTCACCTATCCTGAATTTCAGGAACTTCAGGAGCGCAACCAGGTCTTCTCTGCAATCCTCGCTGCGGATAGCAGCGTCCCCAGGCTCGTGGTGGCCGTCGAGGAGTCAGAGCAAAGCAATGAAGGCGCGCCGGCGTTTGTCGGGATGGTTAGTGGGTCTTATTTTTCCGTTCTCGGCGTGAATGCCATCCTCGGCCGAACCTTCACCACGGAGGTGGACAAGCTTCGGGATGCGAATCCCGTGGCGGTAATAAGCTACAACTTTTGGCGAAGTCGCTTCGGAGGCGAACCCTCCGTCCTCGGCCGCAAAATCCGCATTCGCCAGGCTTCCTACGAGATCATCGGCGTCGCGCCGCCGCGCTTTTTCGGCGAAACGGTCGGCTTTGCGCCCGACATCTGGGTCCCGTTGACCATGCAGGCGGAAATCTTTCCGGGCCGGGACTGGCTTTCACCGGAGAAGAACCCCATTGAAAAGACGATGTGGCTCCAGGTGATGGCACGGCTGAAACCCGGTGTCAGCGTGGCGCAGGCCAAGGCCAGTATTAACGTGACGTTTCAGCAGATGCTTCAATCGCAGATCGGCTCTGAGATGTCGGTGAACGATCGCCGCGATTTTCTAAACCAGCGCATCGCTTTGGTTGATGGCAGCCACGGCGCCTCCACGCTGCGCGAAGAGTTCGGCAAGCCGCTGCTCATCCTCATGGGTGTGGTCGGGCTGGTGTTGCTCATCGCGTGCGCCAACGTCGCCAATCTTCTCCTCGCTCGCGCCGCCTCACGGCAAAAGGAAATCGCTGTCCGCGTCGCTCTGGGCGCGGGACCCGCTCGCTTGTTCCGCCAGCTCCTCACCGAGAGCGTCCTGCTCGCTGCCATGGGCGGCGCGCTGGGTCTGCTGTTTGCAGACTGGGCTGACGCCGTGCTTCTGCGGCTAGTCTCGCGGGGCGCGTCGCCGATCCCTCTGGACATCCACCCCGACGCGAAAATCCTCGGTTTCACGCTCGCCCTTTCGCTCCTCACCGGCATTCTTTTCGGCTTGGCGCCCGCTTTTCGTGTCGCGCGACTGGACCTGAACTCCATTCTGAAAGGAACATCGCGGGGCGTTGTCGGGAGCGTTGCGCAGGGCGGCCGGGTGTCCGCGGGCAAGATTCTCGTCGTGGTGCAGGTCGCATTGTCGCTTCTGCTGCTGACGGTCGCTGGGTTGTTCGTACACAGCTTCCGGAAGCTGGGGGAGGTGAAGCTCGGGTACGATCGCGATCATCTTCTGCTTTTCCGTGTGGACCCGGTGACGGCTGGCTACAAAGGGCCGGCTACCGTGCAGCTTTACAGGGACATACTCGAACGCATCCGCGCCATTCCGGGCGTTCGCGGCGTGACGCTCTCGCATAACGGCCTGTTTAGCCATTCTGAGTCGAACGACGGGATATCGATCGAAGCGTACACGCCGAAGTCCGGCCAGGAGATGAACGCTCGGTTTGATCATGTCGGTCCGAATTATTTTTCAACCATCGGCATTCCGGTGCTATTAGGCCGCGAAATCGGGCCGCAAGACGAGGGAAATGGGCAGCGCGTCGGCGTGATCAACCAGACGATGGCGCGCTACTACTTCGGCGACGCAAACCCCCTCGGCAGGCGCATCTGGGACATGTTTCCGACCACCCACACCGCCTTCGTTGTTGTAGGCGTGGTGGGCGACGCCAAGTACAACAGCGTGCGGGAGAACACTCCACGGCGCTTTTATGTACCGTTTTTCAACCCCATTGGCGACCCATCTTTCGCCAATGTTGAAGTGCGCGCCGTAGGAAACCCGTCGGCGGTGGGGTCCGCAGTTCGCGAAGCCGTGAAGCAGACGGCAGCGAGCCTGCCGCCCATCGAGATTCATACCATGACCGAACTCGTAGGTGAATCGCTCACACGCGATCGCATGATCACCACACTTTCGGGCTTCTTCGGCGCGCTGGCAGTCCTGCTCGCCTGCGTTGGAATCTACGGGATTATGGCCTACGCCGTCGCCGGTCGCACCAATGAAATCGGGATTCGCATGGCATTGGGTGCGCAGCGCGGTAATATCCTCCGGTCGGTTCTCCGCGAGTCGCTGCTCCTGGTCCTGATCGGCGCGGCCATCGGACTGCCCGCGGTGATCGGGGCCGCGAAATTGATTACCAGCCTGCTTTTTGGGTTGACGCCAGCGGATCCTGTGGCGCTGATTCTGGCGATGGCGCTGATGTTTGCGGTCTCCGCCCTGGCCAGTTACATCCCGGCCCGGCGGGCAGCGAAGATCGATCCCATGGTGGCGCTGCGCTATGAATGAAGTTTTCAGTGATCAGTCTTCAGTTCTCAGTCAAAGCTGGGCCGGCCATTTATATGATGGCCGTGTGGGATCGGTTCGGATTGACGGAGCCTCGAGCTGGGGACTGAAAACTGACAACTGACTACTGAAGACTAATGACTCGTTCGCGCCGGGTCTACAGGTTGCCGCAACGGGAAGGGTGACGACGAGAATCCGACGCCCCCTAAGCGCTTGGACCACGGTTCTGCCATAGGATTCGAGGGCGCCCGCGCGTACAATAGAGGCATGGACCCTGTCGTTGCCAAGTTTCGGACTTTTCGCGAGGCCGAAGCGGCCACGCGCGACTACTACCGCCGGCCCTCGTCGGCCGAGCGGCTGGAGATTCTGTTTCAGCTTCGGGCCCTGGCACACAAGGAGGGCGATGCTGCTTCCGGAAGACTGGCGCGCGTTTATCGAATCGCTCAACTCAAACGGGGTTGAGTATGTGGTCGTGGGCGCGGTAGCGCTGGCCCACCATGGATTTCCGCGCTACACAGGCGACCTGGACATCCTGATCCGCAACTTCCCCCAGAATGCCACGCGGCTGGAGTCGGCACTGGCAGCATTTGGATTTACGGCTCTCGGTTTGAAAGCTGAAAAAGAAGCTATCAGCGGTCAGCATTCAGCTATGGAGAAGGCATCGGCTGTTTGTTGATAACTGAAAGCTGATGGCTGATAGCTTGTGCTTTAGATGAGTCATTGACTCGATGCGAGGGTGACGGTGAATACCCTGCTCCAAGACCTGCGCTACGGCCTGCGAATGCTGGCGAAGAACCCCGGGTTCACGACCGTGGCGGTGCTCTCGCTCGCGCTCGGTATCGGCGCCAACACGATCATCTTCAGCGTGATCAACGAGCTGTTCCTGCACCCGTCGGGGATCAGCGATCCCGACCACCTATTTGCCGTCCGGGTGAAGTACGAGAAACTGAATCTTAAGAGCATCGTGATTTCGGCCCCCGGTTTCAAAGATATCCAGGACAGCAAACAGGTATTCACTTCCGCCGCTGCCGAATACCAAGAGAGCTTCAATTACCTCGCCCCGGAGGGTCCACAGCGGCTGCCGGTGGCTAAGGTTACCTGGCAGTGGTTTGACGTCTTCGGCGCACGGCCCTTCCTCGGACGGATCTTCCGGCCAGAGGAGGACCAACCGCACGCCAATCAAGTCGCCTTGCTCGCTTACGACACCTGGCAGCATCTCTTCGGCGGCGATCCTGCGATTGTCGGCAGGAGCATTCAGTTGAATCGCGAGGACTACCGCGTGGTCGGCGTGATGGGGCCGGGCTTCGACTGGCCTCGCCGGACCGCGCTTTGGATCCCCCTGGGGCTCGCCGCAAGCGAGTTTTCGCCTGACAATTATTTCAATGAGTCCTTTTTCGTTGTGGCCCGGACCCGTCCGGAGGTCTCACGGGCCCAGGCGGAAGCCTTTGTCCGCATGCTGACCCAGCGTCTGATCCGGGCTTACCCGCAGAACACTTATGCCAAAGACTCGGGCTGGGGAATGTTCGTGCTTCCGTTCACCGAGTACGGCGCCGGCGACTTGCGTACACCGATGCTGATCCTGCTGGGTGCGGTGGGGTTCGTACTGCTCATTGCCTGCTCGAATATCGGCGGTCTGCTCCTCGCCAGGGCATCTGCCCGCGCCAAGGAATTTGCCGTTCGCGTCGCCTTGGGCGCGCAAAAGCGAGACCTGCTTCGGCAGGCGCTGGTGGAAAGCTTCTTCCTCACGGCCTGCGGCGCCATCGCCGGTGTCGCAGGAGCTTACGACGGCACCGCACTCTTGTTCCGACTGGCTCCGGGAAGTCTTGCCTCTCGGTTCGTGGTGCACGTGGATGGGCATGTGCTCCTGTTCGCGGTACTGCTGATGGTCCTGAGCGGAGTGTTTCTCGGGGTCGTGCCCATCGGTGAGGTTTTCAGCCATCGACATTACGGAATGCTCAAGGAGGAGGCAAGAGCGGTTACGTCCAGCCGTGGCCGCCTGCGTCTCCGAGAGTGGCTTGTGGTGGGACAAGTGGCCATGGCCTTGGTCCTGCTGGTAGGCGCCGGATTGCTGCTCAAGAGCCTCACCCGCATGGGAAGAGTCGAGACGGGATTCGACCCCAATGGGGTGATGACCGCCACCGTCCAGCTCCCGGAAAACCAGTACAACAACGAGGAGAAGCAGGTGGCTTTTTACCGTGCTGTCAATGAAAAGCTGGCAGCCCTTCCCGGAGTTTCTTCCGCGGCCGTGGTGGAGGCACTGCCGTTTACCGGATTTGATCCCTCTTCCTCCTTCTCCATCGAAGGCCGCCCGCTCGGTCCCGGCGATCCGGGGCCGCACAGCATGCTCAACTGGGTCACGCCCGGATACTTCGAGGCCATGCGCATTCCTTTGCAGAAGGGGCGGTGCTTCACCGACCAGGACCGGCTGGGCACACAACCGGTGGTCGTTATCGACGAGAATCTCGCCCGGCAATACTGGCCCAACCAGGACCCCGTTGGACAACGCCTCCGGCGGGGCTCGAACACGCCTTGGGCTACGATTGTGGGCGTGGTCGCCCACGTGAGGCAGTCGGCTCTGGTGGGCGACTCGGGTAAAGGGGTGTGCTACTACCCCCTACTCCAGCAGGGACTTACGCAGGCATTCCTCGTCGTCAAGACCAAGGCTGCCCCGGCAACACTGGCCTCTGCGATTCAGGGGGCCGTCGCTTCGGTGGATTCGGCGCAGCCCGCGGCGGATTTCAAGACAATGGAGCAATACGTTGCCGGCTCGCTCGGCCCGCAACGGATCGCTGCCTCTCTGCTCGAGATCTTCTCCGGCCTGGCGCTGTTCCTGGCAGCCCTCGGCCTTTACGGCGTCATCAGTTACAGCACCGCTCAACGCACGCAGGAAATCGGGATTCGCATGGCGCTGGGCGCGCAGCGCCGGCAGGTGTGGGGTATGGTGATCCGCCAGGGACTGCGGCTGGCGTTGGCCGGTGTTCTGGCCGGAGCGGTGGCGGCCTCTATTTTAGCGCAGTTCCTCCGGAGCCAACTGTTCGAGGTCAGCGCCTTTGATCCGTCGACCTTCGCTTTGACGTGTCTGATTCTGCTTGTGGTGGCCCTGGCCGCTTGCTACATCCCCGCCCGCCGGGCGACGAAGGTTGATCCTATGGTGGCGCTGCGGTATGAATAGGTGTCAGGTGCCAGGTGTCGGGTGTCAGGTGCCGGCCGTTAGATGTCAGCTAAAGGAAGACGGGAGGGCTGCTTGCTGATAGCTGAAAGCTGACGGCTGATAGCTCGTCGTTTCAATGAATCAATGACCCAATGGAGCAATGACTCAATTGGATATGAGGACCACGCAATGATAACTTTGAGAAACATCGAGAAGTCCTATCCTGTGGGGCCTGGAAGATACTACGTCTTGCGACGTATCACGACGGATATTGCTGAAGGGGAATTCGTCACCATCATGGGGCCGTCCGGAGCTGGGAAAACCACGCTCCTGAGCATTCTTGGAATGCTTGATGGCGCCTGGGAAGGTGAGTACTACCTGATGGAGCGCCCCGTTCATAAAATGAACTTGAAACAGCGGGCAGAAATCGGGAAGCAGACCGTCGGCTTCGTTTTCCAGCAGTACCATCTCCTGGACGGCCTTACGGTCGCCGAGAACCTCGACATTCCTTTGTCCTACAGGAATGTCAAGGCGTCGGAGCGCCAGGCCCTCGTAGCCGACGCGCTGGACCGATTTCACATCGTCGGGAAGAAGGACCTCTTCCCGAGCCAGCTTTCAGGCGGCCAGCAGCAATTGGTGGCCGTGGCGCGGGCGGTGATTGCGAGCCCGAAATTGATCCTGGCCGACGAGCCGACGGGCAACTTGCATTCGGACCAAGGCCGGGAAATCATGGAGCTTTTCAAGAAGCTCAACAACGAAGGAACAACCATCATCCAGGTGACCCACTCGGAGGCGAACGCGGCCTACAGCCAGCGTATCATCAAGCTGCAAGACGGCTGGATCGTGAAGGAGTGAGGCAGCGCGAGATCGGGTGATCGGGTCATTGGGTCATCGGGTCATCGGGTGAACAAAGGCGTCAATCGCGTGATCGGGAGATTGGGTGATCGGAAGAACAGTGTAATCGCGCGATCGGATAACATGGTGGACGTAGTTCGAGTGATTAAATGAGCCGGAGATGGAACGGTCTATCGGTTCTTTGTTCACCCGATCACCCAATGACCCGATGACCCAATGACCCGATCTCCCGATCACCAGATTATTCGAACATGAGCGCCATGCAGACCACCAGAGTCCTTATCGCTGACGACCTACCCGACGTGTTGGAGGCGCTTCGCCTCCTGCTCAAAGGGGAAGGCTTCGCAACCGAGTCTGCCACTTCCCCGGCTGGAATCCTGGCGGCGCTCGATGCCCAGGATTTCGACCTGGTCCTCATGGACCTGAACTTTGCCCGCGATACCACTTCCGGCCAGGAAGGTCTGGACCTGCTCCGGCGGCTCCAGACGATGGACAGCACTTTACCTGTGGTGGTGATGACCGCCTGGGGCAGCGTGAATTTGGCGGTGGAGGCCATGCGGCGGGGCGCACGGGACTTTGTCCAGAAACCCTGGGATAACGCCCGCCTACTCGCCATTCTGCGTACCCAGATCGACCTCAGCCGGGCGCTCCGGCAGGGCCTTCGTCTGGAGGCGGAGAACCGGCTGCTCCGCGCCGAGGGACGTCCCACGCTGCTCGCGGAGTCGCCCGCCATGCGCCCAGTGCTGGAACTGATCTCCCGCGTGGGCCCTTCGGATGCCAACGTTCTGATTACAGGTGAGCACGGCACAGGGAAGGAGGTCGTTGCCCAGACGCTCCATGCCCTGTCCGGCCGAGCAGCGAAGCCCATGGTGACCGTGAACGCCGGGGGGCTTTCCGAAGGAGTGTTTGAGAGTGAACTATTCGGCCACGTCAAAGGGGCTTTCACAGATGCCAAGATGGACCGCGTAGGACGTTTCGAGCTCGCCCAGGGCGGAACTTTGTTCCTGGATGAAATTGCCAATGTCCCACTCAACTTGCAGGCCAAGCTCTTGCGCGTGCTCGAAACCGGGCAGATGGAGCGAGTAGGCTCCTCCAAGACGCGGCGCGTGGATGCGCGCGTGCTCTCGGCGACTAATGCGGACGTCATCCAGGAAGTACAGGCCGGCCGCTTCCGCGAAGACCTTTTGTTCCGCCTGAACACTATTGAAATTCACATTCCTCCCCTGCGCGAACGACGCGAGGACATCCCGCTGCTGGCCAACTACTTCCTGCGGCGTTATGCCGAGCGTTACCGGAAACCCCTGACCGCCTTTGAACCCGCGGCGATCCAATTCCTTCTGGATTATGCTTGGCCCGGGAACGTGCGGGAGCTCGAGCACGCGGTGGAGCGGGCGGTACTGATGGCCCAAGGCGATGTTGTGCGGCCCAGCGACTTTGGTTTGCGGACGGAGCGTGAAGGCGCCTCGCGCCTGGAAGCGATGAGCCTGGAGGAAGTGGAGTGCGTTCTCATCAAGAAGGCAGTGGCGCGTTATGGGGGGAACGTGAGCCAGGCTGCGTCGGCGCTTGGCTTGAGCCGTAGCGGCCTTTATCGCCGCTTGAGGAAATACGGGTTGTGACCCAAGCCATGTCCCCAGAGCCGGATGCCGGGAGAGCAAGCACGACGGCGCGGCCTGTGCCAGCGAGGCGCACTGGTGCGGTGCTCGAAAACCGCCTGGTGCTCATTGCCCTGGCCGCAGGCTTCCCCGCCATCCTCGTTGCCCTCGTCCTGTTGTGGACGGGGATTTACTCCTCCCAAACACGCTGGACCCTGGCCATCCTTATGGTCGTTGTCTGGCTTGGGTTTTCCTTCGCCTTGCGCGGAAAAGTGGCTTACCCCCTCCAGACCCTTTCCAACTTGCTTTCGGCACTGAGGGAGGAGGATTACTCGATTCGCGCTCGAGGGACTCGATCCGACTCCGCCCTGGGCGAGGTCTTCACGGAAGTGAACGCGCTCAGCGAGATGTTGAGAGGTCGGCGGCTCTCTTCCCTCGAAGCCACGGCGTTGCTCCGCAAAGTGATGCAAGAGATCGATGTGGCCATTTTCACTTTCGACGGTGAGCAACGACTTCGGCTTTTGAACCGGGCCGGTGAACGGCTGCTGGCACAGCCTGCGGAACGAATCCTGGGGCGGACGGCCATGGAACTAGGATTGGGCGTGTGCCTCGAGGGCGAGCCGGTGCGGACGATGGCGACCTCCTTTCCGGGGGGCGCCGGCCGATGGGGAATCCGTCGCAGCACCTTTCGGGAGCATGGCCGGCCGCATCAAATGTTGGTGCTTGCTAATCTCAGCCGGGCTCTGCGCGAAGAGGAGCGGCAAGCTTGGCAGCGCCTCATCCGGGTTTTGGGGCATGAGCTCAATAATTCCCTGGCGCCCATCAAGTCCATGGCGGGTACCCTCGGCAGCCTGTTGGCCCGCCAGCCGCGCCCCGCCGACTGGGAGGAGGATGCGCGTCGGGGCCTGAGCGTTATCGAAGGGCGCGCTGAATCGCTGAGCCGGTTCATGGAAGGCTATTCACGCCTGGCGCGCTTACCGTCGCCCCGATTGCAGCCGGCCGATGTGGGCCCCCTGGTGCGACGCGTGGCGGGCCTGGAGAGACGACTAGCCGTGACCCTGATTCCAGGGCCGGATTTGACGCTGCACGCTGACCCAGACCAACTCGAGCAGATGCTTATCAATCTTTTACGCAACGCGGTGGATGCGGCGCTCGAAACCGGAGGTGGCGTGAAGCTCGGCTGGAGGCGGAGCGGGGACTACGTGGAATTGTTGGTCGAAGATGAGGGACCGGGCCTTCCAAACACCACGAACCTTTTTGTACCCTTCTTCACAACCAAGGCCGTAGGAACGGGAATCGGACTCGTCCTGAGCCGGCAAATCGCCGAGGCGCACGGAGGCACGCTGACCCTCCAGAACCGGCGCTCGGGCCAGGGATGCGAGGCGAGGGTGAGATTGCCAGTGTAGGATTCAGGAGTCAGGAGTCAGGAGTCAGAAGTCAGGAGTCAGGAGGCAGAAGGCTGATTCAATTCTTGCCCATCCCACCATTCTCAATCACTTTCTCAAAAGAAACAAAAGCAGCTTTTCAAGACCGATCTTTGCGCTTCTCATTCGGCCAACAATTCAATGATTCAATGACTCAATGATTCGATGACTCAATGGTCCAATGACTCAATGATTCAATGACTCAATGATTCAATGAATCAATTCCTCTTGTTAACCAATCTGAAAATAGTGGAACTTAGCCGTTGGATTCGGTGTCCAATGGGATGAAAGAGAAAGTGAGCAGCCAACGGAGCGCTCCGTGGCCGTCACCTGAACTCCGGATGCTACCGAATTCTTGAGGAGGTGCAGCCATGTTTGCCGAAGCGTTGCTGGAATCTTCGCCCTCGCGGGCGCCCGTGCTGAAGAAAGGTCATTACTTTTACGCCACAGCCTGCGGCGCGCTGGCCTCGCTTGCCTGCTTCCTCGCACTGGGGAGGCTGTTTTCCCCCACCCCAATCAGGGCGCCTGCCATTCAATCGCTGCTCTTCGGAGGGCTCGTCGCCACTTTTGCCCTGATGCTTTGCTATGTGTACGCTGACTCGCGACAGTTGGCGCTGAACACTGCATTTTGGGTCGCGCTGACCTTCGTTCTGAACTTCGCAGGCTTCGTTTGCTTCCTCGTCTATGCAGCAGCCAGGACTGGAGATTGGAAGCGGGCTGCCATTCCGTGCGCATATATCGGTGAAGTCCTCCTGGTGGGAGCAATGGCGCTGGTTCCACTCATCTATACGGAGGCGTTGCCCAAGGCAGTATGGATGGAAGTTTTGCGGGCTCCTTCGCCTCCGCCGCCTCCGTCGTTCGTGGGGACACAAGCCTCGCGAAGAACCACACGAGGTGTCAGCTCCGACGAGATTCTCAAAGCCCCACCGACGATCCCGCCAACAATTGCGCAAATCCACGACGAACCTCTCCCACCCGCGCAGTTCCCATCCACATCTATCGGGGTTCCGGGAGGAATCTATGACGGGC
>JBEKUR010000163.1:0-13454 GCA_049514855.1 Terriglobia bacterium
GCAGGTTTTAACCTGCGGATAACGGGACCGCACAGATTTACGCAACCCCAACGGGGTTGACCGGTCAATGGGCGGCCCCTCCGGGGCCGAAATGCTTTCTGGGCTTCTCTTTCCGTAGGTTTCATCCCGCGTGGCGGGACTACTCACGGTGTCCCGCTTCGCGGGACGGGAATGGTGTCGGAACGATGGAAATGGTCCTTATCTTAACTTCTATGGGGGTAGGTGGCAGGTGGGGAATCAAAAAGAGGTGCTGGGGGCTGGGGCTGGAGACTGGGGGACGAAGGCCTGCGCGCCGCCAGCGCGTGACAGCATCACTCGCATAATTTGTCCTGCAGCCCAAGAAAGCCTGCCAACCTTGAAGAGAATTTCCTTTTTTGACCCAACGACGCCGGAATGTTATTGAAAACAAAGGACGGCCGTGAAAAACTCTGGAGCTTAGCGGGAATGTATATGAAAACAAAGGAGATATCAGCAGAAAGCGGGAATGTTGTTGAAAAAAAGGTAGTTAGTAGGTGATAGGTGGGGAATGAAAAACAGGTGGTAGGCGGTAGGTCGTAGGTGGGGAATGAAAACCAGGGGTTGGGGACTGGGGGCCTACCCGCCGCCGGCGCGTCCCAGCATCACTCGCGCTGAGTTTCGTTCCTATTTGTTTGACAGAAGGGGATTTGTCGCCAGTAACCCCCTCCGGATGCCGTCAGTACACGCTGGGGCGGGTGATCGTCACAGACCGACTCTTCCCGAGCGATCCCTCGGTGCCTTGTAAGTGGACGTGAACCGCGAAAGGCCTGCGGGGCGGCGTTTCGATGAAGATGTGCGGGCGATTCTCTGGACTGCCCCAGGGACTATTACTCACAGACTCCGCCCAGAATGCCCCAGCCGTGTCCGGCCTGGAATGACAGGGTGCAGTGGGAACCGCTCGCCAGGCGGATGTTGGCCAAATACCACGAATAAGCCTTGTCGGGAGCGAAAGTGATGCCCCTTGAGTTTCCCCCGCAGCAGTAGGATCGACCGGGATGAGGCTTGTCGGGAGCGACAGTGATGCGGGAGTTGCGCAGCCAGCGCCGCGTACGTTCCGAGAGGGGAGAAGCCTTGGCCAGATCTTCCACCGTGAGTTGCAGCGGATGCGTCGCGTCCAGGTTCGCGGTGCCGGGTTGGATTTTCTCAATCGCTTCGTGGGTTTCACGGAACATTGTCCACATCTGTAGCTTGGCGTGGTCCACGAAGACATAGCAGGCCAGCAAAAAAAAGCTGCTCAGGAATGCCAGCAAGGCCAGAGGCAACACATTTCGGATCACAGACAGAGTGCTGTCCTGGAGCTGTGTCCGAAAAAGCCGGTAACTTTGGATCACCGCGAAGAGCAACGCCGGGACCAACAAGAACGCCAAAAACGGTATGGGAGTTGCTCTTATGACGAAGAAGTTGATGTTTGAAACTGTATCGGTGAATCTGAAATCTGCGAAGGGATCGAACCTCGAAACAACGAGGTCCATGAGTTTGCGCGCAACCGGCTCGCCGAAATCACTTGCGAGACTGAGGGTGATGATCACCGGCAAAAGCCACAGCACCGCGCGCACCGTCCCGTTCACCGCGCACGCGCACCAGAATGAGGCAAAGGTCAGGAGTGACGCCGCGAGCAGCCAAACCATTCCGGTATGCACATCCACAAACATGAAAGGCGATCCGAATCGGAATCCACCCGCGATCAGCACTAACAGCGGAAGCAGCACCGCGCCAACGACACTCGCGAAGAGGGCCATCAAAAGCTTGATGAGCCACTGGCGGCGGGCCGACACCGGCAAGGTCATGTGCCAGGAGTGCGTCCCCGACGTTCTTTCTTCCCCCAGCGACAGGCTTCCGGCGAGAACCGCAATCAATGTGCTGAACGCACCCAACATGACCACCGCCACTGGGAATTCCTTGGTTGATCCGCGCTCCGGCACCAACCTGAACATGGTTAAGCAAGTCCCGCCCAGGACGTACAACAGGGTGATTATCCAGACCGGCCGCAGCAAACGAATTTCCTTGCGGATTAAGTTCAGAACAGCTCCGGTGGGATGGCAGCGAAACCAGTCGGCCAATGCTCCCGGCATCACGTCCGGTCCTGCCATCAGCAGATCATCGCCGGCCATGCCTCCCGTCACCTGGAACCGCGCCAGCGTTCGCCGGCCAAGCCAGAGCATTACACCTGCGTAGCACAGGAAGATGCAGCCGGCGATCCAAACGGCGGTATTGGTTTCTGCTGGCGATCCATGTCTGGTTGCGCGAATCCATCGCGCCAGGAACACTCCGGGAACATTGAAGGCTCCGAGGACCATAGTGTTCAGGACGAGGCCGCCGATCGTTGATCTTGCAAAAAGTGTCCAAAATGTCGCCGAAGCGATCGCGGCGAAGATCCACGCTCCTGCAACCACCCAAAGCTCCTGGTCTTGCGAAAACGCGGTTCGCGAGCCAAAGGAAAAAAATTCCGAAAGCGGGGTCCGCGAGCCAAAGAAAAAAAACGGAACCGCCGACAGGACGGCAACCAGGGTGACGCTCAACTTCTCGCCCCAGATTTCCATCCGGGCGACGGGTTGAGTGAGCAGGAGGGTAAGCGTTCCGTATTGGAATTCGTTGCCTAACGAGAGAGTCGCCAGCAGCGGAATGCCGAAGAAGAACCCCATGAAAGTGAGCACCTCATTCCAACCTGCCGTATGAACGAGCGGCAGCGCGCCGACAAAAGTCACTGCGCACCAGGGCAAGAGCAGGGGGCGTGCCTCCTTGAGGAGTCTCCTGGTTTTGAGGTTCATTTTCTTCTCCTAGGATTTCAAGGTCGCGACAAAGATTTCCTCCAGCGTCAGTGCCTCCGTCGAGAGCGTCTCCGGATTGTGCTGCCGCAGGCGCTCCAGCAATTCAGGGCCGGCGCCATTGACGATCAACTCCAGCTCGCGCCCCTCGCGGCGCACGCGCAATGCCGCTTGGAGGTCGAGTTCCGGCGGCGATTGAGCAAAGCGCGCGCGGATTTTCTGATACCGCTCGCGGGCCTGGTCGGCGTCGAGCGTCAGCACGGCGCGGCCTCGATCGATGATCGTGAACTCGTCAATCAATCCCTCGAATTCGGCGATGAGGTGGGTGGAGACCAGAATCGTGCGGCTGCCCGGAATGCCTTGCTGGTACGCGCCGATCACCGTCTCGATGAACTCGCGGCGAACGATGGGGTCCAGGCCCGAGGTCGGCTCGTCGAGCACAAGCAAGTCCGTCTCCGGGCAGATCGCCGCGATCAACGCCACCTGGGTTCGCTGACCCTTTGATAGATTTCCGGTGCGCTGCGCCGGATCGAGCTGGAAACGCTCAAACAACTCCTGCTCGACCTTCCGGTTCCAATTCGCACGAAATGAAGCGAGGTAATCCAGGGTCTCGCGAACACTCATCCACGGATAGAATGCGACCTGGTCCGGCACGTAAGAGAGGAGGCGCTTCACCGGGACTTCGTGCTTTGCCGGATCGAGACCGAATACGCGCACCTGTCCGCGCTGCGGACGGAGCAGATTGAGCAGACACTTCATCGTGGTTGTCTTGCCCGCGCCGTTGCGGCCGAAGAGTCCATAACAGCGGCCGGGCAGCACGGTCAGGCTCAAGTCATGGACCGCCTCTGCGCGCCCGTAGGCGTAGCTGAGATTCTCAATTTGGATGACGGGAGTTGGAGAGTTCATGGCCGGTCAATCCTCCTTATGGTCTTCATGGGCGCGCCGTTTGTCATCGAGCACATCCAACCGTTCATGGATCAATTCCAGGAATTCATCGCGCGGCACCTGCAAATGGTGCGCTTGCACTATGGCTTGGTCGACCTCCTCGATCAGCAGCTCGCGCCGGACTTTCTTTCGTAATGCCGATTGATTCTCTTTCAGGAAACAACCCCGCCCCGGCAGCGTTTCAATGACCCCCTGGCTTTCCAGCTCGGAATAGGCTTTGGCGACCGTATTGCGGTTGACGCGCAGTTCCTCAGCCAGAGGACGGATAGATGGGAGCGCCTCGCCGGGCCGCAGCGCCCCCGAGGCGGCGACGGCCTTGATCTGGTCCACGATCTGGAGGTAGATCGGCATGCCGGACTTGAAATTGATTTGGAGTATCATAGGCGTCTCTCTGACATAGGACAATAGGACGGTCCTGCCCGCCCCGCAATAGTACTTCCGTACTGCCCGAAACTCGGCGGCGGCTCTTGTCTCCGCGCGGCGAGACCCTCGCCTGCCCCGCCGCTTCGTGGCAGGGAAATGTCAAGAAACGTTTTGGTGGACCGTAGGGGATTAAATTTCAGTGACATTTGGTATCTGACATGGACATCCCAGGGCGCCCATAGTGATTACGCGGCGCACCAGGTTAACTTGGATGTATAGTCGCGGACTCGGAGGCTACTCCAGCGCCTTGGGTTTACTCCTATGCAGTCAGGGGTCACTTGGCCGTGCAGGCGTAAAGTGAGCCTTGCGTGGGCTGCTGGGGGCATGGTTGTCCCGGAACGGCGTTCGAGGGAATAGCCCCTCGTTGGTCGCCCTGTCTTTGTCGACGACTCCGCAGAGGCAATCCGCCGTGCTGGCCGAGTGACGGCGCACTTTAGCCAGTGAGAGACTGCTGCCGGGCGCAGCTCGTCTCGCCTCACTTTTAGCTCTGGAACAACCCCAGCCGATCTGATGTCGTGGCGGCACTCGATGGCCTGTGCGAGGCTTTACGCCTGGGTACACTTTCAAGTGAAATACCGAACATGAGGAGTTGTGTCACCACTGCCGGGATTGGAGTTGGCGGTGGAATGATCACTTCTGGTACATCCCTCTCCGGAGGTTCTGGTTCTATTTCCGATGGTGTCTCCACGGCCCGAACTCCGAATACTTCCGCCTGCTTCTCCGCGAGCCGCTTCCAAACCGCGGGTGGCGCCGATCCGCCGCGGCGGACCCTTTATGTCGGCGACCGTTAAGAAGCCAGGGCAGGCCACGGATAAGACGCGGTGACAGAGATGTTGCCCGTGTTCGTGGGGCGCATACATGAAAGATCCGCCGCGGCGGATATGCGCCACCCCCGAAATTCTTCCTGCGCTCGCTCATACCCCGACTGGTTCAGGAGGGGGCAAGGGGGTGCTCGTCCCCTTCATCTGCTCGATACGCCGGCTGGCGCAGAGCGCAGCTCTGCGCTTTAGCGTGCTATATTAGCGCTGGTCATGCCCACCCACAAACAGCATTTTGCGCGCGGAAGCTCCAACCGCTGACCAGCAGCGCCTATCGCCGAGCCAAGTTTTTTGAGAGTGATCGCCTGATATCAGTCTAGTTTGTGGGTCGCAGAGCTGCGCTCTGCGCCAGCCCGCGTGACCTTCCGATGGAAGGACTACGCGCATCACAGCCGGCAACGGACCATGACCCTTACGGGCGAGGAGTTCCTGCGCCGCTTCCTACAGCACGTCTTGCCCAAGGGCTTCCCGCGCATTCGCTACTTCGGCTGGCTGGCCAACCGCCGGCGTAGCGAACTGCTTCCCCGATGCCGTGTTCTCCTCGCGCAACTGCAACCAGCAGCGTCTGTGGCTCCTACGGGCGAGCCCGCCGTCTGGCTATGCCCCTCTTGCCACGGGCCCATGCGCGTGGTCGAACGGCTGACGGCCTCACAGATCCTCGACGCCGAAAGCAGGAAGGTAAGCATTCATGACAGTTCCTAACGACTTGCTCACAGCCGGCCTCCCCGCGTGCGCTTCCACACGCCGGGCGGAAGTGTCTTGGGCCACCTCGAAGTCGTTGCGATCGCAAGCCAAACCCCTGCTCCGACAAACCACCATCCTCCCCGAGCGGCATCTTCAATGGTCTTCCCCCCACCTCTCGTGCGTCCTATCCGCCGTTCGGCCATCCGTTACCATTGAAAACCCATAGGCCCTAATTAGGGGGACGCCGCGCCAGCGGCTTACTTCTAACGGCTCTATCGAAAGTGCCCCGAACTCACCCCTCCGCCATCATCACAATTCACCCGTCGGGGCACTTCCGATAGAGACCTAGCGTTATACATCAAAGTGGATTGTTTCCGAGTGGGCCGTTAGGCGACCATCGAGGAGCTATTTCCTCGAACGCGGCATTGTGGACCACGACAGGTACATGTCGGAGATTGCGACAAGCCAGCCTGTGGATCGCAAATATTCCGTACGTTTGCGTCGACCAACGTTATTGCATTGTTCTCAAGCGCTGAAGACTTCCAGCAGAACTCACTGGGGGTTATAATAGGCGGGCAGTTAGGGAGTGACTGAGTAAGCGCAACTGCGGCCTTCAATTGAAGGGAGAGTTTCGTATGAAGACAGCATCTGGCCTCGCACGTCTCGCAATGGTCGTGTCTTTTATCCTCCTCGGTGCTTTTTCTCTCGCGAGTGCGGCGACGGGTGGTTATCACCTGCTCAAGAAATACCCTTTCGGAGCAGCAGAGGGTAGTACCCGGGAGTATTTCGACTATATTACGGTCGATTCTTCTGCGCGTCGCGTCTACTTGTCGCATGGCACTGAGATTAAAGTCATCGACGCCGATATCGGCACCCTGATCGGCAACATTACGGGCTTGAAACAGGACCACGGAGTTGCCATCGCGAGCGAGTTCGGCCGGGGATTCATCACCGACGGAGCCCAGGGAAAAGTGATCATTTTCGAGCTGAAGACCCTCAAGGTGATCGGCGAGGCGAAAGCTGACAACGACGCCGACTCCGTTGTCTATGACCCGGCCTCCAAGCGCGTCTTCGCCCAAAATGGTGACCCCCATAGCTCTACGGTGATCGATGCCAAGAGTGGAGCAGTGGTGGGGACCATCGAGCTAGGCGGGGCTCCCGAATTCGCCGTCGCCGACGGCGGGGGAACTCTTTACGTGAATTTGGAAGACAAAAACGAAGTGGTCGCCATCGATTCCCACACGCTTACGATCAAGTCGCGCTGGCCGGTTGCCCCGGCCGGAGGGCCCACGGCCCTCGCGATGGACATCCAGCACCGGCGGCTGTTCAGCGCTGGCCGCAACCCGCAGATGCTCGTCGTGATGGATGCCGACAGCGGAAAGGTTATGCAGTCGTTCTCGATCTCGGCGGGCGTGGATGCCGCCGCTTATGAGCCGGAAACAGGCATGGTCTTCGCCTCAACTCGCGAGGGTATGGTCCATATCTTCCATGAGGACTCGCCGGACAAGTTCAGCGAGGTCGAGACCGTCAAGACCGAGTTCGGAGCCAAGACGATGGGGCTCGACACCAAGACACACAACCTATTTCTGGACACGGCGGATTTTGGTCCACCTGCAACCTCCACGGCAGGCCGGCCCGGTCCGCGACGGACGGCCGTTCCGGGAACGTTCCGCGTTTTGGTTTATGGCCGGTAATGGATCGTGCCATTTATTCCAGTAGCGAGGCCGCCAGCTTTGAGTGGCGGCGAGCATTCATTCAGACTTACCGCGAGCGAGGCATTCTGAGGTTGGGGGCCCGTATCCCTGCCGAAAGTCTTCATCCCTTCTGGCAAATGCCAACTCAGATTACGATTGGTACAATCTAAACCTTGGGCACCCAAGAGGAACTGACCTCGCTGAACTTGGCATGAGGATGCGCGGATTCATTGTCGTGGCACTTCTTTCACTCGCCTCCGTATGTGGGCGCATAACTTTTGCTGAAGACAAACCGACAACTTCAGAGGCCATCCCCCTTACCGTGCCGGCGGGCGTGCCTTTGCATGTGGTACTAGAGAAACCAGTACCGATCAAGCATACCGATGCGCCCGTCGAGGCAATTGTCGTCGATCCCATTTTCGTGTTCGACCACATGGTTATTCCTAGCGGTACCCAGGTTCTCGGGCGACTGGCGAAGGTGGAAAGCGCTTCGCGCAAGCAACGGGGTCTCGCTATTGCCAATGGCAACTTCTCGCCCCTCCGCAAGGCGCAGGTGGACTTCGATACACTGGTACTCAAGGATAGGACGCGGCTCGCCCTCCACACGGTGGTGACGCAGGGAGCGCCGAATATGGTTCACCTGGTGGCGGGCGAGCAGGGTAAGAAGAAGGGACGTGTGAGCCAAGCGGTGGACCAGGCTCGGCAGCAAGCCAAGGCCCGAGAGCAGGAGACGGTGAAAGAGATAAGGGCTCCCGGAAAAATGCAGCGTGTCAAGGCGAGGCTCTGGGTCGAATTCCCCTATCACCAGCCCAAGCTCGCGGCGGGCACACACTTCACTGCCGAGCTCAAGACTCCGCTGGAATTAGGCAAGGAAGACCGCTCGCCGAAACAGTTGGAACGCCTGGGGGCGGAGATACCGCCGGGAAGCAACGTGCACGTGAGGTTGCTCACGCCCTTGAGCTCGGCGACCGACCACCAAGGCTCCCCGGTTAAAGCTGTTGTGTCCGAGCCTGCCTTTTCCCCCGACCATCAGTTGATTCTTCCCGAGGGGGCGCGGCTGGAAGGTGTCGTGACACAAGCGCGTCCGGCCCGCCGCCTGGGCAGAAATGGACAACTTCGCTTCACGTTCCGGGAAATTGAGTTGAGTCCCGGAGCCCCCCGGCAGGTTCAAGGGACACTTCAAAGCGTGGACGCCGCTTCGGGCGGTCACGTCGAACTCGACGCGGAGGGTGGCGCTCATGCCGTCACTCCCAAGACGAAGTACATCGCTCCCGCCATTGATGTCCTTTTGGCGACCTCTTCTCTCGACGGCCTCGACCCTCATAATCATCGACGCATCGAAGAAGGGCGGGGACCCCAAGGCCCCGACGTGGGCGGAGGAGTTGTGAGAGGCGGCGCGGGTTTCGGGCTCGTAGGCAGCGTGGTCGGCTTGGTGGCTCACTACCGCCCGGTCAGTGCCTGTTTCGCCTTTTATGGAGCGGGCTGGTCTGTTTACACCCACGTCGTGGCACGCGGCAACAACGTCGTCTTCCCCAAGAACACTCCCATGGAGATTCGTTTTGGAACCCATGGAGGGCAGAAGTCACCACAAGGAAATTAAGAGATTCTCTTGAAAGTATCAAGAATGGCTGACCCTGGCGGCGATCAACTCGTGATTGAAGGGGATTAACGGCGGAGGGCAGAGCGAAGCCGCTCAACTATTGAATCGCCTACTCGGAAACAATCCCAGTGCGTTGCGGCTCCTCATCCAACGTTGGCGGTCACTTGGCCGTATAGTCGGCTACACGTGGAAGTGGCCGCGTAGGTGGACACTCACGCGGCCTTTTTCGCTAACTTTGACCTAACTCCGAATTGCGCTTGCTTACTCGTCGGCTCCGTTTCCAGTATTTCGGGTCGATTCTGAGTACGGAGGTCACCCCTGTTGCCAAATTGATGAAGCCGCCGTGATAGCCGATTTCACCGTAACGAAACAGTCGGGCCAGTGAGACCAGCGCGTGTTGGGCGAGGGTTGAGTTGATAAATGGTTCTTGTTTCTCGAGGGCAGCAGCGGCGCTGCAACTTGGTTCTCCATCGTCGTCGAGACTCGGGTCCACAATTTCCGGGTAAAGCTCGGCCGCTGTGCGCAGGCGCAGCTTTGACCTGCGGTTGCGCTCGTTGAGCGGCTCACCCACGATGAACTGCCCGCTGTCTGCATTGTTGCCCACATCGAGCCAGTACGAAACCGTGCTCCAATTCCCAACCGCATCGCGAATCGCGGCCCGTGCGGCCCGCGTATCCACGCACCCTACAACGAAATGAGCACGCAGGTCATCGCCAGAGTAGCTGCGCGAAATAAAGGTTCCTGGCCGCCTGACCAAGGCCCGACTGCATGCCGCTCGCACGCCATCCGGGTTGACTGTGGACGCTTCCAGGGAGAAACTCCAGCGCCGTGGCGTCTCAAGAAGCGTTTCCGTCATGTCATCAATCCCCCACGAGGTCCGTTGATTATCCGTCCTCTTAGCTGTAACCTTATGCCATGCCTGACGACACACGATCAGATAAGCGCCGGTCGGAGCGTGAGCGGGTCCAAATGGCTGTGACTCTTGTGATAGAGGGTGACGAGGCTGAATACCTCGCTACTACCGTTGACCTCTCCCCTCATGGCTTGCGACTGCAATCCGACGCCACCCTTGTCCCGGGCCAGCCCGTGGGCCTCCTTCTTGCTACCGAACCCGACTGCTTCATTAAAGCGCGCGTAGTCTGGGTAGGCAAGGTGGACTCGGCCCAAGCTGGTCAGGCAGGATTCGAATTCTTGAATCCCCTTACAGGGCCAGTGTGATGAATATCGAAGAGGTCATACCCTGCCTTTTAATGAGATTCTCCATAATGAGATTCTCCATGCGGGAAGAGCGGCTTTATCCCTCTCATTGACTCAGCACTGATGCCACTCGAAACAGTGAACGGGTTTGCTCCCCCCTTACGCTGCTTGGAGCTCCGCCGTGCAGTGGGGACAGCGGGTGGCTTTAAGCGGTGTACTGAGAGCCGGGTTCTCGCCGGCCTTTGCAAGGGCGGGAATGACGTTGACGCGGAGTCCCGCGAAGCGGGATCATCCACCTTGGCCACTGTGATGAGCACAGTGCGGCCGGCAAGAAGCGGCATGAGTTCAACGAACACAGAACCTCCTTTGTGGCACATGTACTGACTTTCACCAGCGCCACGTGTATCGTTAATTGGGAAGAAGATTAGGTAGTGGGTCGCTTTGCGTGAAGTGACGCTTCGTCCGTGTGGCTGAGTTAAAGGGGCTACGGCAAGTAGTTTCCGAGTTGCCGACGGCCCGGAAGTATTACAGGTCAAGGAGTAGGGAGCCGTGACCACGCGTCAACACAAGGTTCACACTCAACTCGGCCGAGCCGCAGTCCAGATCTTTGCCGCCAATGATCGCATGAACCAGGTTCTTATCGAACATCTTGACCCTACCGCCTGGAGAGCTAAACCGCCCGGCAAGGCCCGCACCATTGCGGCGATCTTCACGCACATGCACAATGTCCGCTCCAAGTGGGTCAGGCTTACAGCTCCGCACCTGAAGGTTCCACCGCAGCTCAACCGCGCGCACTGCACGCCGCAGCAGGCCCGTGCGGGATTGGCCGAGAGCGCCGCTCGCTGCGCGGAGATGCTCGCTGAAGCGCTCGGCGGTTGTGGGGGCCGCGTCGAGAAGTTTCGCAGCGACGGCTGGGCTCCGCCTTGGCCGGTTGGCCTGGAAATGCTGTGCTACATGCTTTCTCACGAAGCCCACCATCGCGGGCAGGTGTGTATGCTCGCGCATCAGCTCGGATTCCCGTTGCCGAACGAGGTGGCGTACGGGATCTGGAATTGGGAAAAGCTGTGGAAAGAGTGCGGGTCGTCTGGCGGCCCCGGCTACGATTCTTAAGGAATCGCTCAAGGGCACAGGCCGCCCGGGGGATGGGCTGCGATGGTGGAGACATCGAGGCCCAGCCGTTGGGGTTGTTGTAGAAGCTCCGGGCGGCGGCAGCGGTCAGAAGCGGGCGCCCGAATCCCGTGTGTGGGAGGGCGCTGCCGGAACGTGGCCCGAACCATCACCACACACCGCTTCGGATTGTGGGCGGTTGACGGCGTACTCGGAAGTAATCCACTTGGCTGCAAACGCCCATTCAGGAGTCTGACCCACTACCAAAGATTGAGTTGATCGGGATGGGTAGGCGAACCACAGGCCAGATCAGATTTCGGTGCCGAGGAAGGAAGGAGAAGGAAAAGTGTCAGAATAGTGGGTGGCAACAGCAGCAGTTGCGGGCTCTGGGAGTCTTGGAAGGCGTAGGACTGGCCTCATGCCGGCCACTGGAAGCACCCCCGGCACCGAAAAGTAGGAGAGAGCGTTGTATGCGGAGGCGGTGAGATGTACACTATTGGTCGGCCGGAAAATCAAAACGGAAATTCCGGCTAGAACTCTCGGGAGTCAATCGTTTCAAAGAGGCACTTATGTGCCGATCATACAGGGTGCTCGCGATTGCGCTCGGGTTTTCCATCGGGGTCTGGTCGTTGGGCGATATCCCTACCCTCGCCGCCGAGACATCCACTAATCCGGAGCTTATCAGGCAAGAGATTATCCAGTACGGAGTCGGCGCAAATCTAAAGCTACGACTGGCTGACGGGGAGAAGCTGAAAGGGTCGCTGGTCTTTCTCGCAGAAGATGGATTTGATCTGCGAGCCAAGCCCAAGGAACCTCCACGCCACGTCGCCTATAGCCAAGTGACCGAGGTCAAGCCGACCGTGCTCTTCTACCGGGCGAAAGGTCAGCCGGACGCAGTCGAGGCCCGCCGGACCGTGCTGGGCCTGGGCGTCGGTCATCACATCCAGGTCAAGACTACGACGGGCAAGGAATATCACGGGAACATCCAGACGATCGACACCGACACCTTCACGATGCTACCCGACCGCCAGGCCTCGTCGGTGCAGATTACCTTCTCACAGGTTCAGTACGTCGAGCAGAACCTCAGCAAAGTTGCGCTCATCGCGATTGCTGTCGTTGTGGCAGCAACGATTGCCATAGTAGTGCTGGTTGTCGTTTACGTGCACGCCATCAACAAATCTTTTTAGGGACCTTACGGTTTCCCCCGGCGCAGAGGGAGGATCGCCACTTACTGCAAGCGCTCCCTTGGCAGGCATCAGCCCCCAAGAAACCCAAGAGGACCAGCACGTATATCGCATTTGAAACTGCTCCCACCCGCCTTGCGCCCACGCTGGCAGGCGGAGACCCTTGCCTGAAACGGGTGCCGCGTCCGGCCCCTGTTCGGGCATGCCGGGCTTCATCTTGCTCAGAATCTAACCTTTTCAACTTGGGCAACCTGTGGCGGCGGCTCTTTGCAAACATGGTGCGGCGGATTGCGCCGAAGGCGAAGGTCCGGTTTAAGCAGCGAGTGCGGGAACTGACGTGGCGGACACGGGGAGTGAGCCGGGAGGAAACGGTGCGTGAACTTTTGTCCTACCTCCCGGGGTGGCGGAGCTACTTCGGGTTCTGCCAAACATCCTGGGTGCTTGTACACCTTGATTCGTGGATACGGCGCTGGCTGCGGTCGGTGCTGTAAACGCAGTGGAAGTACGTTCGAAGACGGCGGGCGGAGTTGCAGCGACGCGGGGTGGGTCGCGAGTGGGCGAAGAAAACCACCTGCAGCAACCTCGGGCCGTGGCGGCTCAGCCAAGACCCTTCGATCTGCCAAGTCCTGCCCAAGGCCTTCTTTGATGCGCTCGGCTTGCCTCGACTCGCCGCCGGGTCTTAGCTTAACCCGCCGAACCGCCGTATACGGCTCCGTACGTACGGTGGTGTGGCAGGGGGGAGCGGGCAACCGCTCCCCCCTATGCCGATCGCGCGAAGGGCCTACTTCGACTTTGCGACCACCAGGTTATTGGTCACCGAGAAGACGCCGGAGACGCCGTTGGCACGGATGTTGGCCATATTCTTGTCGGCTTCGCTATCCACGACGCCCTCCAGAGTCACCTGGCCATTCTTCACAATGATCCGGATCGGCTTGATGACCGGCATGGCGTAACGCTCCAGCGCCGTAAAGCCGTAAATGGCTCGATAGAGCGCCAAGCGCAGTTGGTCGTCCATGGGC
>JBEKUR010000164.1:0-13379 GCA_049514855.1 Terriglobia bacterium
AGCCGGGGACTGAATCGCAGCTCCCTTCGCAGAGCTGCGACGCGAGAGATTCGTAGAAATATCATGATGCCAACCGATCCAACCAACTTCTTGGCCCTCTCACCCCTCAGTTGCCACACAGACTCCCTTGGGGAGAGGCTGGACCGCGATCCCGATGCACTTCATCGGGACGCGGGCCGGGTGAGGGGTCACTTTCGCTGCCCGGCTAAGCACGAACCGCGGACCTCAAAAACGGAGGTCCGCGCTGCTTCCTCAAGTCAGAATTCGCATTCGTAATTTACTATTCACTATTCAGAAAACTGAATAGGACAGGCCTTTCGTCTTGCGGTCCACGACAATGTCGAGGGGCGGGTCAACGTTGTTAACCTTTATGGTGACGATTACAAGGGACGACCCCTTGGATTTCGTGCCCAGAATCTGAAATTCGCGAATCTTACCGTAGTCTCCCTGTATCCCCCAATCGTGCAGAAAATCCTGGAAAGAATAGGAGGGGCTCGGCTGCCAAAGCCGGTAGGCCTCCTGGAACTTTCCTTGCCCGAGGGTTGTTAGGAAGCGTGTCACCGCGCGCTCCTCGGGATAATTTCGAAAAACGAAGTAAAGACCCTCGGCAACCATAAGAATCAAGATGCCAAGGACTATGTACCTCCAGATATGGATGGGAGGTTTGGGAGGTGGTGCATCCAACAGCGTCATGGGCTTTGCCCTCTCCGATGATTTGCTCGGCTCAGTCTATCAGGACGGTATGTGGTAGGTGGTATGTGGTAGGTAGGGAACACCCCACATACCACCTACTACCTACCATCTACCGTTCTATTGTATTCGATGCGGGGGAATTCTGAAGAGCAGTTTGAGCAGGCGCCAGATACGGACCTCAAGGACCCTCCCCAGCAGAACCTTAAGCGGTCAAAGGGCGCGTTGGAAAAGCCAAGTCGCCAGGAGCATGGAAAGAACGGCGAATAGGGCGAGATAGGTCAGGTCGCCCGCGATCGCGACCAGCGGGGTGTTCTTGAGCAACAGCGCCTTGAATGCGTGCACGGCATAGGTGAAGGGATCGACACTGGCAATGACTTTCATCCACTTGGGGAAGCCATAGATCGGGTAGACAGCGCCGCTGGGGAAGAAGAGCAAGGTGTTGAGCACACCGAAAATCGCCCGTGGTACCAACGGGTCGCTTACCCTCACCATGAAAAGGAACATCATGCTGATCAGGGCGACGGACGTAACCGCGATGAGAAAAATGAGCTTCATCATGCGGACAGGGTCCAGGGGGTGCGGGATGCCCGCGATAACCGATCCCAGAGTTGTCAGGACTAATCCCGACAACAAGGCCTTGATGCTTCCTGACAAGTTGAAGCCCAGAATCAATTCCGCTTTGCTGATCGGTGTCAGAAGATATCCCTCGTGAAGCCCGCGTGCCTTATCATCAATATAGATGATCCCGCCCCCGATCATTGCCGAAATATAAATCGCAATAACAATCGAACCGGAAAGCAGGTATTGGATGTAGGGAACGTAAGGGTAAAGCTCCACCACGGAAAGCGTGATTCCACTGGGCACGCGTGGGTTGAGGCCGCGCTGATTGTAGGTGCCGAGTAAATCGGAGAATGCTCCTCCCAGGGCCGCGACGGCGAAATTGTCCGTGTTGTCTTCAATGAGCGCCACCTGCGGCGCGTCCTGCGCAAGAAAACGCCGGGAGAACTCAGGCGGAATGTTGAGAACCGCGTTGATTCTCCCCTCCCGCAAGTCTGTGTTGGCCTTCGTGAGGTCCGTGTAATCGACCGTCGTGAAGGTTCGCGCATTGGCGGCAATGGCTCCAAACATCTCACGCAACTTCACCGTGGGGATGCCGCGATCCTGATCGACAATTCCCACTTTCAAATCTTTGATCTTCCCGCCGAAGGCGTAACCCAGGACCACCAACTGCACCAGCGGAAAGAACATGGAGACGATAATCAGGGTGGGACTTCGCATGAACTTGCGCAAATCGCGTTCGATGATAGCCAGAATACGGTTCATAGGAGTGCGTCCCTAACGCCTGGCAGGCATGAAGCCGAAGTCGTAGGTCCCCGCTTCCTGCAAGGTATCGCGTAATTGCCTGCCGGTGTAATGCATGAAGACGTCATCCAGGGTGGTGCTCTGGACCGAAAGCGATGTAATTTCCACATTCGCCAGGCGCGTTGCTTCCATCAACGCCACGGTTGTTTTGGGCCCGTTGTTCGATCCGATGCGGTAAACATGATCTTCCGCCTTCACGCTCTGCACTTCCGGAAGGTTGTTGAGGGTTTCAGGCCATCCCTCGGGAACTCTTGAAAAGCTGACTTCCAGAATGTTATTTCCCGGAATCGATGCCTTGAGTTTCAGCGGCGAGTCGAGCGCCACAAGCTTCCCGTGGTCCACAATCGCGATGCGGTCGCAAAGCTTGTCGGCCTCATCCATGTAATGCGTCGTTAGCAGGATCGTGAGATCGCGGCCCTTCTTGAGCTTCATCAGCATTTCCCAAACCCCGATACGCGAAGCGGGATCAAGGCCCGTGGTCGGTTCATCGAGAAAGAAAATGTTGGGCTCATGGACAAGCCCCCGCGCGATTTCAAGCCTCCGCCGCATGCCGCCGGAGAAGTTCTTAACCGGCTTGTCGGCCCATTGCTGCAAGTCCACGGCTTCCAGCAGTTCTTTCACCACCCGCCGGCGTCGCTCCCGCGGAACTCCGTAAAGCTTGGCAAAGATGTTCATGTTCTCGTTCGCGGAAAGGTCCAGGTCGGAAGTCATGGCCTGGGGGATTACGCCTATCGACCTGCGCACTTCGTCAGCTTGGCGCACCACATCAAAGCCATTGATCCGCGCGGTGCCGGAGGTGGGAGGAATCAGCGTGGTGAGCATGCGGATCAGGGTTGACTTGCCCGCTCCGTTGGGACCGAGCAAACCAAAGATCTCCTCCTCATCCACGTTGAAGCTCAAGCTGTCAACCGCGCAAAACGTGCCAAAACATTTCCTGATTTCCAGAACTTCAATCGCTGGCACGAGCTTGTTCCTTTCCAGACCGATTAAACAGTTGTCAGTCGTCAGTGATCAGTGGTCAGTTGAAAAAACGGTGTAAGGGGCCAGGGCAATTCTGAATTGTGAATTCTGAATTGTTAATTGAAGAAGTGCAGCGGTCAGAGGCCCTGGGCGCGGCGCGCAAAGCAAGTTCCGCATCCCCAATTCACCATTCACCATTCACTATTCATAATTCTGCTCCTTACTCTTCTCCTGAATCCTGAATCCCGAATCCTGACTCCTGAATCCTGCCCGTCACTTCGCCTCCGGCAGCGGGACAATCACGTAGGCCGTCAACCCCGGCCAGAGGCTGCGGTCGCTGTTATCTGCCCGCAGACGGAATTCAAAGGTCTTAATGTCGCGCTTGGTGCGGCTGACGTCACGCTGTGTCGCATAGTCAGCGTCCACGCCGCGATAGAAAACTGTGCCCTCGCGTTCGGCGCCTGAAGGCAAGCGCACCGTCATCTTCTCTCCCAAGTGGACGCGGTCAATATAAGTCTCTTCAACATCAACCCGCACCCAGAGATCGTCGGGATTGATGATTTCCAGGATGGGCTGGGCGATGTTCACCACCTCGCCCTGGCGCGCCGGTAGGCTGGCGACCAAGCCCGGGATGGGAGCGCGGATTTCCGTGTAATTGAGACGGACCTGGGCTTTCGACTTCTGCGACCCCGCCGCCGCCAACTGCCGCTGCATCGAGAGCAATTCATTTCGCCGCACCGTGGTCTGGTCTTCGTTGGAATGGGCCAGGGCTACTGCGGCGCGCTGCACATCCACTTGCTTGCGGAGAGATTCCACATGGGCTTTCTGTGCGTCATAGGTCGCTCGCGCCTGATCGAGGGATTGAGCTGAAACGATGCTCTGCTTGAATAGTCCCTCGGTTCGTTCCAGGTTGACCCGGTCCAGTTCAAGGTCAGCTTCTGCCTCGGCTTGCTGGGCCTGCGTCGAAGCCAGAGCTGCCTCCGCCTGCCGAATCTGATCCCGGGTCTGCTTCTCCTGATATTGCAGCGCTGCCTCTGCCTGTTGAACCTGAGCCGCCGTGCCTTGCTCCGAATGCGCATAGAAGGCCTTGTCGGCGCGCAATTCCTCCGGTTCAATGACCGCCACAAGCTGCCCGGCCCGTACCGTGTCGCCTTCCTTGACGAGGAGTTGCCCCAGTTGGCCCTGAATCTGCGCGCTTACGATGACGTCGTTGGTGGTGACGATACCCGTAATGACCATGTTGTGCGGCTTGGTCGTGGCTGTATAGTAGGCCACGCTGGCGGCAAGCAACAGCAGAATGAGCGCCAGAATTAGTATTTTGCGCTTCATTGCACCTCGCTTTCCGGATTCTTGAATAGCGCATAGCGGACGAACTTCAGCACTTCTTTCTTTCGCCGCGCCAGATTCGCTTTGGCATATGCGTCCATGCCGCTGACCGCCCGCAACACGGGCGCTGAACTGAAATAGAACGCAATCAGAGAGAGCAGCGAAATGGCAGCGTGGGTGCTATCCATGCGCCGGAACTCCCCCGTCCGCATTCCTCGCTCAATGACCTTGAGAAGCGCTTTCGACCGCGGCCGGAAGTACTGCCGCGCCAGCCGCACGAGGGATTTTTGATCCGCCATCAGCATCCGTTGAAACAAGGGACCGTGGTGACGGTGCGCTCCAATGAAATCAAAATGGATATTGATATAGCGTAGCAGGAGCGCGCGGGCCGAACCCTTTGAAGAAAGGAGTTCCAAAGCTTGACGGTTAAAGTCCGCCAGGTAGCCTTCCAGGACGGCTCGGTATAGCCCGTCTTTGCTTCCAAAGTAGTAGTAAAGCAGCGCCTTGTTGACGCCTGCCGCAGCGGCAATGGCCTCCGTGCGGGCGCCTGCCAGCCCTTCATCCCCAAAGATACGCTCCGCGGCTTCCAATATGGTTTCACGGGTTGCCGCGCTGTTGTGATGGCGCGAGTTGCGAGTTACGAGCCTGTGCGGACTCCGCTTTGGCATTTAACTAACCAGATAGTTAAATTACAATATTGCCCTGCGGCTGTCAAGAGGGCTCATGCGGCAGGTGGTCGGCAGTGAGCAGTAGGCAGTAAGCAGTGGGGAGGTGGATCAGGGCAATTCAAGATTCAAAATTTGAAATTTCCTCAGGTCCTGCCCCCGTTTTTTCAATTGACCCGCCGCGGCGGGACCGGCGGATGTCAGAAGACAGGAGTCAGGACAAGAGTAAAGAGCAGGATTATGAATAGTGAATGGTGAATGGTGAATTGGGGATGCAGAACTTGCTTTGCGCGCCGCGCCTAGGGCCTCTGACCGCTGCACTTCTTCAATTAACAATTCAGAATTCACAATTCAGAATTGCCCAGCCCCAAGTCCCTTTTTTCGACCGCCCACTGACAACGAACCACGGACCACGGACAAGCCACACACTACCTCGGCGCCGTGTACTCGTACCGCGTGTGTGTCTTGTCGCGGTGGCGTTCGAGGGCCAGATCGATGAGGCGGTCAAGCAGCTTTGAGTAGGGAACGCCACTGGCCTCCCAGAGCTTTGGATACATGCTGATGGAAGTGAATCCGGGGATGGTGTTGATTTCCATCACGAAGATTTTTCCGGTCTTCCGCTCCAGCAGGAAGTCCACGCGCCCCATGCCTGCGCAGTCGATGGCTTTGAAGGCTCGGACCGCCAGCTCCTGGACTCGTTTGCTCTGGCGGGGGCTGAGGCGGGCGGGGATGGCGAGTTCCGAGCCTTCCTTAATATACTTCGCCTCGTAGTCGTAAAACTCGTTGACGGGGATAATCTCCCCAGGCACAGAGGCTTCCGGGCTATCGTTTCCCAACACCGCGCACTCGATCTCCCGCGCGTCGACGGCCTTCTCTACAAGGATCTTGCGGTCGTATTGCGCGGCCAGGTCCATGGCGGCTTGAAGCTCGCGCGGCTTGTGCGCCTTGGTGATCCCCACGGATGACCCCAAGTTGGCAGGCTTAACGAACAGCGGGTAGCGCAGCCGTTTCTCAATCCTCTTCCGAACGCCCGCGGGGTCATGCTCCCAATCCCTCCGCAACACCAATTCCCAGGAAACGACAGGCAATCCGGCATCGCGGAACAGTCGCTTCATGACGTCTTTATCCATGCCCGCAGAGGAAGCCAGGACTCCCGCACCCACGTAAGGAACGTCTGCGAGCTCGAGTAATCCCTGGATAGTTCCGTCCTCCCCAAAGGTGCCGTGCAGTACGGGGAATATCACGTCCACTTCCGGGCGAGCATTTGGAGCAGGGGATGATTTGGCCAGGGCAAGAAGTTTCGGGCCGGTCGGATCAACCGACGGCGTGACCGCCCTGCCTTCCTCGAGCACAGTCTGTAAGGGTGCCGCTTGCTCTGCCCCGCCGATCACTGCCGCCTCGGGCAGGAGTCCGAACGCTCCGGACCCCACCCGCCATCGGCCTTCGCGCGTAATGCCGACCGGCACCAGCTCATACTTCGCCGGGTCAAGCGCCCTCATCACTGAAGCGGCGGAAGTCAGTGAGACTTCGTGCTCACCAGAGCGTCCACCAAAAAGGACTCCCAAGCGGATTTTCTTTTTCACAGAATCTTCTTTCCAAGAGCGGCACTGACCAGGCCGACGCCCAGTATCGCCGTCTTATTCATGACATCTTATATCATAGCTGATGATTCGAAAATTCGGCGAGCCTGCAATAGCGCGCAGCGCAGGACCCTCTCAATTTCAATTTAATAGAGCAGCTTGAGGGAGACCTGGATCTGGCGCGAGGGCCCGGCGGTTTGGCTGATGATGCCGAAGCCCGAGCCGACCGCGACGTTGGAAGGCAGTCCAAAGTTAACCAAGTTAAAAACATTGAAAAACTCGGCGCGGAACTGGAGCGTGATGGGTTCGCCGCCACCGCGGCGAGCAAACTCCGTATCCTTGGTCAGGGCCACATCGAAGTTGTGAAAATCAGGCCCCCGGAAGGTATCGCGACCAAGCATCCCGAACCTTCCCCGGTTGGGGCCTGTCCCTTCCGGAAGTGTGTAATTGTTTTGGTCGCGCGGGCCTTCATATGCGAGCTCCGTCGAAAATCACCTCTGATGGTAACTCCCGCGAAAGCAGGAGTCCAACTCCCTCTGATCTGATGTGGACGGGATTTCCATTTGCCACACGGGTCTCGTTTTCCTGAGGTGTTCTGCGCCAGCGACATCATGTTCCCATGTGTTTTCAAGGGGTTAGCAGAATGCTGAGGGCTATATGGGCGAGCGTATAAGTGTGTTATGTTGACACACTCTGCGGTTCGCCCGCTTGACAGTACGCTACATAAATAGCCCAGACTAGCCAAGTGCAAAAGACAAGTGCGGACCCGCCGCGGCGGGTTCGTCTCCGTCAGCTGACGGATTGACGGACTCAGAATGACAGGCGTTTCATGCTTCGGAATCCGGGTGGGTGGCGGCGCAGGATGCAGCGGTCCGCCTTCAGGCGTGCGCGTCGGTGTCGCCAGTGGGACTGTTTACATACTCCCAGCCGAAGCGTCCTTTGATACAGAGGTTTCCTCTCGTGATGTCGTGGTCCAGTGGCGAGGTGGCTTTGACGATCCTGTTATCTTGAACGTGAAGTCTAATGGTGCACCCCACCCCGCAGTAAGGGCAGATGGTATCGGTGCTGGTCTGCCTCGATTCATCCCATGTTCCGGCTTGCCGCATTTCATATTCACTCGAAAACATGAGCGCCCCCGTGGGGCACACTCCGATGCAGTTGCCGCAGTATACACAGGCGGACTCCGGTAACGGCACTGCATATTCAGTTGAAATGCGCGCGTCGAAGCCCCTGCCGGCGACGGCAATGGCAAACGTGTTCTGAGCTTCCGTGCCACAGGCCTGTACGCACTTATAGCAAAGCATGCACTTGCTGTAGTCGCGCACGTAGAGCTCGTTGTCGATCTTGACCGGTTGCGCCACTGTAGCGGCATGCGATCCATCTGTCGGGGTGTGGCACCCCGGGAGCGCCGCATCCCGATCAGCCCGTGGCGCAGCGCAAGGACCGAATCTCTCCGGATGAGCGCCGTACTGGACCATATACGCCTGGATCTGCGGCGCCGTCGAGATGTCGATGGACGAGCCCAGGAACTCCAGGACCAGCCGTCGACTGAGCCGCACCCGCTCCGTGTCCGTTCTCACTACCATCCCCGGCTCCACTTTGCGCGAACAGGCAGGGACAAGCGGACGCGAGCCTTCGACCTCGACCACACACATTCGGCACACATTGACCGGTGTGAGAGTCTCGAGAAAGCAGAGAGTCGGCGTGTCGATGCCGAGCTGTCGAGTCGCTTCGAGAAGTGTCGTTCCTTCAGGAACCGAAACTTTGCGGCCGTCGATGGTAAGGTCCACCCTTTTCCGCCGCGGAGCAAGTGGGATCACCGGTAGCGGACCGGGCGGCATTGGTATGACCCCCGGCATAGGATGAGGTGGAAGGGCGGACGGCGTCGGATCATGCCTTTGTTGGTCGCTCATGGGGTTTGCTCCTCGAATCCTTTGAAACAGCTAAGGGGCCGGCTGCTGGAACAGTTGCCAGCGGCGCAAAGCTGACTCGACAGCACTGGAAGCCGTTTGCCCTAACCCGCAAATCGAGCTGTCCCGCATCACCTGGCCTATCTCGCTCAAGCGCAAGAGCTCTTCATCCACCGAGCCAAGCGGATGGCCGCTGATAAGGCGCTCGAGCGCCTCCTCCTGCCTTACCGCGCCGATGCGGCAAGGAACGCACTGGCCGCAAGATTCATCGCGGAAGAATGCTGCGATGCGCAGCAGGATCTTGCGCAGGTCGATGCTATCATCAAAGAGCATAATTACGCCGGAGCCGAGCGCAGCGCCGATGGCCCGTGTACCCTCAAAGGTGAGCGGCGTGTCGAGTTCTTGCGGCGACACCACGGTGCCCGCCGCACCACCCAGCAGCACGGCCTGAAGACGCCCGCTCCCCGCGACACCCCCGGCGAGTTCGATGATTTCCCTCAGAGTTGTCCCGAACGGAGCTTCGTACACACCTGGTCGGACCACGTGGCCCGAGACGCAAAAGAGCTTGGAGCCCGTCGACCCGAGTGTGCCCACAGCCGCGAACCCTTCACTACCTTCCCGCACGATCTCGAGTACATTGATCAGCGTCTCGACGTTGTTCACCACGGTGGGTTTTCCGAACAGTCCTGCCTGGGTCGGGAAGGGCGGTTTGCTGCGGGGTTCCCCCCTGTAACCCTCGATGGAATTAAAAAGCGCGGTCTCTTCTCCACAGATGTAAGCTCCTGCGCCCTTGTACATCTGAATCTCGAAACGAAGGCCCTGGCCGAGAATATTACTGCCCAGGAAGCCTCGTCGGTGGGCAATCTCGATGGCCTGTTCGAGCCGCTCGGCGGCCAGAGGATATTCGCCTCGGACGTAGAGGTAGCTCTGCTCGCAGCCGGTCGCGAACCCTGCGATGGTCATCGCCTCGATGAGCGCGAAAGGATCGCCCTCCATCACGATACGGTCTTTAAACGTGCCCGGCTCGGACTCATCTGCATTGCACACCAGATAGCGCGGACGATTCGCCGGGTCCCATTTTCTCCCGGCCGGAAACGCCGCGCCACCGCGGCCGACGAGCTTGGAGGCAACCACTTCGCGCACCACCCAATCCCAACCCATGGTCAACGCCGCGCGCAGCGCCTCGTAACCACCATGTGCCCGATAATCGTCCAGGCTTCCGGGATCGCTGCGGCCGATACGGCGCAATAGCCTGAGTCCTGGCTGCCCGGCCTGCGGCGCCGAAATCTCCGCGCGGAAGGAGTCCGGCGTTGTCTCGAGGGGTTCCTGTCTCTCACCGCACAGAACGTCGATGAGGGTCGCGGCTTCGGCCGGAGCAATTACCTTTTCCCATGGCCGCTCTCCAGCAACTGACAATAAAGCTGCCGGCGCTCGCTCGCACAACCCCAGACAGGAGGTGCGCAACCAGGTTGTTTTCCCATCCGGGCCGGGCGAACCAGCAGGACCCAGCGCCCGCTCCAAATTCTCGCAGAGACATTGGGCGCCTCGAGTCTGGCAGGCGATGTCATCGCAAACATGGAGGACCCGAGGCGGGCGCGGCGTAGTCGAAAATAAGCTGTAAAAGCTGGCGACGCCGAACGCCTCAGCAGGTGGGATGTCGAGCCTCGCGCTGACGTAGTTCAGCGCACCGGGACTGGTCCAGCCCACCCGCCTCTGGATGGCATGCAGAACCGGAAGCAACAGGTGACGCCGCGCCCGGTCAGTATGCCCTCCAAACGCGAATCGCCCCTCCAGTTCGATGTGCCGCTCGCCGCCACTCCATCCGGACTCGGCCTTCCCCAAGACCGAATCGACGGCCTCACGCTCTTCGAGCGTCGGCTCATCTGCGGTCACGTGAATATCCAATTTGGTCTCCTCTCTTCGACGAAGCTTCCAGTGGAACTATGTAGGGCCGACGCTTGCGTCGGCCTTGGCCGGGGCAAGCCCCGGCCCTACAAGGCGTGTTTGGTTGCGGCGATGGGCCGCGCTGTACCACTGGTTTTCATCTTCTTGTCGTGCCACAGAGATTTCTCCTCGCGTACGGAGTGGCTCTGTGCGCTCCGTGGTCAGAAGAGCTTCAACACGGAGGTCACTGAGATCCTCTGTGCTCTCTGTGTTAAGGCTTGAGAGGCACAGAGGACGCAGAGAGTCTCGTTTTGGTTGCGGCCAACGGCCGTGCTACCGTGCCCCCACCTCCAAAGCCGGAAGTTTATCAATACGGATGGCCGCAGCCTTGTATTCCGCCGTGCCCGACTTCGAATCCACAGCATCAATAGTCAGGAAGTTCGTCGGCACCTCGTCCGGGTGGTTGTAAGAGAGGAAGGCAAGGCCAGGCCGCAGCGAGGTGTCATATCGAACACAGGCCTCCACTGCCCCCCGGCGTGAGCTAATGCGGACGCGTTCTCCATCGGCTACGGCGTACTTTGCCCCGTCCTCGGGGGAAAGCCCCAGCGCCTCCTGCCGGCGCAGGGGCGACCGGTAACTCGCTGTCTGAACTCCGGTGTTGTAGCTATCCAGACGCCGTCCGGTGGTCAGCCGGATCGGATAGTTCTCATCAAGAACGTCAACCGGTGGCTCAAACTCAACCACACTGAACTGTGCCCTCGGCCCTACAAGCGGCTCCTGCCAGAGGCGGCTGTGGAGGAACATCTCGCCCGGATGGGACTCGTCATAACAAGGCCACTGGATTCCACCCAGGGCTTCCAGACGGTCGTAACTCATCCCTGAGTGCATGGGGCTAAGCTTCCGGAGCTCATTCCAGACATCTTCCGCGCTGGGACGACCCCAATCGTGTCCCAGGCGCTTGGCAAGCTCGCAAACGATGTCCATATCGTCACGCACGCCCGCAGGTGGCTCGACGGCCCTGCGGACTCGCTGAACCCGCCGCTCGCTGTTTGTAACTGTCCCCTCCGATTCACACCAGCCTGCGGCGGCGGGTAACACCACATGTGCCAGCTCTGCGGTCGCCGTCAGGAAGATGTCTTGCACGACCAGGAAATCCAATCCTCCCAGCAAGCGCTCAGTACGGTGCTGATCGGCCTCCGAGTGAACGGGATTCTCACCGATGCAATACACTGTTTTCAACTCGCCGCGCTCCATGGCCTGGAACATCCCGCTCAGATTAAGCCCTCGTTTTGGAGGTATCTTCACGTTCCAGGCGCGTTCGAACTTTTGGCGTAGCTCATCGTTCTCGACGTGTTGGAATCCGGGTAATCGGTCGGGCAAGGCGCCCATGTCACCCCCGCCTTGCACATTGTTCTGGCCCCGAAGAGGAGCAATGCCAGAACCGTATCGACCGACGTGTCCAGTGAGCAAGGCCAGATTAATCAGGGAGAGCACATTATCAACGGCGTTATGGTGCTCGGTGATGCCCAGCGTCCAGCATAACTGCGCCCGATGGGCGCGCGCGTACGCATGAGCAAGATCACGAATCAGAGTCGCCGGCACGCCGGTCACGTGCTCCGCGTACTCCAGAGTGAAGCGTTCGATATGCGCTCGATAGGCGTCAAACCCGGCTGTGGCCCGCTTGATAAAGGTCCGGTTCTCGAGTCCCGCAGCGATGATTTCCCGGCCGACGGCGTTGGCCAAGACGATGTCCGAGCCCACGTCGGGCCCAAGCCAGACGTCCGCCCAGCGCGCCGAATCGCTCCGGCGTGGATCGACGACCCAGAGCCGGGCGCCCTTGCGAATTCCCTTTAATACGTGGTGAAAGAAGATAGGATGGGCCTCACGAGCGTTCGACCCCCAGAGCACGATCAGGTCCGTATCCTCGACCTCGAGATACGAGCTGGTACCGCCACCCCAACCAAAAACCGCCGTCAGACCGACGACGCTAGGGGCGTGTCAAGTGCGGTTGCAACTGTCGACGTTGTTCGTGCCGATGACCACCCTGGCAAATTTCTGGGCCAGGAAATTCAATTCGTCCGTGGTCTTCGAGCAACTGAACATGCCGAAAGCCTTCGGGCCGTATTTCTCCACCGAGCCGCGAAAGCCGGCAGCAGTGCGGTCAAGGGCTTCTTCCCAACTTGCGGGCCGCAATTGGCCATTGTCACGAACTAGTGGAGTAGTCAGTCTGGGTTTGGCGGAACTTGCCATAGGTTGCTACCTCCTTCTCGCGTTCTGGGCGTGCTATTGAAGGTTAACGCTCATCAGCCTGACGCCCTGTCCCACCCGGTTTCTTATCTGCGCGCGACGATTTCTCCTCGTCTGAGTAGTGTCTCCGTGTCCTCCGTGGTCAGAACCGTCTCAACACAGAGGTCACTGAGGTGCTCCGTGTGCTCTGTGTTGAAGCTTTTGAGGCATGGAGAACACGGAGAACGTCGTTTTGATTGCGGCCACCAAGCCGCCCTGGACTAATTTCCTTCGGACCTCCGGGGCTTAGCCGCGGTGTTTGCGACAACCGCAACGCGTCACGATACGGAACTCGCCTCGATTGCATCCAGGATGCTGTCGACTGCCGCGAGGAGATCGGGATCTTGCACCGCCATCCCACGGCGGGAGGCCCGGCGCAGAGCAAGACTCTCCGGAAGACAAGCCAGGACTTTCAGATCGCTCATGCCCTGTTCGATCAGCTCTCGCTCTTCGGGATCTCGAACCTTGTTGCCCACGACAAACAGGCGAGAGAGGCCGATGTCTTTGGCCAATTGCTGAATTCGATGGGCCGTCTCGAGAGAAGATTGGCTGGGCTCGACCACGATCAAGAGAGCGTCAGCGCCTCTCGATGTCGCTCTCCCCAGATGTTCCAGCCCAGCCTCGCAATCCATGAATACCCATTCTGAGCGCTCCAGCATGACGTGCTGCATCAGGTTCCGAAGGAAGGCGCTTTGCGGGCAAGCACAGCCTCC